>NZ_SYUT01000028.1:0-308197 GCF_005146325.1 Vibrio genomosp. F6 | reverse complement strand
ACGGTCGCACTGCTAACAGTGGCTTTGTCATTAGTACCATTGAGCGTGACTTTGATGGTCGATGGTGTGCCATCGATGGACGAGACAGTGAAGGTCTCTTCGACCTTATCGCCGACGTTCAATTGATTAAACGCGCTGTTGGCGGTGAATGTCCAATGGCCATTGGCATCGATGGTTAAGTCGCCATTGGTGCCTGAGATGGAACCGGGCGTAAACGCATTATCTGGATTATCCACATCGGTGCTGATTAACGTACCTGACGTTGATACTACTTTGTTTGTTTCATCCACACTGACCGTTGCAGAGCTAACCGTGGCCGCATCATTGGTGCCATTGATCGTGACTTTGATGGTTGACGGTGTTCCATCAATAGACAACACCGTGAAGGTTTCTTCGACCTTATCGCCCACATTCAACTGATTAAACGCGCTGTTGGCAGTGAAGGTCCATTGGCCATGAGCACCAATGGTGAGGTTGCCGTTGGTGCCAGTAATCGAATCCGGCGTAAACGCATTGTCTGGATTATCCACGTCAGTACTGGTCAACGTTCCTGATGTCGTTACCGCTTTATCAGTCTCATCGATGGCGACGGTCGCACTGCTGACAGTAGCGCTGTCGTTAGTACCGTTAATTGTCACCTTGATAGCGGACGGTGTGCCATCAACCGACGACACCGTGAAGGTTTCTTCGACCTTATCGCCAACGTTTAATTGGTTAAACGCGCTGTTGGCTGTGAAGACCCAATGACCATTAGCATCAATAGTCAGGTCACCGTTGGTGCCAGTAAGTGAAGCCGCGGTAAACGCATTGTCCGGGTTGTCGACATCTGTGCTAGTTAGCGTGCCTGAAGTCGAGATAGCCGTATCGGTTTCATCCACAGCAACGGTTGCCGCACTAACCGTGGCCGCATCGTTGGTGCCATTGATTGTTAACGTAATTTGGTGTGGCGTGCCGTCAGCAGAGTGAACAGTGATGATGTCTGTGACTGTGGAGCCTTTTGATAATGACTGTACTTTCGGATTGGTGTTGTCTAAATCGTAAGTCCAAGAACCGTCTGGTTGAATGGATAGGCTGCCCCAGTGACCTTGAAGTTGTTCGGATTGAAAGTGATCTTGGTTTAAATCCGGATCAGAAACCGATAATTGTCCATGAGCGTGTAATGTTGAGTCTTCGATCAAATTCCCAGTATCTAACCCAGTGACGACTGCATTGTCGTCGTTCCCGCCAATCGTCATATCGATCGTTTGTGGTGTGCCATCTTTGGTGTGAATTGTGAAGCTTTCATGCAATGAAGTGGCTGCGGTTAACGCTTGAACATTCGAAAGAGAGTTATCAACTTGATATTGCCAGTGTCCATCAGCATCGATAGTTAATGAACCATATTTACCTGAGATAACTTCCGGTGTAACCGAACTTTCACTTTGGTCAGGGTCTATGACATCAATTTTGCCGTTCGCATGTAACAAGCCTTGTGAATCAATATTATGATCTTCTGTCACGACGCCTGTTAGGTCTCCAGAAATACTTGGCGTGTCTTGCTTACCTGTTACCGGTATCTGAACAATGATGCTCGAGCCATTAGATAGATGTAACGCAAAGTGGTCAGTACCTGGTTGCTGCTGATTTAAAAGGATGTATTGAGGAGAATTTGGATTCAATACAAATGTGTATTGACCATTTGCATCAACATGAAGCTCTCCGTACGTACCTTTTATGATTTCTGGTATGAAGGTTACGGGTAAAGCGGGTGCCGTAGGCGCATTTGAATGAGTCGGCTGGCCGTTACTTCCTGAGGAGATAGTCGGCATCGATACCGAAGGAATGTAATGGACTTGCGGGTGAGAAAGCGTCGACAAATGATGAGAAGGAACCAAGTGAAAACTCGAACCATGGGGGGCATGACTTGCATGGTTCGAGTTTACGTCACTTTTACTAGTTTGAGCCTCTTGATGAATAACCGCTGATGAGTCCGTTTGTGTATGGTCATCGGTGACGTCTTTTTTTGTAACGCTATTTGCGGTTACTTGATCTGCAGCACCGCTGGAATTGTCTATACTCTCGGCAGCAGCGTGTTTAGCCAATGATGGCAAGATCATCATGAGTGATTGAAAAAGTGGGATATTAACCTTTAGGTGCGAATGTAGTCTAAGCTTCTTTTTTTGTGTCGTTTTCTTTTGTTCTAACTCGTTATTTTTCTTATTTTTGGTTTTTGTATCTTTTTTGTTTGTTTCGACGTTTTTTTTGTTAGCCATTTTTCTCATCCGTGAGTCTTGGTTGCACTCTTTTAAGTAAAATACATAGAACGATGTTTTGCTAGCTAATTTTATAATTTATAAAGAAAAATTCAGGAAATCTGTTAGTGAACCCACATTATGCACATAGTTGGTTACTAAGGCTTGGAAAGTAAACGGTGAACGAAACTGACATACCGATAGAATCTGTGTTTATTCTTTAGCATGATTGAACTAATAAAATACCTGTTTCTACGGGGGGGGGGATTGGGGCTGCACTAATAAAGACCTCTAGCTACTTATAACCGAACCCACGAAGTCAGAATGCGCTTCAGGTTCTTAAACCTGATGAAGAAATTACGAGATTGTAATCTTTGGTACAATCGTATCCAGCTCGATGGCAAGAGCAATTAATGGAAGCATGTGAACAGTTGGATCAAGATTTGAATTTGTGGCTCAGCTTAGTTTGGGATCAAAATTTGTCACATAAACTGACCTTGATAGATTTGTCGCAACGATAAATATTTTTATCCATACTATGAAAATATCAAATAGACACTTAACAAGAAGAGGCTTATCATTTGCCGTGTTTGGGGAGTAGTTAGCGCAAGCTTATTTATCGTCATCTCGTTAAGTGAAAGCTTATCCGGTAAATAAGAGTGAAGACAATCAACTAAGTTTCAACTAAGTTGCTTCATTCCAACGAGACCAACGCATTCAATGCCGATCACTATGATTCGGTGGTTTTTGTATGCGGAAGGTCACCTATTCTTATGATCTTCCGTTTTTGGAGGATTCATGAATCCAGTAGAACTCACATCATCAATCAGCACTACGTCTGGTTCACTATCTCAACACCCTAGCTTTATGATCTATTGCGGCTTTGCTGTCATGACGGTTATCTTGATCTCGCTCGATATATGGCAAACCAAGGGCGGCAAGATCACCATTAAAAAAGCGGCATTATGGAGTGTGGTATGGTTTGCTCTTGCGCTCGTATTTGCCGGAAGTATCTATTTTTTCTGGGACTACTATGCACCTCACAGTAGCTACTCATCAGAAAAAGCGACCATCTCATTCCTGACAGGTTATTTGTTAGAGAAATCGTTGAGTGTCGATAACCTATTTGTATTCGCGATTATTTTTGCTCAATACAAGGTACCTCAGCATTTGCGCCCGAGAGCGTTGCTGTGGGGTGTGGTAGGGGCATTGATACTAAGAGCGGTAATGATCGCGGTTGGGGCTCAGCTGTTAGCTCAGTACCATTGGTTACTCTATGTCTTCGCAGTGTTTTTGATTGGCACTGGGATACAACTTGCGCGAGATAAAAGTGAAAGTGAAGTAAACCCATATCCAGAAAAATTGATCAGAAAATTTGCCAAAGTGACGGATGACTTTAAAGGAAATGCACTGTTCATGAAACAGCAAGGGCAGTGGTTTGTTACCCCTATGCTGATTGTTATTGGCGTTATTGCTGTAATGGATGTGATGTTTGCACTGGACTCTATACCAGCAATCTTTGCTGTCACAAGAGAACCTTTCTTGGTGCTTGCTGCGAATGTTTTTGCTCTACTAGGATTACGATCTCTGTATTTCGTACTGCAGGGGATGATGGATAAATTTGTTTATCTAAAGCCAGCGTTGTCGATCATCATGGTTTTTATCGGTATTAAAATGATGTTGGTAGGATCGGCGTGGGAAATACCGACCTACATCTCGCTGTTGGTACTCTTACTGGTCATGACAACGGCAGTCATAGCTTCAATGTTTCGACGGGAATCACACCACGAAGATTGCTGTGAGTTATCAGACAGAATAACTAATCAAAAACTCTAATATTAAATTAATAAAGAGTGAGTCGAGAAAAAACAACATGTGATCTAAATGTTAACTTGAATTGTGGTTTGGTTGCTAACTGAACGAAATATGCAGCTAATAATACAATTTCCGATTAACTATGCACGGTTTAGTCATGGTTAATAATTGAACATGTTAAAATAATGTTTGATTAGTAAAACTAATCTGAAAAGTCAAATTTTGTCATTTTTTACACATCAAAAAATGGCTTAATATTCTTCTCAACGAAACGAAACCATTTCAACAAAATTTAAATAGAGAGGCAATCATGGCACACGCAATGAACATCGAAACAATCGCGACACCTATCTCTATGGATAAGAAAACCTACTCGGTTAACTTCAAAGGATTGATTGCGCACATTGTCGATATTATGTTTGGTAAAGAACAAGTAGAAAGCACTTACTATGCAAGTAACCTATCTGGTCACATGCAAAAAGATATCGGTATCTACCGTTAATTGCTTTAAAGCTTCTAGTTTTACCGTTTCATAGATAAACGAATTAAAAAGAAACGCCGACTACTTAGTAGTCGGCGTTTTTGTATTGAGTGAAATAAAAAAGAATCAACTCAGGTCTGTGTAGATAGGTTTTCACTTAAGGTATCGTTTAGATGAAGAGATTTCTGTTATTAACTCTTACCTCTCTTGTTACTTTTCCTAGCGCAGCTCAAACATGGCAACATTCTGGGCCTCCGGCTCAATTGATTGAGCTATTTACATCGGAAGGATGTTCAAGTTGTCCTCCTGCCGATCGTTACATTGGTGAATTTCGTCATTCTTCTAAATTATGGAACTCAGTGATCCCAGTCGCCTATCACGTCGATTACTGGGACTACCTGGGGTGGAAAGATAAATTTGCTAATCCTGCCTTTAGTCAAAAACAACGGTTGTATAAAGCTTATGGCGTCGTTGACAGTGTCTATACCCCAGGTTTTGTTGTCGATGGCAACGAGTGGCGCGGTTTCTTTCATTGGGGAAAGAAAACCTTGCCTTCTCCCTCGACAAACAACAGAGGTCTATTGACTTTGAATAGGGAAGGGAATCGTTTTAAATTGGTTTATAGCGGCACTGATGCCTACACAGCTAATTTGGTGGTTCTTGCGCTTGATGAAGTAACGCAAGTTAAAGCGGGTGAGAATAGAGGAAAGTTACTCGATCATCACTTTGTTGTTCTGGATAAGTTGCAGCAGTATGGTCAAAAGGAGTGGCAATTTGAGCTTCAGACAATACCAGAAAGCGCAGATGCGGTTGCAGTATGGCTAACGAAAGAGGGGTCATACCTTCCTGTGCAAACCGTCGCCGGGGAATTTAATAGTAAATAATAAAAAAGGCGCTAATCAGCGCCTTTTTTATCGAGAAGCGTTAAGAATTACTTCTTACGACAGAACTCAGCGATAACATACATAGATTGACCGCCGTTCGCTTTACCAGAAACAAGCTTAGGATCGTCACCAATGCTGATGCCACGGATAACCGTACCTTGCTTGATTACTTGGTTGGTTCCTTTCACTGGAAGATCTTTCGTTACTGTTACGTCGTCACCTTTTTTAAGCTCAACGCCGTTAATATCGAATGGTTTGTCATCAGCTGACATGCCGATCTGTGCCCAAACTGAAGTCTCTTCTTCAAGATACATCATGTCTAGTAGATCTTGAGCCCAACCTTCAGCATTTAGACGAGTCAATTGACGCCAAGCCATTACTTGAACCGGTGCTTCTTGGCTCCACATACTGTCGTTCAGACAACGCCAGTGGTTGATATCTTGTGGGTCGTCGATCTCGCTAAGACACTTTTCACAAACCATGATGCCGTGATCAACTGTTACGTAGCTGTGTGGTGGTACAGCGTATGCGGTAAGTTGAGTATCAGCAGAACATAGTTCACATTTAGATTGGCAGCGTTCAAGCATGGTTGCTTCAGAAGACATAGTAGACTCACAATTAGTATGAATTAATAACCGCGCTATTATCCACGTTATAGGAAATAAAGATAGGGTCCGTACGGTATTCTATCTGGATTAATTTTGAGGAAGTAAACCATTTGTATTCTGATTGGTAAATAAGTCGTTACGTGGCAAGTAAAAAGATAGAAATATGAAGAGTGATGAATAAAAATGCCAGCGGTTAAGCTGGCATTTTAGTCTATGGGCTCAATTTAGATTATTCTAAAATCGAATTTGAGTTGTCTACCGCATCAAGATTATTATCTAACATGAAATCAACTAACTGTGCTTGCATACCAGCATGATGAGCTAAATCTAAAGGCATTGGTGTCGTATCGTCTTTAGGGCTAACAAATGTACTGTGAGCGGCAACATCTCCGAACTTAACAAAGTCTTTGCCTCCATTCGGTGTTGTAGCCGATGAATCAAAGTCAATTAGATTCAACTTCATTGCTAAAGGTGTTGTACCTGCAAATGGCGCATTTGGAACGGTATTTGGAACGGTATCATCATCTTTAACCTGCCCCATATAGATAGGTAACACCGGGTCACCAGATGAAAGAAGGTGGCTGGCGTTAGTATATGGATCAACCGTATCTAAAACAGTTTGAGCTGCGTACGCGAACTGTTGGAACGCAGAGGACATGGCTGCAAGTTGTTCTGGTGTCGCGTTTGACTCAAATGCTTCGTAACATGCTTTATCCGTTAAGCTACCACATGTAGCCGCAGCAAAACCGGAATAAGCTTCAGATGCTCCTAAAGCAACATTATGTTTGATTTGTGGTCCAAATTCCGTAGAACCAAGAAGCAGGTTCGATATTTGACCTCCCGAATTTTCAATAGCCGCAGCACTGAAGGTGTAAAGAGCATCTGCCGTTGCGCTTCCTAAAGTACGGTTGGATGCAGCCACGGCTGTCGTACCAACAATCCCACCGAGTGAGTGCCCAAGGAATTTAACTTCTGATGTTGGAGAAAAACCTTTTAGTGGAGATGCCCCTAGCATGCCTGCTTTATATGATGCTAATAGTGAAGCGCGAAGACCCATAACGTCTAATGCACTCTGACGAACATTATCTCGTGCAACAGGCAAATTGCTTAAGTTTAAATAAGCAAGAGTATCTTTGTTTGCTGAACGTTGGTCGTCCAGACTACGCGTACCGTGAATGGGCAAATCAATGGCTAGAACTGCCAATCCAGCTTGAGCAAGGTTGTAAGCAAACGCGTAAGCATTTTCTTTCGCAGAAGTAATACCATGCTGATAGATAACGACATTGCTAGGATCTGAACCATTAGGTGTAAACAACAAGAATTCAACGGCTTCTAATGATTTTACTTGTGGCACTGGAGAGTATTTAGTTATGAGCCTTTCGCTATCAAGAGGCGTGCCATCAACCAATTTTAGATTTAATCCAACTAATTTTAGCTGTTCAGTTTGGCTTGTTGCAAGCATCGTATAATCAATACCAGCCGCCGCTAACTGAGTGGCCATATTTGTACTTTCGGCCGAATCGTTTAATGCATTCGATACTTTTGCCAAACTTGGCATGCCAGATTCAAATGGTTGGGAATTCCATTGTGTTGTACTTTTCTCTAAATAGTGCGGTAGTTGAACATAACCTTGCGACACATCGACATTTATCGTGGTGTTAGTTACAGATGCAGCATACATCGCTTTGATTGCATTTTTCTGTTCTGTAATTTTATCTGCATCATCTTCACCAATATATTTATCAAAGTCCGTATCAGCATCGAGAGCATCAGTAAATGAAGCGGTTACAGGGTTAAATACCATTCCATAAGCTGTCGTTAAATCAATGCTATTTGGATTGGCACTGCCTTTCCAGACACTGTTCAAACCAGCAGGGTCACTAAACCCTGTTGCTGTTGCTGCTTTTGTTGCAAAAAGTGAATCACCAACAGATTGAGTAGTAAACCAACTTGAGTAAATGATGGTTGTAGGATCCGCAACTACGCCAGACTGAGCAAATATACCTTCTACGCCTTGGGTTACTTTCTGAGCTTGAGCAATGGAACCTGCGGTATAAATTTTCTTCGTCGATTTTAAGGCAGCGTAACTGTCTGACATACCAACGGCTTCACCATTAGAATCTAAGACTTCATTCGTGACAGAGAAGATATAGTCACTATCTTCATTAAGATCTTTTGTGAAAATGATAGTTAGTGAGTTGTCTTTAGCTAATACATTATAGTCAACCCCTAATGTTAAAGGTGCCTTAACTCCAGGGCTTCCTGTTAGGCCATCGGTCAATTCTAAAACATAAACGCCGGATGTTAAAAAACCAGTAGTGAAGCTTGCGCCTTCAAAGCTTAAAACTGCTGGCATAGTAGTTGAGAAGCCGTCGGCAGTATTCATCGCCGCAAGAGGGTTTGTTAGCGAATCATTTCCACTTGTCGGGATAGCTAGAGATCCATCGGTCGTATCCATTAGAGCAAAGCTTGGTAGAGGAACTGAAGCATTCTTGCCGCTTAATGTAAACTTAATGGAAGTAGGCTGTGCAAGTGAATCTTGAATATATTGCTCATATACAGGAAGGGTTGCGGCCCCTGAGCTTTCAGTATTGTCGCCACAACCTGAAAGTAGTACTGCAGAGCATACAAGTGATAATTTAAAAATATTGTTCATTTTAGAAACTCCTAGACTACTTAAAGCTGTAATTAAATTGGATAGCAGATAAATAAGCGATAGCATCTGCATCAAACTCTATATTTTCGCCTAAAGCATTCTTCTCATAAAATGTGCCGCCTTTGCTCTGTACAATAGCCAAACCAGCATCGACACTCATTTCTGGGTTGATAGCATATGTGAAGCCAGCACTGTACCAGTAACGATCACTGTCTGGGATACTTAGAGTTGCTTCACCTGCTTGCTCATCAAACGCGATGCCAGCTCTAAGAGTCCATTCAGTATTTAACTGATAAGTTGCGCCAAAGGAGTAACGGTTATTGTCATCATATTTCTCAGGCTTGTAGAAACATTGCCCAGCGACACCGTTGTCATTACATTTATCACTAGTAGCTTTCAGTTCAGTGAAGGTACTCCAATCAGTACGTTGCCAGCTGTAGTGAATTGCCCACTGTTCATTGAGTTGATGAAATGCTGAAAGCTCTAGAATGGAAGGTAAGCTAATCTGAAGTCTGCCCGTTACTTGCGGTTCTGATGCCTTTCCAGAGTCATAGCTTTTGAATTTGCCATCATCAAAATCGAGATCAACAGCCGAGCGATATCCGATACCAAAGCGGTTGTCTTCATCAAGTTCATATAAGGCCCCAACATTCCATCCAAATGCGAAAGTTTCCCCTGTCATTCCAATAAGTTTGTCTGTAGGAGAACCACCGATAATGCCAGATAATACGCCTTCATGGCGAGTCAGTTCTGCCTCTGCATAAACAAGGTTAACTCCAGCACCAAAGCTCCATTGGTCATTGAATCGATAAGCAATATTCGGGTTAAGGTTTACGGAAAGCAGTGAGGTATCGCCAGCCATATCTCCTGTATAAATATCATCAGGATAATCCGTTGCAACACCATAAGTGGTAAACATGGCAAAGCCCCATGCCCAAGATTCATTTATCGGGCTGATATAGTAAGTGGCAGGGACGATTTGCATAGGAGCAACGTCTTTTGAATGTTGATCATTCGTTACGTCGTATACATCAACCTCAGGGTCAACGATGGAAAGAGCGCCAGAAAATTGTGCTGTTTCAAAAAGTGTCATGGCTGCCGGGTTACGAGCGAGTACGCTTGCGTTGTCTGCAACCGCGCCTTCACCAGAAAATGCACGACCTAGACCAGAAGCTGAATGTTCGGCAACTTGGAAACCAGCGGCATTCGCATTACACGCTAACAATATTGAAACTGTCAGCAGAGAGCAGTGCTTCATGTTCATCCTTGACCCTCCTAGGGTATGAATTAGTAAGTTTATAGTTTTTATAATTTCATCCATTTAGTGCAAATACTGCACTTATGTAAATCAAATGTTAATTCTTTGTTTGCTGTTTTGTCAAAGTTTTAAGTCTAATTTTATGAAATTCATTATCGATATTTGTGATTTTCGATAGATTAATCTTTTTAATTCAATTGTATAGAGGGGGAGCTAAAGGTTAGACCAGCCGTGTTTCATTCATCTTCGTTATAATTAGTGATGAATGTTGCATTTTGAATTCATTGCACACATCCAAAAGGCTCAAAATGAGAAGCCCAATGACCAAAGTCATGGCTAAACCTTTACCCGCTAAAGGTAAGTCGGCATAATCGCGCCACTTCTGTTTGAAAACATGCTGGGTATAAATTTGGAATTACTTGCAATCGAATTTCTTGGAAAACCATTGCGCTTAGAGGGCTCAATGGCTGGGTGGCAACAACTTTTTTGGGATGATCATTTGGTCTCACAGTTGGATGCAACAGCAGATCAAGAAGAGAACCGTACTCATCAATTTAGCTTAAGTCGTGGTGAAGATTTATTGCAGTGCGAGCTTAATGTTGATCTCGTATGGCAGCCGTTTGTTATCGAATATACGGCGCTTGTGAATGAGCAAGTCGTCACTCAAGGAAGCCGAAATGCGAAAGATATAGAATCACAAGTGCCTCAAGTGAAACCCAAAGCAGAAAAACGTTTTAGTTTGATTGGCTTGGCTTCTTTGGCGATGAAAGGGCTAAAGAGTGCGAAATTGATTAAGGTTGTTTTAGCATCTGCAAGTTTAGCCGCGTATTCATGGTTGTTCTCTGTCCAGTTTGCTTTATCACTCATTGCTTGCTTGATGTTTCATGAGTATGGGCATATTCGAGCAATGAAATACTTCGGTATGAAAACGAAAGGGATCTATTTGATCCCATTTTTAGGTGGTCTCGCTCTGAGTGACGAAAAAATCAATACTCGCTGGCAAGACGTTGTTATCTCAATAATGGGGCCATTTTTTGGTTTGATTCTTTCGTTTATTCTTGTGGTGATCTACTGGGTAACCGGAGAGATGTTTTTTGCAGGTTTGGCAGTATTTAACGCGTTGCTTAACTTATTCAATCTCTTACCGATATTGCCATTAGACGGAGGACATATCCTCAAAAGCATCAGTTTTTCAATGAACAGCAAGTTGGGTATTGGGCTATGTGCGTTAGCGGCTGTAGCTGGGATTATTTTAAGCTACCAGCTTGGTTTAACTCTGTTTGGTTTTCTTCTGATTATGGGAAGTGTCGAGATATTATTTGAATGGAAACAACGTCATCGTAGCCATTTGTTGCCACTTGATCGATACGCTCAAATCGTTTCTTTTGTATGGTACACGGGCTTAGTTGCTGGGTTAATTGGAATTATTTGGTACTTTGCTTCTACTGGTGATGCCTTATTGCAACTGCCAATGCAAATACTTGGAACATAAACAATCATTTTTTAAAACGTATAAAAAATGCCATTCACTGAAAAGCGAATGGCATTTTTATTAATAGATTGTTTGTCTCTAATTTTTAACGATTAAGCAAACATAGGTACTAGAACTACAGTGCCGATAACAACCGTTACAAGACCTGCAATCACAGGAACAGAAGTACGTTTAACTACTTCGAATGGGCTGATTTTAGCCATACCAGACGTTGCAACGATAACACCAGATACTGGTGAAATTGTACGACCAAGGTTAGACGCTTGTAGCATAGGGATGATTAAGAACGCAGGGTTCAGTCCCATTTTAGCTGCAAGTGAAGGTGCAAGTTCTACGAATGCGTAGAATGGCGCGTTACCAGAACCTGTAGCGATAGCGGCTGCAACAGTTAGACCTGTTAGTAGTAGCATTAGAGCGAAACCACCAGCACCAGCTGCTTCAGCAAGGCCGATAAGGTTATCAATTGCACCGATAGACATCAGACCTTGTGCAAATACACCAGCCGCAACTAAAAGCATTACAACGCCTTTGAAAGCGTCAGCCATGCCTTCGTAGCAAGAATCTAGATCTTCTAGTGTTTTCTTGCCATCGAAACGGTTAACAACGAAATCAACTAGTGCGCCAATAAAGATTGAACCAACAACGATAGTGTAGATGTCTAAAGATAGACCAGGGATGGTACGACCGTTAAACAAGAAAACACCGAAGATTGGAAGGAAAGGCAGTGCTGCGTAGAAAGCAGGTGCATTCGCTTCAATTTCAGATACATCAATTTTTTCCATTGGTGTATTTTCTTTCTTATCTAGGTATTTATTCCAGAAGAAAGCGGCAGCAGCCATTACAGCAATTGCTGCGAATGAAACTGGTAGTACCGTTTGAACTGCGAATACGTCTAGTGCCATTCCTGATTTTTCTGCTGCAATAACAACATCACCAGAAGTTGGTGAAAGAATGATTGCCGCTGGAGAAGCACAAACCGCAACCGCAGCAGGGCGAGAGATACCCATTGCAACCATCATTGGGAATAGCGTTGCCATTAACAATACACCTAGACCAGTCGCTGAACTTACTGCAAGAGACATTAGACATGCCACAATGTAAGCTGCTACTAGTAATACGTAAGGTGACTTGATGAAAGACAGAGGCTTAGAAAATTGTTTAACTACAACATTGTTTGCGCCCATGTGAGTCATGTATGAAGCAAAACCACAAAGAAGCATGATTTGCATACCTAAGCCGCCGCCACGGTATTTAAGCATGTATTTTACGAACTCTAGAGAGTCAGTGATCACATTGCCTGTTGATGCAACTTTTGCAGGTAAAACATTATGACCAAGCAGGCCAGTGATAAGTAAAAGAGAAATACCAGCAGTAAGTAAGACACCTGCTGCTTTGTAACCTTTTACAATGAAATATCCCACTGCAATGGTTATTACCAAACCGATTAAGAGTTCTAACATAGAAATCCCCGTTAAATGAATAAAAGTATAAGAAAGTGTTTCAGTTTATGACTGAGAATGTACAGAAAATAGAGCTGTAGCACGACATCAACTTGATGCTGGTATGATCTAAAACAAATAATAATTTACATATTAATTAGAAAGGCTATTTATGTAGCAAATGTGTTAATTGTTAGTTGATTGAAGTTGATTCTGTAGTGGCTAATATCGTGCATAGATCGCTTTGATGTGCAGATAAACTATGTTATAGCCCTAAAGGGTTATAAGTGTCGACGGCAACACCATTAAAATAAGTACGATATAAAGGTTATGCTTTGGTAGGAATGTGAGACTTTTCAGGAAATATGGTGAGTGTATTTTGTTTCGTTTTGAAAATAAGGTGCATTTTTAATCGTTTGACGTGAATAAGTTTCAGATGTACTCAAAAACAATATTCTATTTAAAAAATCATCGGATACATTCCCCCAACATGAGCAGCTTAGATCTCTATGCAAAAGGATCTGTATGAAAAAGTATAGCTATAGTGGTTTTTGTATTATGTTTTGTTCAGTTCGCAAGTAAGAATAATTTTAGGGCGCTATCTTGTTGCGTTTACCATTTTAATCACAGTATCCCTTAGCCCAAATACCACCGGATTATAGAGACTCCAAATGAAAATAGTAATTGCTCCTGACTCATTTAAAGAATCACTTGATGCTATGTCGGTTGCGGATGCGATTCAGCGCGGATTTTGTCAGGAATTGCCTAATGCTGAATATGTAAAAGTTCCTCTTGCCGATGGGGGGGAAGGGACGGTAGAAGCACTTCTTCAAGCATTAACAGGAGATAAGCAGTACAGCAAAGCAACGGATGCTCTTGGCAATGAAGTCACTGTGATGTGGGCAATACTCAAAGATAAAATGGGTAAGACTGCATTAATTGAAGTCGCTGCTGCTTCTGGTATCGATATCATTGCTCCTGAAAAGCGCAATATCAGAGATGCGAGCACATATGGTACTGGCATAGTGATTAAAGAAGCTCTAGATCAAGGGGTCGATAAGATCATTCTAGGCTTAGGTGGCAGTGCGACGAATGATGGCGGCGCTGGCATTTTACAAGCTCTAGGAGGTCGTTTACTTGACGATTCAGGTAATGATTTACCTGTCGGTGGGATTGCACTTAAGGATCTCAAAGCCATTGATCTATCCAACTTACATCATCGCTGCTCAGAGGTAGAGCTTATTCTTGCCTGCGATGTTGATAACCCGCTGTGTGGTAAAAATGGCGCAAGTTACATTTTTGGCCTGCAAAAAGGAGCGAATAAAGATGATCTGCAAGCTCTTGATTTAGCATTAAAGCAATTTGCAAAGTGTGGAGAATCTGTCAATGGGATAAATGCACTCACGGTAAGCGGCTTCGGCGCTGCTGGAGGCACTCCGATGGGGCTGAGCTTAGCGTTTGATATTCAAATAAAGGCAGGGATTGAAATGGTGTTAGACACATTAGATTTTGACCTGATATTGGATAATGCCGATTTGGTGATTACTGGTGAAGGTCAGATGGATGATCAGACGCTACAAGGCAAAGCGCCTTATGGTGTGGCTAAGCGAGCGCAAGATAAGGGGATTCCAGTGATTGGCATTGCTGGATCACTAGGTAAAGATGTTAAAGCACTTTACAGTAGCATTGACTGTGTATTCGGTACCGTTCGTTCTCCCCAGCCTTTATCACAGGTACTTGAAGAAGCAGAATTAAATCTAGTCCGTACGGCACGAAACATTGCAGCAACCTTGAAATTGGGCAAGCAAGTACTCTAATCCAGTACGGCATCTACTTTAAGGTATTTGCTTTAAAATAGATGGCGTTAAGAGATTTGCTTTAAGGCATTTGCTCTAAGACATAGTGCAAAAAAACGATGCCACATAAAGCATCGTTTTAGTTTTTTAGTTAACAATGAACTGCCTAGTACACTAAGCGTATTGTGCCACCATTTGTGACCAATTTAGTTTCTGTTGTTCGAACTTTTTCTGGATCAATTCATAGCGAACTTTTAGAAGAGAGTGTTCGTACTTCTTCACCACACTGTCTTTTCTATTCTCGATTAACTGTTTTTTTACCGCGTAATACTCATTCATCTGCTCTACCAGCAAGTCAAACTCATGTTGCAATTTTTCAGAAATCTGTTGTCTGTTTGGAAGGTTAGCGATTTTGTCTTGTGCTAATTTCAATGACATCTGAGCGCGGGCTTTTTCAATTCTCGCTTGCGGTGTTTTACGTAGTTTTCCCGCAAGGCCAAGCAATGAACATGATTTGATAAGCCACTTCGTTGGATCATATTGCCACCAGTAAATACCATTACGATAATCATTCTCAAAGATATGATGGTAATTATGGTAGCCCTCACCAAATGTCAGAAAAGCCAGAAAGCCATTATCTCGGGCCGTATTTTTATCAGTGTAAGGTTGACTTCCCCAAATATGAGCAAGAGAGTTGATGAAGAAAGTGGTGTGATGATTTAGCACCAAACGTACGGCGCCAACCATTAATAACATGCCCCACACGTCGCCATAGAAAAGGCCAAGCGCAATGGGAATGCCAAAGTTCATGATAACAGCAAGAAGAATATAGTGTTTGTGTTGCCACATGAGTACTTTATCTTTTTTCAAATCTCGACAGTTTTCATAGTCAAAATAGCTTGCTTCAGTGTAGTTACGGATCATCCAACCAATATGTGAGTACCAGAACCCAAGTTTTGCAGAGTAGGGATCTTTATCATTATTATCAACGTGTTTGTGATGGACACGATGATCAGAAGACCAGTGTAAGGCACTATTTTGCAAGGCAAATGCGCCGCCAAGAGCAAACAGTACTCGTAGGATTGCGTGAGATTCAAACGCTTTGTGCGACCAAAGACGGTGATACCCTGTGGTGATGGATAAGTTACAGAAACAAAAACAGATGAGCAGCCAAACCCAATGCTCCACACCATAGCCGAAAGTCATGCCATACCAAGGGGCGACAACAGCAGCAAGAAGCATACTAAAAGAGAAAATGAAGACATTAAGCCACATAATTGGCGGCTTTTTACTTGATTCCATGTGTCAGTTTCCGTGAGTAACAGTATATAGGTAAGAATAACTTAGTGGTTAAGTCATTCAGTAATGATCATTTTGTTAGACAACTATTATCGTCGTCACGACAAAAAATAGAGTTGTGCTCTTTTACAGCTTACTACCATTCAATATGGTTTGAGCTTACGAGCGTACGCTAGAATATCAGCGTACACGTGTAAGTCAAATGGGATTGTTATAAATGTGATTAGAATGTTTTGCTTTTAATTGATGGGTGAATAGTATTAAATGTGAATAGAACGCTGTATCTGAGGTAATAAGGACTATTAAATGGAATTAAAAGTAGCGGAATATAAGGATTATGAGCGCATTGCTCAGCTTCACGCTCAGAGTTGGAAGCAGTATTACAAAGGGATTCTTGGTGATGAGTATCTTGAGCATGATGTACTCGATGACCGTTTAGTTATCTGGCAAACGCGGTTGATTAACCCACCTTTTAACCAGCATGTTTTGCTAATAGAAGAGGGCGGTTTGTTGTGTGGCTTCATCTGTGCCTTCGGTAATCATGACTTTGAACGCGGAACCATCATTGATGCACTGCATATCGATGAGAATTATCATGGGCGTGGGTTAGGTTCAAAACTGTTGGGTGAGATGTCAGCGTGGATCGAGCAGTACTTTTCAGATTCAGGTGTTTATTTAGAGGTGATGGCTGAAAACCACCCAGCAGTTGAATTTTATGAATCTCTCGGTGGGCAGAAGTCGGTAGACCGCCTGTGGAATGCGCCTTGTGGTAACAAAGTCAATGAGTTGGTTTATACGTGGCCAAGTGCCAAAGATCTCCGTAAAGCAGTGACTCATGGAGAGACGGTTTAACATTATTCTACATCCGTCACAGGCCCTGTTTTATTTTCAGTGAATTTGATTTCTGAAATGGCGGGGCTTTTTTTTGCCTGTTAAAAACCTTCCATAAAGAAACATATTAGTAACAATTTATGTCGACATCTAATGATAACTCCGTCAGCATGGTGGTTATTGTTTTTAAAGGCGAATTATTGAAGGTAAGGATACGGCATAAATGAATCGAAACGTGTGGCTATTGTCACTTTGCCAAGCTCTATTAATGACGGGCAATATTTTATTGATCTCGGTGATTGGTCTTATTGGGCAGCAAATCGCACCCTCGCCAAGCATGATTACTCTACCTGTTGCGTTGCAATTTCTGGGCTTGATGTCTGCAACGATTCCAGCATCAATGATTATGGGTAAGTTGGGAAGAAAGCGTGGTTTTAGTATCGGTAATCTCGTTGGTATTTTAGGAGCGTCTCTGGTGACATTCTCTTTGTACCACCATTTATTTTGGATTTTTTGTGTCGGAACATTTTTGCTCGGCGTTGGCATCGGTTTTGGAACTTTGTACCGTTTTGCTGCGATAGAAGTGTGTGATGCGCATGCTCGGCATCGGGCCATCTCAATTTCTATGGCTGGTGGTGTATTGGCAGCAGTGTTAGGTCCTAACCTCGCGATCTATTCCCAACAATGGTCGTCTGATGGATTATATGTTGGCGCATTTGCGTCATTGATCGTTTTGAATTTTTTAGCATTACTCTTACTCCAAACCATTCAATTTCCCAAGCCAGCAGAGAGAAGCCAATCGATTCGGTCAGAACCCTTAAAAGATATCATCACTCAGCCGAATTTTATGGTGGCCGTTTTTGCTGCAATGGTCGCGTATGCTGTGATGAATATTTTGATGACAGCAACACCTTTAGCGATGATCGGTTGTGGGTTTAATTTCACCAAGGCTGCAGGAGTAATTGAATGGCATGTGCTTGGTATGTTTGTTCCTGCCTTTTTTACAGGGAAGTTAGTTGAGCGATATGGTCCACGACTGATTATCCTGATAGGCGGTATGCTCTTTATAGGCTGTATCGCGATCAATCTACATGGACAATCTATTTGGCACTTTAGATTAGCGCTGGTATTACTTGGTGTTGGCTGGAATTTTATGTTTATCTCCGCAACAGGGTTATTTAGCCAATCCTATAAAGAGCAAAATAAGGCAAAGGCTCAAGCGTTCAATGAACTTTTTGTATTCAGCTGCGTAACGGTTACGGCACTATTAAGTGGTTGGTTGGAATCGACAGTCGGTTGGCAAAACTTAAACTTATACGTATTGCCCTTTGTATTTGCCGTGATTGCCATTTTTGTTGTTAATACAAAGCACCATATTAAAAAGGAGATTGCGGGGTAGCACAAAGAGAGTGTTTCAAACACATAAACCAAAAGAGCCGTGGTATGACTCTTTTGGTTTCGAGAATTATCAGAAGTCAAACGATAAGGTCTGTAAGCGTTTAGTGCTAAGTGCTAAGTGCTAAGTGTTAGGTACAACACTTTTGTAAAAATATCGTTCACAGAAACCGCTATTGAGTCTGCGCACAATGGCGGCAACTACAGCGATAATACTGATTGCGAAAACGATTCGTCCCCAGAAAATTGTATTGAAATCGGCGCCGATCAATAGAACGACCAGCGTATCTTCGATCAAGCTGTGTAAAAGGTTCAACAGCATGATTGAAGTAAATACATCTCTCGCTTTTATATGACCTTTCTGAGCTTCATTAATCAACAAGCCACCACCGAATGAAAGCCCTAACGTGATGCCAATAATGGTTAAGTTTGTCGCTTCTTTGCTGATACCTAAAATACGTAAAAATGGTTTTAATAGAAGTGCCATGACTTTTTCAATGCCAAGCAACTTGAGAATTTTCAAACTGAAAAGAAGTGCGGCTATTACGACATAAACCATCAATAAGTTCTTGGCTTGATCAATACTCCATGCGAGATAACTGGTATCGGGGTTAATGTCAGGCTTCCATAATATTTGAGCGGGTTGAGATAACGCGCCAGTTGCATCATAAGTGAGGTGAAGTAGCCAAGCTAAAAATAAGCTACCACCAATTCGAATGGTTAGCGTTACCCATAAATTGACCCCCGCTTTTTTAGCAATAGCCCCCTCAATGGGAAGGGAGTGGGAGAGAAGAAGCATGCTTCCAAGAATTGAACTTTGTGCCACAGTCAGTGGAATATCAAGGTTCACTAGAATAATAAGACCTGCATAAATATTCGTAAGCAGTGTTGTCGCCCAAACGAGGCCCATCTCGCTTGGCAGCCCAACGTTATTCATCAGAGGACCCAGTAAGTCGCTCAATATGATGATGCCACCACACTCTTCGATGATCTTAATAATTATTATAATTGGGATCATTATTTTAGAAAGAGTATAAATTACATCACGTATTTCTTTCGCTAGCTCATAGAAAAACCGTTTAAGAGTGTGCATTCCGTGTCCTACGCTTATACCAATCGTAGTAAATAACTGGTCATCCTAGCTTGTTAAAATACTCGATAACGGCGTTAGAAATTTTGATTGTAGAATAACTACTTATCGAAAATTTCTGCCTTGTTCTCAAGCATTTTTCCTGCGCTTTTTATGACCATCTACTTACTGTGATTGGTATTAAATTATATTTATTAATAAAATGATAACATCATAAGATCTAATGTCATGCTTAGCATGTGCCTATAGACCCAGAAATAAGGAGAAAATGCTGTGCTCTCGATATAAAAAATCCCCACATTTTTCAATGTAGGGATTTGATGATGCTTATTCAGCTTTGCTAATTAAGCCACAATTAGAGTTAAGCTAGTAGCTCTTTTGCTGTGTTTACTACGTTTTCAGTAGTGAAACCAAACATTTTGAACAGCTGGTCAGCAGGTGCAGATTCGCCGAACGTTGTCATACCGATGATCTTACCACCGAAACCAACGTACTTGTACCAGAAGTCAGCAATACCTGCTTCGATAGCGATACGAGCTGTTACGTCCGAAGGAAGTACTGATTCACGGTAAGCTTCATCTTGCTTGTCAAATGCATCTGTTGCTGGCATTGAAACAACGCGAACTTTCTTACCTTCAGCCGTTAGCTGAGCGTAAGCTTCAGTTGCAAGTTCAACTTCAGAACCCGTTGCGATAAGGATAAGCTCTGGCTTGCCTGCGCAATCTTTCAGGATGTAACCACCCTTAGCGATGTTTGCTAGCTGCTCTGCATCACGCTCTTGCTGTGCAAGGTTTTGACGAGAGAAGATAAGAGCTGTAGGACCGTCTTTACGTTCAATTGCTAGTTTCCAAGCAACCGCTGACTCAACTTGGTCACATGGACGCCATGTGCTCATGTTTGGAGTTAGACGTAGAGAAGCAACTTGCTCAACAGGTTGGTGAGTTGGACCATCTTCACCTAGGCCGATTGAATCGTGCGTGTAAACTTGAATGTTCTGAACTTTCATCAGAGCAGACATACGCAATGCGTTACGAGCGTATTCCATGAACATTAGGAATGTTGCGCCGTATGGTACGAAACCACCGTGCAAAGCAATACCGTTCATGATTGCTGTCATACCGAATTCACGTACACCGTAATGGATGTAGTTACCTGAGAAATCTTCAGTTGTTAGCGACTTAGAACCAGACCACATAGTCAAGTTAGAAGGCGCAAGGTCAGCAGAGCCGCCCATGAATTCAGGTAGCATTGCACCAAACGCTTCTAGAGCATTTTGAGAAGCTTTACGTGATGCGATGTTTGCAGGGTTAGCTTGAAGATCGGCAATGATTGCTGATGCTTTCTCTTCCCATTCTGCAGGAAGGTCGCCATTTACGCGGCGTTTGAATTCAGCTGCCAGCTCAGGGTATGCTGCTTCATAAGCTGCAAATTTCTCGTTCCACGCTGCTTCCTTAGTTGCGCCTGCTTCTTTCGCATCCCACTCTGCGTAGATTTCCGACGGAATTTCAAAAGAATCGTGCTCCCAACCAAGTTGTGCTTTTGCTGCTTTAATTTCGTCGTGGCCTAGAGGTGCGCCGTGACAGTCGTGTGTGCCTGCTTTATTTGGAGAACCAAAACCGATGATAGTTTTAGTACAAATTAGAGTAGGGCGACCTGTTTCTGCTTTTGCTGCTTCGATAGCGGCATTGATTGCGTCTGCATCGTGGCCATCTACTGCTGGGATTACATGCCAGCCGTAAGCTTCAAAACGCTTAGGAGTATCGTCAGAGAACCAACCTTCAACTTCACCATCGATAGAGATACCGTTGTCATCCCAGAAAGCAACAAGCTTACCAAGACCAAGCGTGCCTGCTAGAGAACATGCTTCGTGAGAGATACCTTCCATTAGACAGCCATCACCCATGAATGCATAAGTGAAGTGATCAACGATGTCGTGGCCTTCTTTGTTGAACTGTGCAGCAAGTGCTTTTTCAGCCATTGCCATACCAACAGCATTAGTAATGCCTTGGCCTAGAGGGCCAGTCGTTGTTTCGATACCTGGTGCGTAACCGTACTCTGGGTGACCTGGCGTTTTAGAGTGTAGTTGACGGAAGTTTTTAAGATCTTCAATCGATAACTCGTAACCAGCAAGGTGAAGTAGAGAGTAAATAAGCATTGAACCGTGGCCGTTAGAAAGAATAAAACGGTCGCGATCTGCCCATTCTGGGTTTGCTGGGTTGTGGTTTAGGTGAGAACGCCAAAGAACTTCAGCGATGTCAGCCATACCCATAGGAGCGCCTGGGTGGCCAGAGTTTGCTTGTTGTACACCGTCCATGCTTAGAGCACGAATAGCGTTAGCTAGAGGTTTACGGTTCATAGTACATCCGAAAATTTAAGTTTGTAAAAGAAAGAGGAACAAAACTGCTCCTCTCATTTGAATTCTTTAAGATTAAAGCTTAGCTTCAATCATTACTTCCAGTTTACCTTGGTCTACTGCGAAGTTGCGGATACCTTCAGCTAGTTTCTCAACTGCCATTGGGTCTTGGTTGTGATCCCATAGGAATTCAGCGTGAGTCATTGCTGCTGGACGCTCTTTATTACCGTTAGAGTCAATTAGTTTCTCTACAACGTCGCCTTCAGCAGCTTCTAGGTCAGCAAGAAGTTGAGGAGCGATTGTTAGGCGGTCACAGCCAGCAAGTTCAAGAATTTCGCCGATGTTACGGAAGCTCGCGCCCATAACAACAGTGTTGTAGCCGTGCTCTTTGTAGTAGTTGTAGATACCAGCTACAGAGATAACACCTGGATCTTCAGAAGCTTCGAAATCACGACCTTCTTTCGCTTTGTACCAGTCCATGATGCGACCAACGAAAGGAGAGATTAGGAATACGCCAGCTTCAGCACATGCACGAGCTTGAGCGAAAGAGAAAAGTAGCGTTAGGTTACAGTTGATGCCTTCTTTCTCTAGGATCTCAGCAGCGCGGATACCTTCCCAAGTAGAAGCAAGTTTGATAAGAATGCGATCGTTAGTGATGCCAGCGTCGTTGTACATTTTGATAAGCTGACGAGCTTTAGCAACACTGCCTTCCATATCGTAAGAAAGACGTGCGTCAACTTCTGTTGAGATACGACCAGGAACAACTTTAAGAATTTCTTTACCGATGTTTACAGCAAGCATGTCACAAGTATCTTGAACTTGTTGTGCTTTATCTGAGCTTTGAGCTTTAGCGTATTCAATAGAAGCGTCGATTAGAGGTGCATACTCTTCAATTTGAGCCGCTTTAAGAATTAGAGAAGGGTTAGTTGTTGCATCTTCTGGAGTGTATTTGCTAATTGCTTCGATATCACCAGTGTCAGCTACAACAGTGGTTAGTTTACGAAGTTGCTCTAATTTATTGCTCATGTTGATCATCCTATTTCTCTGGGCTTAGTCACTTTACTGTAAAGTGAACAGGGCATTTGAAAGCGAGTTAATTGTTGATTTATAAAGCTCAAGTTTCGTTAAGCTTAATAGAGAATCATCAATAAACTTGAAAATTTTTCGGTTTAAACAATTGCGCTGAGCATTTGTTCGAACACTGAGTAAATGATGTGTCCATATTTATCTTATCTGGAGATAAAGTCAATTACTGAATCTAACATATGATGACTTAAATCAAGTATTTTTAATCGCTCTCACATGGCTCAACTCAGATAAACGTTTGCCCAGTATTTGTAAGGGCTGCATGGCAACCAAGTACCTGTAGAATTTGTATGAGTATTTGTAATGGCTATGGGCAAATGTTGCATTACCATAATGTGTTGACATATGATTACCCCCTGAGCATATGAACACCTTTAGGCCATACCCAAATGCTATTTTTTATAAATTACACACTAAAAAGATAGTGATTGGGTATGTCATTTTTAATATTTATGAGAATTGGATATGAGTAATAATAGCCAAGATGTTTCTTTAGATAATACCGATCTCCTTACTGAGATCTCCGTAGCTTACTATCAAGACGGTGCCACTCAAGAAGAGATTTCAAAAAAATTCTCGATTTCAAGAGCTAAAGTTGGCCGTATGCTTAAACAAGCTAGAGATGAAGGGATCGTTGAAATTACGGTAAAATATCACCCTGTATTTAGTGCCAAAATCGAGCAAAGGCTAATTGAGCGATTTGGTGTTAAAAGAGCGCTTATCGCATTAGACCAACCTAATGAAGAGCAGCAGCGTCTCCAAGTGTCAGGTTTGGTGTCAAACTACCTGACTAGCACGTTAAAAAACGGAATGGTGGTAACAGTAGGGCAAGGCAGAAATGTTTCATCGGTTGCTCACCATATAGGGGTAATAACACCGCGGGATTGTAAATTCGTATGTGGTATCGGAGGTATTCACCCGCGGGGCGGAATGTTCAACGCTGATCATATCTGCCGACAACTAGCGAAAAAATATGGGGGTACATCTGAAACACTTTATGCACCTGCTTATGCGGAGAATAAAGATCAGAAAATGGCCTTCATGCAAAATGGAACGGTTAAGCAGACTTTAGATTTAGCTCGTAAAGCGGATGTTGCATTAGTTGGTATTGGTGACATGAGTGAAAATAGCTACATGGTTGATCTCGGCTGGTTTACACCAGATGAAGTGGTGCAGTCGCGCTTGCAACAAGGAGTTGTAGGTGATTTTGCAGGGCACGATTTTTTCAATATTGATGGCAATGCCGCGAATACGGTCATGAGTGATCGTGTTATTGGGTTGAGTATTGAAGAGTTTCGACCGATCTCGGAAGTGATTGCGATTGTGGCAGAAAATAGTAAACCATTAGCGCTACTTGGTGCGTTGAGAAGTGGCGTTATTGATGTGATTGCAACTAGCGTAAGTAATGCTTTGACCGTATTGAATTTAGATGAGCAGATGAAAGAGAGCAAAAGATCTGAATCCTAACGTGCTGAAATGCTCAGGAGCCTAGATATGTTTCTTAAATCCAAAACTATGAAGTATATAAGAGCATGATCATTTTAAGCGTTAGGAAAGCAGCTCAATAGAATGAATCAAACCACCATTTAAGAGAGAAGGGAATGATATCGATATCATTCCCATTATTTTATAGTGCAGTTTGTTTCATTTTTTCTAGGGTAAATGCTTTAAGCTCTTCAGGTGAGATTGGTTTAGAGTAGAGATAACCTTGTAGTAAATCGCACTGACACTCTTTTAGTACGTTCTTTTGGTCATTTGTTTCAACGCCTTCAGCGAGAACGACCATTTCAAATATTTTCCCAATTGCGATGATGTTTTTTACCATCGTCAAAGATTGGTGATCACTATGGATATTATCAATGAAACTCTTATCGACTTTCAATTCATCAATCGGTAGTGCTTTCAGCATACTTAATGAAGAGTAGCCAGTACCAAAATCATCGAGAGAAATCTTAATGCCTAATTGATGCAGTTGCTCGCAAATCGGTTTTACATAATCGAGATCTTCAATAAATAGATTTTCTGTAATTTCAATGGTCAAATTATTCGCATTGAACTTTGAGTAGCTCAAAGATTTCATGAGATGAGGAACAAAATCAACTTGCATGAATTGTCTCTCTGAAATGTTGAGTGACAACCTTAAATCATTGGACATTGCTTGTGGTAACTGGCTGATATCGCTCAGGCTTCGTTCAATAATAAACTTGCCTAATTTAGGCATTAACCCAGATTTTTCAGCAATTGGAATGAAAACGTTCGGTGGAACGAATCCGAGTTTTGTGTCAATCCAACGAACGAGAGCTTCAACACCGTATAGGTTGCCTTCCATATCAAATTGAGGCTGATAAACCATGAATAGCTCTTGGTTTTCAATGGCCAGTCTTAGTTTTTGTTCAATTGCCATCGTTTTAAGGTGTTGCGCTTGCATTTCCGAGTTGAACATTATCGATGCGTTACGTTCTTTTTTAGCCTGAAACATAGAAATGTCTGCGGCTCTTAGCAGTTCATCTAAATTCCCACCGTGTTCAGGGTAAGTTGCTATCCCAATACTGCTGCCTAATAGAAATTGGTTACCATCTATGGTGTAAGGCTTGGAAAGTTTGTCTTGTATATTGTCGGCAAATTTTCGTAGGTCTTGAACATTATGCTTTTTAACCATGACGATGAATTCATCACTGACTTTTCTGATTAAAATATCCGAAGGGGTAACACATGTTTTCAAACGCTCAGAGATGTCGATAAGAATCTTATCACCAAAAGTATGGCCGTGAGCTTCGTTAACACTTTTGAAATTATCGATATCGATGTAGAGCAGATAGAAGGTTTCGCTTGGTAAATCTAGCCATTGACTAAGAGAGTCAGAAAGGTAAGGACGGTTTGGCAATCCTGTCAAATGATCGTGAGTTGCCTGATACAGAAGCTTTTCACGTGTTTTTCTGTCATTTTTTGCGATAGATCGAACGAGAGTGTAGAAACAAATTTGTATCATTAAAAATACAGAAGATAAGAATACAAACTCAGAATAAAATTGTTGCTCTAGAAATTTGCGGTCGGTTTGAGACATCGCCCAAATGTTAAATTCAGGAATAAAGCAGACGGAAGTAAGAAAACTCTGCCCTGGGTAATCGATATTGATGGTGTAAGACCGAGCTGATTTCTTGATTTCAGCCTCTGAAAGTCCGTACTTTTCGCTTATTTTGGCAATACCAGACTGGTAATTTTCTATAGGCATGGGGGTTTTGTACCAATCTTCTGGATAATTATCCGCAGAGATATAAAGAGGGTACAAATCTTCACGTACTAATTGCAATGAGTTGGATGAGTTTAGGTGGCTTGTATTATTGAGCACCATTGTGCTTTGGATTTTAAGCCCTGCGGTCATCAATGCTTTAACTTCACCTGATGCCTCTCGTAACGCTTTTCGGAT
Organism: Vibrio genomosp. F6; assembly: GCF_005146325.1. Taxonomy (NCBI): domain Bacteria; kingdom Pseudomonadati; phylum Pseudomonadota; class Gammaproteobacteria; order Vibrionales; family Vibrionaceae; genus Vibrio; species Vibrio genomosp. F6. Next base: position 282,056 of record NZ_SYUT01000028.1, on the reverse strand, counting down.
GGGGATGACAGGCTTTTCTAATGACGGTACGACATAAGTTTTCCCTACGACAACTGAGTTACTATTGAGAGCATTGAGAAAATCGTCATGACTGGGTTTATGCTCTAATAGATTAGGCATCGCAGATAACTCAAGGTTTGAACTGACTGCGATGAAAGTGCCTTCAGGGTTGGTAAGGCCAAAAGCTTCTATTGCTGGGTGCAACTCCAGCAACTTATTAAGGAGGGGACGAATTTGTAATGAGGCGGTTCGAGTATAATCATCTTGAGAGATTATTTGTTGTCCCATTAGCTCTAGCAGTGTTTCTTGACCCTTTAAAAGCGAGTTTGTTGAATTAACAAAAAGCTCTAACTGTAATATTTGATCATTTGTCGCTTGCTGTTCTATTACTTGGTAACGAGAGTGGCAAAATATTCCGAATAACAACATGGTCGCAATTAAAACAACTGTATACATAGTCCAGATGTTTTTCTTTAATTCTGCCATTTAACCTCATGAAGCTTTTCAGTACGCTGTTTGTGATACCATGGTAGCTATTCAAAATAGTGAAGCAAGTATTGATTTGGTAGTAAGTGACATTTTTTGCTTAGATGTGAGAAACATAACTTATTTACTGGGGGGAATGGGAAGAAAAACTAGGGAAGCGGCACTATTGTCCAACTTCCCATGAAATTGATTACCAAATTAATTGGCGGTTCGTGGTAGAAAAAACCTGCTGTTTAGGGGGCGAACCATCATAAAACCATATTTCGACTAACAACTCTTTTTTTGCATTTGGTACTGTAAAGTTGATGGTGCTTTTACCTTCTTGCAATGAAGCTGATGCGATGCGACTTGAATAATTCGCTTGTATGGCTGCGCTATTATCGGTGCTAAATTGATGGTAGACAGATACGTATGCACGTTGTGTGGTCTCACTGCTTAAATCAAGCTTGAGCTGAAAATCGTCTATTGGGTTGTAGTCAAACCCATCAGGAACAATTAGCTCAGAGGTCGTTAAGGTACTTTCTGCCGGAGTGGCGGTGCTATTACCGCCTTCAGAGCTTCCACCCCCACCTCCTCCTCCGCCCCCACATCCCATAAGAATAAGAGTTAGCGTTGTTACAGTCAGTAAGTTTTTCATAATCGATACCCTTATGGTTGATAGTATTTATTTTGTATAGCATTTGATGACTCAAACCAATCAGTGTTTTTACTGCCACCAGATTGCGCATACTCGGCAAAACTCGGATAGGCCGTTACAAGGTCGGTACGTTCTGTCGGCCATTCCCATTCATCGGTAATGAGTAGCGCCCAAGGTAAATTTGACGCTGTCTTAAAGTAAACACCTGAACTTTCATCACTGACATCGACACCAAGGCCGGCTAAGTTATCGGTATCAAATTTCTCTGTTGGGGCCTGGTCGGCTAAATGTATCTCGTAGCTACGACCGGGGTGATTGGGCAAGCCCTGCCCATGATAGGTTCCTGGTGAGGCAAAGATGAATGGGTCATATGGCATTCCCATAAGAGAAGAGACATCAGCATCTTCTTTCAATGTAATACTTAAGTTGAAAGCAAAAGCTTCGGAGTCTTTACAGCTATTAATGGTTCGATAGTAACTGCAATTTGTTGAAATCTTAGACGTTAAATCGTTCGATATAATAAATATTGCTTCGTTGGCATCCAGCTCCAATCCGCTATCTTCATTGATTGCACCGTTATGCTGTTGGAAGGTTCGAGCCGTATCAATCTCAGAGCGAGACAATCCAGCTAATCTAACAGCAAATCCATTTTTATAGTCTGCGCCATAAGCTGCAAATCGGCCTTTAATGGTTGATTTAACCACCTTATTCTCTTTAACAATTTCGGTGATGTGGTAGAACATGACGACGTCGTTCATATCGTAATCTGCGGTATAGGGCCAGTTATCTTCATAAGCGAGGGTCGCGTAGCCAAATTCGCTTGGGAAGTATCGAGCAGTGGCCCCATCATTGAGAACGTTGATTTGATAGTCTTCCACTTCTCCAGAGGTAGAGCCTCCGTTGTAATTAAGTCCTGTTTGTTGACTGAAACGAAATCGAGCCCATGTGTTACCGTTTAGGGCATTGATATCGACATTCAGCAGCAGTTGATTCGTGCCAGCAGTGAGCTCCTTGTCTGAAAATACCTTCTCGTTTTCATCGTCGAAATCACCATCTTGGTTCCAGTCTATCCATGCAGACAAGTAACCAGAGATTGAAGCATTGGCAATAATAATGGAGTCAAAACCAGTTTCTAGAGCGGTAACAAATCCGATTCCATCTTCATCATTACTGCCAGAAGTGTTATCACTTAAAGGGGACACAAAACCATCTTGTTCTCCGTCTGGTACTGAGTTGCCTAACCAAGTCATACCATCGATTTGGTGTCGTGGGCCATTACTGGCAAGCGTAGTTTGATAGCTATCAGGAGCGTCACCAAAATCGATGGTCGAGTCTTCATCAATCACAGGAGCATTTGCACAACGTGCACCATCGTTTTGACTAGATGAAGGACCATCTGCAAATTTAACCGCAGGGACATTTCCGGCGGCTATTTGAGCATCGTCGGATAAATCAATACGGTAGACTTGTCCATCTTGATTTCGAGATACGTAGTAGTAACCGTTGACATCAAAGTAACCCGCTCCAAATGTTCCTAGCTCGCCAGTATCTCCGATGTAAGTTTCAGCGCCTGTTGACGTATTAAAGCGATATAAACCGCCGCTGTTATTATCGATACCATATAGAGAACCATCACCGGGGTGGAAAGCGAAATCCGTTAATTTTGGGCTAGCGGAAGAGGAGATCTGCTCTACTAATAAAATGGCCGTTGGATCACTCTCAAGTGGGCGCAAGTCAATTCTAAAAAGCCCTTTTCCAGTGCGGTATAGGTAATAATATTGGTCGTGAACATCACCCACATAAAAAGTGTGGCCAGTGGGTAAATTAGCTGTGTTAACGATCTCTGCTTGGAAGTCGTGGCCTAACCTTACGATTTGTTTATTCGTTGTGTCGTAACCATAGATATAGCGGTTTTCAAAATCGAACCCGACACCGTTAATGTTCACATCCATGCCTGTGTCGCTTTGTATCAGCGTCGATTGACCAGTAACTAAGTTTAAGCCATACACTTGAACTGGGTTTGATTGGAATAAATAGGCTTTGCTTGGACAAGTATCGAATGGGGCTGCCAATGCCGCCCCTCCATAGGTAGCCAATGATAAAGCAACAATAGGTAGTATTCTCATGTCATCTTCCTTTCCTTCTAACGTATACTCCTTATTACAAGTTGCGTGCCATTTTTAACCTTTTGATTTCAATGTCTTTTATTTTTATATTTTCTATATTCTCAATTTGATTATCAATATTGGAGATATGAAAAAAGCCTTAGCGATTAGACTAAGGCTTAATGATGAGTGACGGAGTAATGCTACCAGCCATGAAACTGGATGGATCGATGACGTTATTTGCTACATACCGGACATGATGGCTGCTTGAATAATTTCATTTCACGCCATGTCAGTGACATCGCATCTAAGATCAATAGCTTTCCTTGCTTCGACTGGCCAAAGTTCGCTAATACCTTAATGGCTTCTAGCGCTTGAGTCGCCCCGATAATTCCGACAACAGGAGCCATTACTCCCGCCTCAACACAACTTAATGCAGCGGTTCCAAATAGGCTACTGAGGCATTGATAGCATGGCTGATTCTCATCATCATAAGTGAATACACTAATTTGACCTTCCATACGAATAGCGGCACCAGAAACTAATGGTGTTTTAGTCGCAAAGCAGAGTCTGTTCAGTTGATTTCGAGTTGCTACGTTGTCACTTGCGTCGAGCACTAAAGAGTGCGATTCCACAAGTTGTCTAAGCTGCTCATCGTTTAAGCGTTCAGAAACCGTATCAACCATGATATGAGGGTTAAGGGTTAAAAGTGTCTCCTTAGCGGAATCGACTTTCAAACGACCAATGTCTGCGTCACTGTGTAGAACTTGACGTTGTAAATTCGACAGTTCAACGACATCGTCATCAATCAAGGTGATTTTTCCAACCCCCGCAGTGGCAAGGTATTGAGAAGAGGCACAACCTAAGCCACCAGCACCAAGGATCAAAATTGAGCTCTGCTTTAGGGCTTCTTGTCCATCAAAATCAAACTGTTTGAGGATGATTTGACGATTGTAGCGAAGCATCTCTTGGTCAGATAATATTTCCAACTCTCAATTCCTTAATAAAGCGTAGAGTTAAACTGCTGGATCTGAACGGTTTCACCCACTTGAACATTGCCTCTGTCACGTTCAATAACGACGAAGCAGTTAGCAAGACTCATTGAACGAAATGCACCAGAGCTTTGGTTGCCTGTTGATTCAACTTCAAATTGGCCATCTTTGATGGTGTAGATCCCGCGTTGGTAATCAGTTCGGCCCGGGCCTTTTTTGAATGCCGTTTTTGTAATGGCAGGGATGGATTCAGGTGCTTGCCAATGAGTATGGCCTGCAAGTTTCGCTAGCATAGGTTGAACTAAAACATACATGGTCAAAATGGCTGAAACCGGGTTTCCTGGCAACCCACAGAACCATGCATCATCTAGAGCGCCAAAAGCAAAAGGCTTGCCCGGTTTAATCGCAAGTTTCCAAAAGCCGATCTCCCCAAGTTCTTCGAGTATGTCTTTGGTGTAATCCGCTTCGCCGACACTTACACCGCCGGAAGTGACAACCACATCAGCCATTTTTTGTGCTTTTTCAAATGTTGCTCGTAACGTGTCTTGGCAGTCTGGAATGATTCCAAGGTCAATCGCTTCGCAGCCAAAACCTTCGATGAGCGGCTTAATACCGTAGCGATTGCTATCGTATATTTGACCATCTTCCAACGTCTCACCCAATGATTTTAACTCGTCACCAGTAGAGAAAAAAGCCACTTTAGGTTTGGCAATGACGTTTAGATGACTAAAGCCAAGAGAGGCGATCATTGGGATATCGCGTGGAGTAAGTCTTACCCCTTTTTCTAGAACGATGTCACCTTGTTTGATGTCGTCACCGGTAGGGCGAATATTGTTTTGTGGTTTGATGTTCTCTTGTTTAATTTCAATGCCAAGATCTGTTACTGCGGTATTTTCTTGCATGATAACAGCATCACAGCCCTCAGGGATTTTTGCGCCTGTCATGATACGGATGCAGGTTCCAGCAGGCCATTCACCTTCAAATGGAAGTCCGGCGAAAGATTTACCAGCAAGCGGTAATATATTGGAACGCTCAAGATCAGCGAGTTTTATTGCATAACCATCCATTGCAGAATTATCAAAAGGTGGAACAAAAATTGGAGATAAAACGTCTTCAGCTAGGACATAGCCTAAAGCATCAGCAAGAGGTAGTTGTAGGGTCGTTTGAATAGGAGAGATACGCGAAAGCATTTTGTCTAGCGCGTCTTCAATAGGCATTAAGCCCGGAGCGTCACAGCAGCCCATATAAGAATCCTTTGGTACTTGTCATTATTAGAGTGTTATCGCCGAGTACTTTAGCATAAATTTAGCCCTGGCAATATACTCCACAGGTGTTGGTATTCATCACTTCAGTGCAATGCCCCTCACCAAAATAGGGGTGTAATTATTCAAGATTGCGAGTATGCTTGTCTGCCATCCAAAAGGGGTAAATCAAGAGGAATGCGAATGTCAGGTCTTAGCGAATCAGCTCTGTTGGTTAAAGATGCGCTATCAAGCCGTGGATTAGAGACGCCGATGCGTCCTAATGATGTAAGCCGAGAAGAGAAAAAAGAAAAGATTGAACACCATATGCGTGAAATCTTGTCTCTGCTCGAGCTAGACCTTACTGACGATAGTTTAGAGGAGACGCCTCAACGCATCGCCAAGATGTATGTTGATGAAGTGTTTTCAGGTTTAGACTACACAAACTTTCCAAAAATCACCGTCATCGAGAATAAGATGAACGTTAGTGAAATGGTTAGAGTAAAGGACATTACGGTAACCAGCACGTGTGAGCACCACTTAGTCACAATAGATGGCAAAGCAGCGGTGGCTTATATACCACGTGGAAAAATCATCGGATTATCAAAAATTAATCGTATCGTACGTTTCTTCGCTCAGCGCCCTCAGGTGCAAGAACGGATGACACAACAGATTCTAGTCGCATTGCAAACCTTGCTTGAGACAGAAGATGTTGCAGTAACGATGGATGCGGTGCATTACTGCGTTAAATCACGTGGAGTGATGGATGCAACAAGTGAAACCACTACTACTGCATTAGGTGGGATCTTTAAGTCCAATCCAGCGACAAGGCATGAGTTTCTCAGCGGCTTACGCTAGGTTTATGGTTAATAGCTCAATAGATTAATCGTGAAAGGCGACTAGCCATTAGCGACAAGAATAAGAAAGCCGATGACATAAAAATGTCATCGGCTTTTTTTACTTAGTTATAGAGCGGCTCAATTATAAATCTGCTCAGTTATAAATAACGATTCTTGTTATAGAACGCTATTTTTGGTCAATGTTACCAAGCTTGAGCCAAGTATCGACAACAGTATCTGGGTTTAACGATACAGAACTAATGCCTTGCTCCATTAACCATTGAGCAAAATCGTCATGGTCAGATGGGCCTTGTCCGCAAATACCAATATATTTTCCTGCTTTGGTTGCGGCATCAATGGCCAATTTAAGCAACGCTTTTACTGCTGGATCTCGTTCATCAAACAAGTGCGCGACATCGCCTGAATCTCGGTCTAAACCAAGAGCCAATTGCGTCATATCATTTGAACCGATAGAGAAACCATCAAAGAATTTTAAGAACTCGTCTGCAAGTATTGCGTTAGACGGCAGTTCGCACATCATAATGACTTTTAATCCATCTTGACCGCGTCGTAAACCGAATTTAGCTAATAGGTCGATCACCGATTCCGCTTCGCTTGGCGTTCGAACAAATGGGATCATGATCTCCACGTTCTTTAAGCCCATTTCATTACGTACACGCTTGATTGCTTGAGTTTCAAGTTCAAAACAGTCTTCAAAAGAGGAAGATATGTAGCGAGAAGCGCCTCGAAAACCTAGCATAGGGTTCTCTTCGTGCGGTTCGTAATCTTTACCACCGACTAAGTTGCTATATTCGTTCGACTTAAAGTCAGACATGCGGACAATCACACGCTTAGGCCAGAAAGCCGCACCTATGGTTGCAATACCTTCAGTAAGCTTACTAACATAGAAATCGATTGGATCATTGTAGCCTTTAATGCGCTCTGTGATCTCAGTTTGAAGCTCTTTAGGTTGTGCATCAAAATTGAGCAGGGCCTTAGGGTGGATCCCAATCATTTTGTTGATGATAAACTCTAGACGCGCGAGGCCGACACCTTCGTTAGGTAATTGAGCAAAGTCGAAAGCACGATCTGGGTTTCCAACATTCATCATGACTTTAGTCGGAAGTAATGGTAACTCGTTGAATGCTGACTGTTTGACTTCAAAGTTCAACTCGCCTTGATAGACAAATCCAGTTTCACCTTCAGAACATGACACTGTAACAGATTGCTCGTTTGTCAGCTTTTCTGTCGCATCACCACAACCAACAATGGCTGGAATGCCGAGTTCGCGTGCGATTATCGCAGCATGGCAAGTACGGCCACCACGATTGGTCACGATAGCAGAAGCCTTCTTCATTACCGGCTCCCAGTCCGGGTCTGTCATGTCTGTGACCAGCACATCGCCATCTTGGACTAGTGACATTTGATCTAAAGAAGAGACTAAGCGTACAGGGCCAGTACCAATTCGTTGCCCAATGGCTCGGCCGTCAATCAAGACTTCTGCTTTCGTGTTTAATTGGAAACGCTCGACAACATTCTTATCGCTTTGAGAACACACGGTTTCTGGTCGTGCTTGGACAATGTAGATCTTGCCGTCAATCCCATCTTTGGCCCATTCAATATCCATTGGACGCTGGTAATGTTTTTCAATAATTAAAGCCTGTTTCGCAAGCTCTTCAATTTCATGATCGGCCAGTGAGAAGTGCTTCTGCTCTTCTTCATCTGTATCAATGATCTCAACTTGCTTACCGATCTCTTGGCTATTGGCGTAGATCATTTTGATCAGTTTGGAGCCAAAGGTCTTGCGGACGATCGAATGATTACCGGCTTCAAGGGATGGTTTATGAACATAGAACTCATCGGGGTTCACTGCGCCTTGAACGACCATCTCACCCAGCCCCCAAGAGGAAGTAATGAAGGCGACTTGATCAAATCCTGATTCGGTATCGAGTGTAAACATCACGCCAGATGAGGCTTTGTCAGAGCGAACCATGCGTTGAATACCCGCAGATAGCGCAATGCCTTCGTGATCGAAACCTTGGTGCACACGATATGAGATAGCCCTGTCATTAAATAACGAAGCATAAACGTGCTTCGTCGCTTCAATAACCGCATCGATGCCTTTGACATTAAGGAAGGTTTCTTGTTGACCAGCGAACGAGGCATCAGGGAGATCCTCTGCGGTTGCGGATGAGCGTACCGCGACTGAAAGCTCGTCATTACCATCAATCAGTGTCGCGTAATGCTCACGGATATTATGTTCTAACTCCGCGGGGAAGGGAGCATCCAGAATCCATTGTCGAATCGTCGCGCCTGTCTTACGCAGAGCGTCAATATCTTCAACATTCAAATCATTGAGTAGGGCATAAATTCGGTCATTAAGCTGTTCAAATTCCAAAAATTGATGGAAGGCAAACGATGTAGTAGCAAAACCGTTAGGAACTGAAACGCCAGCATTGGATAAATTAGAAACCATTTCACCAAGTGAAGCGTTTTTACCGCCGACTTTGTCGACATCGTTCATGGACAGGGTATTAAACCAAAGAGTGTACTTTTGCATGTCTATCTCCGAAACATTGCATTAAGTGCGAAAAAGGCAAACGATTACGTATTGGCTTAAAAAATTTTCACAAATGTTAAAAGCTGTGGGGGACGTAATAGCATGCCCGTGTAGGATTTCGTTATTATGGGTACATCCTACTCAAAAAATTTTTAAAACTTAAATAAAATATGCAAACAGAATATCAAAGTCGTGATGTGTTCTATGTTTCTGACGGAACGGCCATCACTTGCGAAACGTTAGGGCACACTGTACTGGCTCAATTCCCATTTAAAGCCAATATTCAGACATTTCCGTTCATCGAAAGTGAAGAGAAGTTGAATGATTTACTGAAAGAAATCGAACTCTCATTTTCAACTTCTGGTACACCACCGCTGGTCTTTTTCTCTATGGTCATTCCTGAGATCAAAGAGAGATTGCTTCAAGCCAATGCTCATTTTTATGATGTTCTTGAGCGCGTAGTGGCTTCAGTCGAAGCGGATCTTGACTTAGAAGCAAAGCCTCAGTTACAACGTTCACATAGTGTGAATAAGGATTCAGTTGGTTATTTTGATCGGATTGCTGCGGTTGAATATACACTGGCTCATGACGATGGCATTTCACTTCGTGGTTTAGAAGAGGCCGATATTATTTTGCTTGGTGTTTCTCGCAGTGGCAAAACACCGACGAGCTTATACATGGCAATGCAGTTTGGTTTGCGCGTTGTGAATTACCCCTTTATTGATGAAGACATAAAACGACTTCAACTGCTGCCAAGCTTCGAGATTTTCCGTCATAAGCTGTTCGGTTTAACGATTGATGCCGAACGATTGACCGAAATACGTGGTAATAGACTCGCTGATAGTGAGTATGCAAGTACGGAGCAGTGCATCACGGAGTTAATCAGTGTTGAGGCTCTTTTTAGAAGAGAGGCTATCCCCTATATCAATACTTCAAGTATGTCTGTGGAAGAGATTTCGACTCGTATTTTAGAACGAACAGGTTTAAAGCGTCGGCTGTTTTAGATAGAGAAGATCTAATCATTTGGTGTTTTTATAAACACAAACAAATGGTGCTTGATATCTCAAAATCCGAAAATACAGATATAAAATGGCATACTGTTTTGGTAATGTAACAAACTATTTTAAATTTAGAACCATTAATTCATGCATGCACCTCCCCACAATTGTCGCCGTTCATTATGTCAAATTAGTCAAGTGCTATCGGTTTTACCTGAGCCTGTCTTTTTAATCGATAGAGCAGGGAAGTATCTTAATGTGTGGGGGGGAACTAGCCAACAACTTCATCACGATGCCCAGAAGTTATTAGGCTCTTGCTTAACTGATCTGTTTGAACCAGCACTGGCTAAATCCTTCCTTAAGGTTTTAGAGCAGGTATCGCTATCGGGTGAATCACAAATGATCGAATACACCATTTCCCCAAGTGATATAACGCAGTTTGAAGAGATTGTTGGACCAAAAGAGAAGCAATATTTCAGTGCCGTTGTTGCACCTTTCTCTGCTGAAGGGGAAGTTTTATGGTGCGTGAGAAATGTCACTGAGCTAAATAAAAGTTTGGAGCTACTGGGTAAGCAAACGGAATTGTTAGAGGAGCTAACGAACACTGACCACTTAACACAAGTGTTTAACAGACATGCTTTGGAAAATTATGTTCCTCCTGTAATGGAGAGAGCAAAGCGTGATCATGCGAGTGCGACAATCTTTATGATTGATGTGGACTATTTTAAACAACTCAATGATCACTATGGCCATACTTATGGCGATAAAGCATTACGTACCATCGCAGACTGTTTAAAAAGTGTAGAACGAAAAAATGGAATGTGTTTTCGTTATGGTGGTGATGAATTCCTACTGTTTTTCACTCACCTGACATTAGATGATGTGGAAGAGATAACATCGAAACTGAGTGACAAGCTTGAGCAATCCGCCCTAGTTCATGCCCACTCTCCAATCAGTGAAAAAGTGACGGTAACCATTGGGATTGAGCATCAGCGTATTATGCCTAACTCATGGGAATTAGAAGAGTTGGTACAACTGGCGGATAAGGCTCTATTTGAAGCCAAAAATACGAAAAGAGGTAGTATTAAGCTAAACGTCAATTAGCTTTCCTCTCGGTCTGTTGCATTGTTATGACACATTGATGTACAGATAGTATCCAAGATGTTCTCAACTGGCTCATTTTGATTTCTGATTAATTGATCAAATTCAAATAAAAGCATTTTTTGCTAAATTATTGGTCGAATGCATGAGCTATATCGTGCATTTTTTCAATAAGTCATCATAATACTCGGCTATCTCACCATAAGTTAGATTTTAATTAGGTTAATATGGAAAAGAAATTGGGGCTGGGTTCACTAACAGCACTCGTCATTGGCTCGATGATCGGGGCGGGCGTTTTCAGCTTACCTCAAAATGTAGCCGCGATCGCAAGCCCTGCAGCGGTTATGATTGGCTGGTTAATTACTGGTGTGGGAATGGTATTTCTTGCACTTTCTTTCCAACATCTTGCTCACTTAAAACCTAATATTGATAGCGGTGTGTTTGGTTATGCACAAGCTGGGTTTGGTGATTTTGTCGGTTTTTGCTCTGCTTGGGGTTATTGGCTAAGTGCGATGCTTGCCAACGTATCCTATCTGGTGATTGTCTTCAGTACGCTTGGAATGCTATTTGATCAACCAGATGCCGTCTATTTCGGCGCAGGCAACACATGGTTATCTGTTGCTGGATCTTCGATTCTGTTATGGCTGGTGCATGCATTGGTATTACGCGGAGTCCAAACTGCTGCATTGATCAATGTTATTACCACTTGCGCTAAACTTATCCCATTGATTCTGTTTATCCTCTGCGCTTCTATTGCCTTTAAATGGGACACCTTTGTTTTTGATTTTACTGGTGTAAGCTTTGGACCAGAACATGATTTACTTGCACAAGTAAAAAGTACCATGTTGATTACGGTTTGGGTATTCATCGGTGTTGAAGGTGCTGTCGTTGTATCAAGTCGAGCTAAAAAGCGTGGTGATATAGGCAAAGCAACAATTTTAGGTTTGTTAACCGCACTTACGATATATGTATTTGTAACTTTGTTGTCTATGGGGGTGATCAGCACACAAGAGCTAGCGACGTATCAAAACCCTTCAATGGCGAAAGTGTTAACAGAGATCATTGGCCCGTGGGGTGAACTAGTTATTGGTGTCGGCTTGCTTATTTCTGTATGCGGAGCATTTCTAAGTTGGACCGTTCTTGCATCTGAAGCGCCATATTTAGGTGCAAAAGATAAAATGTTTCCTAAAGTATTTGCGAAAAAAAATGACAGCGGTAGTCCATATAAAGCACTGACGTTTACCAATGTTTGCATCCAATTTTCGCTGATCTTCGTGATGTTTGCTGGTAGTACTTACGACACTCTACTTATCATTGCTTCTGAGATGATTCTTGTCCCATATTTTCTTGTGGGCGCCTATACATTGAAGCTGGCCATCGATACCGGGAATAGAGGTTCATTACTCTATGTTGGTATCTTCGCGAGTGCGTATGGTGTCTGGCTGCTTTATGCATCGGGTTTAAACTATTTACTTCTCTCTGCACTCCTTTATGTACCTGGATTATTGTTTTTCATAAAGGCAAAAAAAGAGCAGCAGCAACAAGCATTTAATTTTAAAGAAAAGCTAGGGGCTAGCGTTCTTGCTATTGCTGCTACTTCCGCGTTGATAAACCTACTGTCATAACGGTATCATTTCATAGAATAACCCCGCAAAAATCAATTTGTGGGGTTTTATCTTTTAGATTCAGACCTATACTTGAAAATAACACTAAGCAACTGCTTTCGATTATTTCATTTAATAGGAATCTTAATGGGCCGAATCATTTCCCGTAGTTTTGCCTTCTCTTTGCTATTTTTTCCACTTGCGTCTATCGCTTCAAATATTCAAAGCCAATTTCAGAAAGATCTTGAGCGCAATTTTGCCGCAGCGATTATTCTCACCGATAGTGATGTTCTAACGTTTGGCTTTCATGACTTTGATCCAAATGATTGGTTTGATTTGAAAAATGAAAATATTGGTACGGAAGATTCGATCAACTTACGAAAAAAAATCGCCGTGACGATATTGCCATATACTTTTGATCTCAGTGATGATGACGCCGTTAATAAGCACCAAATATCGGTTCGCTTATCATCTCTTGTCGTCGATCAAAATGTCGAAATAGATTCAAATTATAGCGATGATCGGCATAGAGAGCTTGTGGCCGGTCTTGGCGTTGAATACGAATATATACAAGCTCTAAATGAAGATTGGAGCATGAACTGGGGGATCGGCACACATATTCAGTACTATAGAAGTCGGTATGACTATGGAAGTGAGGTGTTAGATCCAATCAAAGACATTGTAGATGGTGTCATTGTTAATACCAGTGCCTGGGCTACGGTGATAGAGCCCAATATTGAATTTAAGTATGAGCAGCCTAAAGATTGGGGAAAGTGGACGTTTAAATCTCGGTTAAACTATTTTTATGGTTTCGGCTGGGGGGATGCGAATAACGGTCATATTGGCAATCCTGAAGGCTGGTTTGTAAGTAACGGCCTAGCGGCTTTTTACGATTTTGATCAATGGGGAAGAGCCGTACAATCGGTTTACAGCAGTATTCGTAGAGTTGATATTGGTGGAGATGCTTCAACTCCATTTGGCACAAGTCACTATTATGAAGGTAGTATCGGGTGGTTAATGACCCCACCTTTTGAAACAGACTTAATTGATAATGTCGGAATAGGGCTAAATATTAATTATGGTAGTAATTTGAAGGGCGGTAGTATCATTCTATTTTTCAACCAAGATTGAAGATTCTGCCATTAAACACAAACTCGATTGCGGCCCTTTTTCTTTGCTTTGTATAACGCTTGATCCGCAAACTTTAGCACTTCTTCGTGTTTACGTGTAACTGAACTATCAGACACACCAATACTAACCGTCACGGTAACGGTTTTAGTTTTATTGCTCCCACTGCCACGCTTTTGTACGCCGAGATCATCACTTGCAGGTCTTCCGTCGTTGTTTCGAATGACCATTTCATACTCTTCGATATCTGCACGTAACTCTTCGAGATAGGGCAAGGCTTGCTTCTTGGTTTTTCCTTTAAAAACGAGAGTGAACTCTTCTCCGCCATATCGATACACTTTTGCATTTCCGTCTGTAAGTGCTAATCGGCTTGCTACAAGCTTTAACACGTCATCACCAGTATCATGGCCATAGGTGTCGTTGAATTTTTTGAAATGGTCAATATCTAGCATCGCCATAGTGAATTTACGCCCGAGCAGTCGAGTATCAAGGTCAAAAGCTTGTCTGCCCGGAATGTTAGTCAGTCGATCATTAAATGCCATCTCATGGCTGGCAGAGATAACGTAAACAATAACCAAAATGCCTGAAAGCGAAAACATGGTGCTGGAAATGTACTGAACATCAAAGAAAATAAAGGTGGTTGATGAAAGTAAAATAGCAGAGTAAACCACAACGTCTATTGAGCGATTATTAATCAGAACCATCATGCTGGTGGCGCCAGATATCGCAAAACAATATAGGATGAGAATAACAGGCAGCTTCGAATATTCAGGCAGTGAATATAGAAGACTCTCACTGAGATTATCGAACCCTCCATCATTGAAATGATTAAGAGTCAGCTGTGCCCAAACAATAAATAGAAAAAGAGTCGATGTGAAAATCGCAACGCCTTTAGAGTTCACACCAGAATCTTGAAAAGCGTGAACAAACAGACAAGCAACGGGAAGAAGAACCGTCAGTAGAGAAAGCTCTATTAATGTGGTACCAGTGGATAACGAACTTTGAAGGCGGAGTTGAATGACGCTATAAGCGATCAGCATAGCAATGGAAACCATCGCCATCCTACCTTGTTTAAAGGTGTGGCAAAGAACAATTGCGATGGCAAATAAGATATAAGGCAAGTTCCCAGCAAAGCCTTGATTGGCGCTGGTGACTAAAATTACATTGTTCATTCCAATTAGCAGCATAAATAAAAGAAGCCACGGGAAAAGGAATCTAAAGATACTAGTAGACACAAAAGATGTCATTGGTGATTAAAACCTAGCCTAAACTATAATTCTTATGAACGAGAATTGCTTAGGATACTTTTATTTAATGATTTTCCAAGCTTTTTGCTAAACTAATAGAAGAAAATAGACATGATGAACAAAAAGAGACCAATATTAACTTTTTATGATTAACAGGTTGATATTCTCTTTAACAAGCGCTACAAAATGTAATCGACACAACAAGGAGATTAAACAATGCAAATTAGCGTTGATGTGCACAACTACATGGAAACTCTTGTTGGCCACGTTTTGGCTGAAGATTCATACATTGAAAAATATGATAATGAACAGTTGGCTGATCTTGCCTGTTTAGCTCTTAGTCAATTGAGACCTGTTTATATCCGCTTCGACATCGATTTTTTATCCGCTTTACCAGAGAAAGATCTAGTGAAATTAAAAGAGAGTGCATTAACGGCTGTCATAGCTGCTGAAAGTATGGTTGTAAACGACCGTCGTAAAAACAGAGACGTTGATGTTCCCGTAATCTTCACTCATTCAAATCCAGATGATGATGTGGAATTGGAATGGTTTGAAAAGCCATTGCTTAATTATAAAACAGAATAATAAAGGAGAGGGTTGTGGGACTTTTTTCGCGGCTTTTTGGCGGTAGTAAGAAACCTGAAGCTATAGAGCAGGTTGAAGCAGTAGAGTACAAAGGATTTTTGATTTACCAGGAGTCTTTAGCCGAGTCGGGCCAATATAGAATCGCAGGACGAATTACAAAAGAAATCAGTGGTGAACTTAAGTCTCACCGTTTTATCCGTTCAGATGTGATAGCAAACAAAAATGATGCGAATGAGTTGATGCTTAAGAAAGCTCAAATGTTCATCGATCAAATGGGTGAGAACATCTTTTAACGGCGACTTACCGTTAGATTGATGATAATCACCTTATTTTAAGCCGTAAGCGTTTATGCTATGGCTTTTTTTATGTACAAAGTTCGACTTTATCCAGTTGTTTTTAAAGTGATATTTTCTGGAGTGGTTTGACCTCTGTGTAGTGTTTAAAATGTTGTTTTTTTCCTTAACAACAGAGACAATCACCGATTACTTAAGGTTATATGTAATGAAATTTTGTATTTTTATTACAAAACACTTGAAGTTAACGCTGTCGTTAGATAAAAACAGAATATTCATTGTGCCAATAGTAGGGAATAACTATGCAAATTGGTGTGCCAAGAGAGATACTTGCGGGTGAAACGCGAGTAGCTGCAACACCGAAAACGGTTGAGCAGCTTTTAAAACTGGGATTTGAAGTCACAGTTGAAACAAAGGCTGGTTTATTAGCTAGCTTTGACGATGCTGCTTTTGAAGCTGCTGGGGCGACAATTGCTTCAGTTGAAGAAGTTTGGAAATCTGAACTTATTCTTAAAGTAAATGCACCGCAACTTAATGAATCAACTGGTGTTGATGAAATTGAATTAATGCAGGATGGTGCGAGTTTAGTCAGCTTCGTGTGGCCAGCTCAAAATCCGGAATTGATGGAAAAGCTATCAAGCAAAAACATCAACGTAATGGCGATGGATGCAGTTCCTCGTATCTCAAGGGCTCAGGCTTTAGATGCGCTGAGTTCTATGGCAAACATTGCGGGTTATCGTGCTGTTGTGGAAGCTGCGCATGAATTTGGTCGTTTCTTCACTGGTCAAATCACAGCTGCAGGTAAAGTGCCGCCAGCTAAAGTCTTAGTTGCTGGTGCTGGTGTTGCGGGCTTAGCAGCCATCGGTGCCGCAGGTAGTCTTGGTGCCATTGTTCGTGCATTTGACGTTCGTCCTGAAGTAAAAGAGCAAGTTCAATCTATGGGTGCTGAATTCTTGGAAGTTGATTTCCAAGAAGATACAGGCGCTGGCGATGGTTACGCAAAAGAGATGTCTGAAGCTTTTAATAAGAAAGCAGAAGAACTCTATGCAGACCAAGCTAAAGACGTTGATATCATTATTACAACCGCACTTATCCCGGGACGCCCAGCGCCAAAACTGATTACCAAAGAGATGGTAGACAGTATGAAAGCGGGTAGTGTCATCGTCGATTTGGCGGCTGCAAATGGCGGCAACTGTGAATATACGGTAGCAGACCAAGTCATTACAACGGAAAACGGTGTGAAGATTGTTGGTTATACCGATATGGTTGGTCGTCTACCGACTCAATCTTCTCAGCTATACGGCACTAACTTAGTAAACCTTTTAAAACTTCTATGCAAAGAAAAAGACGGCACTATCGACATCGATTTTGAAGATGTTGTGCTACGTGGCGTTACCGTTGTAAAAGAAGGTGAGGTTACTTGGCCTGCGCCACCAATTCAGGTATCTGCTCAGCCTCAAGCGAAAGCAAAAGAACCAGTAGTAGAAGCAAAAGTTGAAGAACCAGCATCTCCTGTGAAGAAAATCGCAGCACTTGCAATTGGTATTGGAGCATTCGGTTGGATTGCATCAGTAGCACCTGCAGCGTTCCTTGCACACTTCACCGTATTTGTTTTGGCTTGTATCGTTGGTTACTACGTGGTTTGGAATGTTTCTCACTCATTGCATACACCACTTATGTCAGTAACCAATGCTATATCAGGCATTATCGTTGTTGGTGCATTGCTACAAATAGGTCAAGGAAGTGGCGTTGTAACTTTCCTTTCGTTTATTGCCGTGTTGATTGCAAGCATCAATATTTTCGGTGGCTTTACTGTCACGAAACGTATGCTTGAAATGTTCCGTAAAAAATAAGGAGTAACAGATGTCTGCAGGATTAGTACAAGCAGCTTACATTGTTGCTGCAGTTCTTTTTATCATGAGTCTTGCTGGTCTATCAAAGCAGGAATCAGCTCGCGCGGGTAACTACTACGGTATTACCGGTATGGCTATTGCCTTAATAGCAACGATCTTTAGCCCTGATTCATCAGGTATTGCTTGGATCCTTGTTGCTATGGTTATCGGTGGTGGTATTGGTATCCACTATGCTAAGAAAGTAGAAATGACAGAAATGCCAGAGTTAGTGGCAATTCTTCATAGCTTTGTTGGTATGGCGGCGGTACTGGTTGCTTATAACAGCTATATCGATCATGGCGAACTAACTGGTGCGATGTTAAACATTCACTTAGTTGAAGTCTTCCTTGGTGTATTTATTGGTGCCGTTACATTTACAGGTTCGATTGTCGCTTTCTGTAAATTACGCGGATTAATTTCATCATCTGCGCTAAACCTTCCACACAAACACAAGATGAATCTAGCCGCTGTCGTTGTTTCAACGCTGTTGATGATCCATTTTGTTAATGTTGAAGGCAGTATGTTTGCTCTTATTGTGATGACATTAATTGCATTCGTATTCGGTTACCACCTTGTTGCTTCAATCGGTGGTGCAGATATGCCAGTGGTTGTATCAATGCTTAACTCATACTCTGGTTGGGCAGCAGCAGCGGCAGGTTTCATGCTAGCAAATGACTTGTTGATCGTAACAGGTGCACTCGTTGGTTCTTCAGGTGCGATTCTTTCTTACATTATGTGTAAAGCAATGAACCGCTCATTCATCAGTGTTATTGCAGGTGGCTTTGGTCAAGAAGTGACGGTGAGCTCTGGTGATGAAGAACAAGGTGAGCATAGAGAAACATCGGCTGAAGATGTCGCGGATATGCTGAAAAACTCTAAGTCTGTCATTATCACTCCAGGGTATGGCATGGCTGTTGCTCAAGCGCAATATCCAGTTCATGAAATTACAGAGAAGTTACGTGCACAAGGTGTTAACGTTCGCTTTGGTATCCACCCTGTTGCTGGACGTTTACCAGGACATATGAACGTACTACTTGCTGAAGCAAAAGTGCCTTACGATATCGTATTGGAAATGGACGAGCTTAATGATGATTTCGGTGAAACAGATACCGTTCTTGTCATCGGTGCTAACGATACGGTTAACCCTGCGGCTATTGATGATCCAAACAGCCCAATCGCTGGTATGCCAGTGTTGGAAGTATGGAATGCAAAAGACGTTATCGTATTTAAACGTTCAATGAATACCGGTTATGCGGGCGTACAAAACCCATTGTTCTTCAAAGATAATACTCAAATGTTGTTTGGTGATGCGAAAGCTTCATGCCTGAGTATCTTAGAACACTTGTAATCTAAGTTTTTTAAGCATCAGTTTTAGAAATAGCAAAAGGCAGCCCATATTGAGGCTGCCTTTTTTTCTTCTGAGACTAATGAAACAATGTTAGTCAGAATTTAAAGTATATTCTGATAGTTAAGAATCAAGCCAGAGACTGAATTCATCTAAGGTTAAGCATAAGTCCAAATTTTTAAATGTTATACATGAGTCGGTTAGATAACATATATGATCTTGATGCTCATCGTGAAAGATTATTTTTCCAACCGTGTCATTGAACTCTTCTTCGTTTTCAATGTTATGCTTGTACCCTCGATTCTCTAGAACTAATTTAATGAAGCGTAATTGCTCTACATGACGTTCATTCCATATTTTTGCAGCTTCTTGTTTTCTGTTCATTTTATCCTCAAAAACATATGTGGTTCTCTGACTGATAAGACGACAATTTGATCATTAATACTGCATTCAGAGATTGGAGAGTATTGTATATCGATAAGAGAGAAAAATGAATTTGGACTCATAACAAGATTTATAAGATAATGACTTAAAATCATGACACTTAGAAGTTTAAAGCAACTAAATTGATAAAAAAAATCAGCTATTCATTACTACTATTATTAACGCTATTTTCTGCAAATGCGTTAGCAGATTCCCTGCCTGAAAGAATAGAAAACTTTGCTGATCAATTTGATTATGAGTCTGCTACTCAATTTTACGATATACGTGTATTACAGTCTGATTATCCGACAAAACTTCTAGCTCCTGAGTCAATGCTACCGCAAACCGCAAAGTACCCACTTAAAGATATCCAACAACTTTACCGGCTTGCAGAAACATGTAATGGAAAGCTGCCACTAAGTCCTTTAATTACTGAACCTTTAGTTTTTACTCGCTCTATGTGTAAAGGCACTCCTCTTTCTTCTCGTTGGTTTTCACGAAGCAATCTAATTCACCCTGGTGGCGGCACATACGCTGCCCGATATGTGCAAAATCATCCTGAGCAATTTGAGCCGTTACAGCAATACATGCATATTCAGGAGCGACCACAATCTATAGACAATGAACTGCTTACCCGTCTACAAGAAATGGATAGTGACGCAATCACATCGCTCATCTCTGGGGCCAGTATGTTTGTCGAAAATGATGAATTATGGCTAAGGAAAGGGGAGCTGTATTATTTGTTTAATAGCTCGATATGGAAAGAAAATGCTGAACTCTCAGGTCTGAATTACAAATTATCTTCTGAATCAACAACGTGTTTAGTTCAAAGGGGTAATTTGTGTTGGGATGTTAAAGATCATTCTGAAGTACTCCGTATCAGCATGATCGTATTGATCGTTGCCAATATATTTCTAGTGGTTGGATGGTCAATCTATCGTTGGAATGTCAAAAAAAATGAACTTAAAAGTCGGATGCTTGTTCTACAAATTCTGACACATGAATTGAGAACACCGATTGCTAGCTTATCGATGACAGTGGAAGGCTTTAGACGTGAGTTCGAAAAGCTACCGGAATCTGTTTACGGCGAATTTAGAAAATTATGTGAAGACACGCGAAGATTAAGGCAATTAGCTGAAGCAAGTAAGGATTATTTACAGTCCGATAACCAAACTCTTGCAAGTGAATGGATTCCCTCAGTTCAAGAGTGGCTAGAATATAAAGTAGAGGAGTTGCAAGCGCCTGTCACTCTCAGCTTTAATCAGGATATTGCAGCAAAAGTGAATATCTACTGGCTTGGTACATGCATTGATAATTTAATTCGCAATGCGGTGAAATATGGCGTAGCACCCATCACTCTCGAAGTGACAACAGATAACAGTCGCTTGGTTATTCGAGTTATTGACCAAGGGACATTAACGAATAAAGACTGGCGAAGGTTAAGAAAACCGTTCGAAAGTAAAAGTGGCCTAGGGTTAGGCCTAACAATTGTTGAATCTATGGTTGGACGAATGGGAGGGAAAATGACTCTCATTGGCCCGCCAACTACATTTATTTTGGAGATACCCTGTGAAACAGACATTGCTACTCGTTGAAGATGACAAAAATCTAGCGGATGGACTATTAGTAAGTTTAGAGCAAGCTGGGTATGAGTGTTTACATGCTGAATTAATTTCAGAAGTCGAACAGTACTGGGAAAAAGCGGATTTAGTTATCTTAGACAGACAACTTCCCGATGGCGATTCTGTTCAACACTTAGCGAATTGGAAAAAAACGAAAGATGTTCCCGTCATACTGTTAACGGCTTTAGTTACAGTTAAAGACAAAGTGTCAGGACTCGATGCAGGGGCTAACGACTATCTAACTAAACCATTCGCCGAGGCGGAGTTATTTGCACGCATCAGAGCACAACTTAGATTACCAGAATCTGAAGCGGTTGATGAAATGAAAGTCACCACTGAAAACTTGGTTATAGATAAAGCGACCAGAGAAGTTTTTTTCAATGATATCTCCGTTACATTAACTCGCACAGAGTTTGATCTTTTACTTTTCCTCGCTAGTAACCTTGGCAGAGTGTTTACTCGAGATGAGTTGCTTGATCATGTTTGGGGTTATAACCATTTCCCAACCACTAGAACCGTTGATACACATGTACTACAACTACGCCAAAAGTTACCAGGCTTAGAGATAGAAACATTGCGTGGTGTAGGATATAAAATGAAAGCATGATGATATCGAAACTTGGATTGTCACTTATTCTGATTTTTTCGCTAGCACCTAAAGTGGTGTTGGCGGAATACTGGTTTGATGAAAACACGCCATTGACTCATGCCCATCAGAATTTGTTGAATGACGACTTGAAATCGATGTTTACTTCATTGGTAGAGGTATGGCAACAAAACAAATCATCGACCCTGAGTACCCATTTAAATGGTCTACTTAATCAATCGCTTGAACGAGATTGTGGTAAATCATTAGCACAAAGTAATTTTCCAGACTGGATTACCTCTGTCATTATTCGCAATCAAACCATACAAAGCCCGGGTAGAGATTCATATCGAGCGGTGGTAGAAGTAATCTCACCGAATATCATCAAAACGATTAATTTAGAGCGCTGGGTTGACAAGAAAATATCAAAAGACAGTGATTTTTACAGTCAGTCGCGTGACAATGTCACATCTAAGCAGCACGCTTATATACAAAGGTACAATTTAGCTAACAGACTACCAGCAGGGCTATATCGCCTGAACATAGAAAATTCAGATGGCCAAGAGTGGAGTTCATGGGTGATTTTTACCAACTCGAAGCTAAAACAGCGAGTTCGATGGGCATCAAAAGACAAGTGGTCAGTTTCAAAAGACGCTCTACTTAACCCTTACTGTCCCTTACCAACACTTGAAACTGCGCTCTATGATGACGTCGATGGAAAATATGTTCAAATATGGGGCCAAAGCTACGAGACTGACTATCCTGACTCACTAGACACTGAAAGTTTCCCCCCAAATCGATATGTTCTTGCCGTCTCAATGAGACATCAGCGGTGGCAAGGTAATATTGTGATAGAGCAATCTCAGACTATCAGCAAAACTTATGATATATCTAGGAGCGAATAACTAAAGTTTTAAGCAGAAGTGCCGCTAATCCTAATAGGGAAATAACAAAAAATACTAATATGAAAAATTCGACTAAAATACTTATCAGTTCTATTACCCTTGCATCCGTCCCCGCTGTTGCAGCAAACTATTCAGTTGAGGCTCGTGGTGACGCAATGGGGGGAGTTGGTACCGTTTCAGCATCCTACTTGACCGCTCCATTCTATAACCCAGCATTAACAGCAATTTATAGACGTAATGATGATGCTGGTATGATACTTCCGAGTATTGGCATTTCCTATAATGATGAAAACAAACTAGTGGATCAGATAGATGGAATAGCTGACGGACTGGCTGCCATTCCACCTGATGCTGCCGCATTAGACGCGGCTCTAACTGCGATGGATGGGGATAGCGCTAAATTAGAACTTGGTGGTGTAGTTGCTTTTGGTATACCCAATAAATTTATAGCCGCTAATATTTTTGGTAAAGCGTATACTGAAACCTTTGTCACTCCAAGAATTGATACAGCAGCAGGTGACGGCGTCACTAAAGCAAATAATAGTATCGTTGAAGCAGTGAGCATTGGTGTGACGGAAGTGGGGATATCGCTTGCTAAATACCAAACATTTTTAAATCAGCACCTTGCTTTTGGGATCTCCCCTAAATTACAACGTATTTATACATATTCATACGCGACCTCTTTTTCTGCTTATGATATTGGTGATGTTAGAGAAAATGAAACGGCTGAGACAGTATTTAATCTCGATGCCGGTGCACTATGGTTCTACGGACCTGTACGTATTGGCTTTGCAGCAAAAAATTTGATGGGTCGTGATATAGAGACCAAGAAATACCAACATACAGCAGGTTCCAAAACTTGGGACATCGGCTATGAGTACAGTATGCGACCTTTGTATACTATTGGGGCTGGGATCGTATCTGACTATTTCACAGTAAGTGTGGATTATGATCTCAATGAAGAGAAACGATTCAGTCAATTTGATGATAACACTCAAATGTTAAGGGCTGGTTTTGAAATTGACTTGATCCGCCAAGTACAAATTCGTGGTGGTTACATGACGAACTTAGCGAGAGATACGGAAGATACCATTACCGCTGGTTTAGGGATCTCTCCTCTGAATATATTTGAAATTGATGTTGCCGCCAGCTACACGAATGAAGATGCGATGGGTGCTTCAATAAATTTCCTTGCTACTTATTAATTGACCTTATATAGTCGGCTCCTGAATTTTAGGAGCCGATTATGTTTGACGACTTAACACTATCCCACCAAGAGCAGCAAGCCGCTGTAGAAGAAATCCAAAAGTTAATGCAACAAGGCGTGAGCACAGCAGAAGCAATTAAAATTATTGCTGAACAAATCCGTGCTGAAAAAGCCAACCAATAAAAGAGTAGGGTAGCATTACCCTCTTTTTCTCTCCCCCCTGATAGACCCACACTTACACTCATTTTCTATTCGTAGTTTCACTCAATTCCAGCAACAAAACCTCAAACACTCACTTTAGTGTTGATTTATGAGTTTATTTACCTAAAGCAGCATAATCATCTGCATTATTTAATCGTAACGCTAATCATCTTAAAGCTTGGTGTTATATCGTCGATCTTAGCAAAAACCATTTAAAACCAGTAGGTTGCAACGAAATTTTATTCTGAACGGTAATTAATGGCACCTTGGTGTGTAATTAAATTACGAAAGCCAATGTAAGTAAAACAATTGAGATGTCTAACTAGTGATTTGTGCTGTTAGCCTTTTGTGGGAAAGGATTATCATAGGTAGTAGGGATTTATGCTTAAAAGGAATTACAGTGTCACTTCTTGGTGTTGGAGTATTACTCATATTTCAGACTGCGAGACACTGTAACTAAAGTGACACTGTCTCGTCTTGGTGGGCTATTTTGAATAACTGAGTGGGTGTTTCTGCTAGGATGATTTTTCAAAACCATTGGCAGCGTCTTCGATGAACATCAATAGCCATCATTCGTAGCTAAGCCATTCAAACGAGCAGCCGATTTAGATCGCCTCTCTAAAGAAGTCGAAGTGGTAACGGGGTTAATAGGTAAGAAAGCTTGGGTTCGAATTAATGAACATCCAAATCCTCAAACTTAGATCTTTCTCACATGGCCAGTGAAGATGTTCAAGAATTTGTTCGCTTAGCTTTATATGGCACTTATCTGAACCATCTAATAGAAAGCTGAATTGATTTATCTTTTCAGCTTCAATTAATTTTAGCTGCCATGAGCTGAGAGATATTTGATGTGGTTGCCGGCCATCAGTACAAAAAAGTCTTCGCCAGCTTAAAGATATTAAAAGAAATGCTGCTCATGAGTGAGTCCAACAAGAACTGTGTACAGATGCTCGGTTATCGAGATGATACAGACCAAGTTCAATGTATGGTGTTGAATGTTGTTGGCTTCCAAGAAGTAAATGAACTTGCTGATGAGAGATTCTTGGTTGGTGACTGATTCATGTCAGTTGCAGACGTTGACCATAACGTAAAAATCCATAGACATATGAGACAGACCAGCAAGCGATGGAGCATGCACGTAAGACCTTGTCAGTAACAACGTTAAGAATCTCTGTATAGCCCAGAAAGCCCCTTAAAAGCGATTAGCCTAGTGCGTATTATGTATCTAGATTTATGTTGAGTGGTTTGCTGCAAGCCTGAGTGCATCAAAGGGTGGGCGAGAGAACTGCTCATTGTCGGAACTTGTTTCGTACATGCGAAGAACGAGAATCGCTTTTACAACGAAGCCCGTAACATAAATTGTATAATGCGCATTAAGCTTGCAGCTATCTTCCATTGGATTGCTGTAAACACGTTGACAATGTAAAGAAAAACCGACATCATTTGAACACAGTTGAAATGATTAGATGATTAGATGATTGTGGAGCTTAGCGCTAACTTAGCCCCACATAAAGTTTAATAGTTAACCTATTAAGTGATTGATAAATTCAAGAGCTTTGTCTAATAAGTCTATGATGATTATCAATATCTCTAAGTATTTCATATTGTACCTATATATTTAATAACCCTACGGATAAGACTGCAATCTAGTGGTAGGGTTGGATTAAAAAGGCCACTTTATTGTGGCTTTTCTCGTATCTGAAATATAACAACATTCAGCATTATTCGATTGTATACTATTCCTTTAGTACGTCAAAACCCCTAAACTTTAGATCCCTTTAATTATATTTGTCTCACTAATAATTATGAGACAAACTCTCCACCCGTTGACTTTAAAATGTTGATTTTTAATACTTATTTATGTTTTGAGTTTTTTTTGAAATTTTTAATAAAAACTAACGATCCCCAAAGTTTAAACTCGATTACTCGACGTTTGACAGCGAACAAGGACGGCGAAGACTGAGCAAGGACGGTGAGAAGGAAAATAGTCGAGAGTGAGAGAGAAGCAAGCGGGGAGAAAGCGGAGCGCCACGTTGCTCTCTCGATATGTTGAATTGTTATTCAGGTGTTACAAAATGAGTTGGGGTTACTGTTACACCCCAACTAACTGCGGACATCCGCATAAATTCCAAGTTTAATTACTATTGTCTTCGATAGATTTTTTATCCATCTCTTCTGTTCTTCCATCAAAAATAGATATTCCGAAAATGGTGTTATGCTCAACCATATCCTGCATGCTTTTAGCTATACAGTATTTATCTATGATCGCTAACAATATGTTTTTGTCTTTCTCTGGTAGTTTTTGCATTCTCTCTAAAGCGATTGCAAGTAAAGCATCTAGACTTGTTTGTGATACATCACTTAGCAAGGCGTTTGGCGTGCATTCCAAGGCTTTGCTAATCGCATATATGGTACTTAGTTTTGGATCAGTATCATTTCTTTCTATTTTTGAAATTTGCCCCAATCGAATGCCGCAATTTTTTGCTAACTCACCTTGAGTCCATCCTTTATCACGTCGTAAGCGCTTTAGATTTTCACCTATAGACATAAATTTACCTGCTCATTGATCTTGTGGGATTAATTATAACCCTATATATTACCCCTACCGATATAATTGATTCTGTAGAGTTAATTAAATTTATCAT
Organism: Vibrio genomosp. F6; assembly: GCF_005146325.1. NCBI lineage: Bacteria > Pseudomonadati > Pseudomonadota > Gammaproteobacteria > Vibrionales > Vibrionaceae > Vibrio > Vibrio genomosp. F6. The sequence continues at coordinate 255,414 of NZ_SYUT01000028.1, read as the reverse complement.
GTAAGAGTATTGACAGGGTTTTCATTTGTTCTTTATCGACCAACTATTCATGCAACAAGATCACCATGAGGGAAGCCTTCCTCTTGTGGGGCGTCATGTTATCGAAAGGGTTGAATTGGAAACTGGTGAAAGCCTTCCACCGACTGTTAATCAGAAAATCTTAGAAGGGTCATACAGTACAAAGCTAACTATTCGATGTAATGGTACTCGGGTTCGAGTTGAAGGAAACCCGTCCCGTTGGCAACGTATGGACAACCTCTTTGGAGTACGGACGCTTGGTGAGTGCGTAGCGATTTATAACCATATTTTAGCCTCATATGATTTGCCTCCGTTTACAAAAAACACTCGTTTTTCTCATCGTCAATCTGCTGATGGTAAGTCGTCCTCATTGATTGGTAATGGAGCTGAAATTACATCGATAGATTGGACTCGAAATTTAGCTGTAGGGAAGGGCAAAGAACGCTCTTTTATTCGAGGCCTTTCTTCTATGCAAATCGGTCGAGGACGAAAACCTAAGCTTTACCCTGATGGTAACACCTGTAACTGGGGGGAAGGGTCAACTTGGATAATGGACAAGCTATATGCCAAGGCGGTTGATTTACAGAGGCATTTACTAAAAGACCAACGAAAGAAAGAAGGAGTATCACAAGAGGCATTAGAGTACGTGAGCAAGCTTATTGGTTATTGTGAATCATTCGGTGTTGTTCGAGAAGAGCACAGTTTAAGACAAGCATTACTAAAGCGACACAACTTACAATTTTACGGCATTACCACAGAACAAGATTTCTACCACCACTTACAAGATATTGAGAGTGCTATGAAAACAACACAGATATCATATGACGAACATCAATCTTTTGCAGATCAACTTTTATCATTAGGTGTAGTTAAGAGTCGACAAGCAGCTAATGCGACACAAAGTTACGCAATTATGTGGCAGCACGGAACAGATTTAAGAAGTGTTTTAAAAGCCCGTCAATTTTATGAACACAAAGCTCGCTTAAAAGCCATTGGTATAGATATCAGTCAGCAATTCGATGTATCCCGTATGTGCCCAACCCTCAAGCGCTCAGAAATTATCGAGGTTCAGCCACTTGAAATACCACCTTGGTACAAGATGCCAGTCGTAGCAGAAACTAATATTTTACCTTTTAAAGCATATGCATAGGAATTCAACATGTTGAAAATTGAAGTATTCAAAGAAGACGTTAAAACCACATCCCGAACAATGCCAGGGAAGGACGGAAAGCCACCACGCACGATTTATGAACAAGACGCTTATGTGTACCTACAAGGTCGTTTTCCAACGTTAACTAAGATTCAACTCGAAGAAGGTCAGCCACCTTATGAAGCAGGATTTTATACCTTTCATAGCTCTTCTTATATCGTTAATAACTTCGGTTCTGTGGAATTGAAAAAATACGGGAAAATCATTACACCTCTGGAGCTTGATTTATGATTTGGAATTTACCTTCTAGAAAAATCGTTTATAAGACAGGGATCTTAATGGTCAACAGACAAGACGACTTGAAATATCAGTGTACGTCTTGTTACAAGCCATTCTTTGAAGATGAGATATTCAGTAGTGCATTTCTCTCTAAAATTGAATGTCCTAATTGCCAATCAGCACTAAGAGTCCTTACAGAATCAGAACCACTAATTACCAAATAAAATAAAGCTCGTAACTGGTCGGCAGCTACGGGTTTTATCACAATTATCAAAATTCGTTACATCTTGTAAGATACCGCTGAGCATTGATAACTTCGCTCTGCGAATGTTTCATTGTGAAGTGGAACTCCCAGAACCTTATTTAAATCATCAGATTACCTCTAAAGACTACTTATGCTTAAGTGCGTATTATATGTGTTATGTTAAATAGAATATTTAGCTAGCTAAACTAACTTCCTTCTACACCTATTTGAGCTATCACAACTCACCTTTCCATCTGGTGTTATGAACGTATGAACGGTTTCTTATTTAACAATAACGCTATTTACCATAAAATACCTAATAACTATATATCTTAATCTTCGATTTTGAATATAGCTATTAGGTTTTAACCATTAGCCACCGGCCAATTTAACTGTATGGCCTTTTTTCTCAAGGTGCGCTTTGATTTTGTCACGTGCGTCGCCTTGGATCTCAATCGTACCGTCTTTCACAGAACCGCCACAGCCACATACTTTCTTTAATTCTGCAGCTAAAAGCTTTAATGGCGCATCGTCCAGATCCAAGCCTGAAATAATACAAACACCTTTGCCTTTACGACCTTTGGTTTGACGCTGTATACGTACAATGCCATCACCTTTAGGGCGCTCAGCTTTTGTTTCTTCCTGTTTGATACGACCAATATCAGTTGAATATACTAAACTCATGATTTTCTTTTATTTCCGTTGACCTGTTGTTTGTTGCTGTTGAGCTTTCTGCTTTGCAATAAGATAAGCTTCAATATGTTTTTGAATTGCGATTTTCGAGCCTTTGATTAGACGGTTATTGAACATACAGTACCAAGCATTCGCCTCGCCTGAATCGTTCTTCAGCAGATAACCATTGAAGTTTTCACTTTGACCTGGAGCAACAGCCTCTGAATGATTTTGCCCTATTGAAGCAAATTCCTTTGGGTCTATAATTGAAGCGGTGTCACACCACCAATCAACACTCTTTTTAACCGCCACTAAGCTGCCCGTTAGAACGTGGTTTTTAATCTTAACTTGCCACACGTTACTAGAGTTATTTGCAGACTGTATGTTGAAGCCTTTGTAATTTGTAATAGCCATTAAATTCAATCTTTTATAGTCATTATTAAAATAATAATAATTGCTAATTATGAGTTATCAAGTAATTAGTATAATTATATTCAATATTTGTCATGACGATCGACTTTATGTTACAGGGTAACAGACCATGGCGATTTGATGATAACACACTGTGCTTTGCACTTATTAGAGCGATTTCAAACAATGCATTTTACTTAAGCTATTCATGCTCGCCTCTTCTTGAAGCGAACATATTCTACGCCAGATTTAGTTGGCTAAACTGTTTCTAACGCATGATTCTAGGAAACTTTTAAATGTGTGCCCATTATGTTCAACCATCTTTGGGAACATTGATATCGGCGTCATTCCAGGAAATGTATTGACTTCATTTAGATAGATTTCATTATCAGAGGTTAAGAAAAAATCAATCCGTGACAAATGGCGCAATTTCATCTGTGTAAATACGCGTAGAGCACTTTGTTGAATCTCAGCTATTTGAGACTCTGATAAATTCGATGCTTCGATTTCAGTAACGGAGTGGCTATCTGAACTGTACTTTTCTTCGTAGGTATAGAACTCGCCATTTGGAGCGATAACTTCACCGGGCTTAGAAATATAAATTTTTCCATCCATCTCATAGGCGGCAACTTCAAGCTCACGTGGTGTGACAGACATTTCAATCAACACCTGCTCTGAATAATTAAATGCATTGCTGATTGCAGGAAGCAATTCGTCAATTTTAGTCACACTGTAACAACCAACAGATGATCCCTGTCTTGCTGCTTTTACAAAAACTTTGCCCCACTTTTCGAAAGCTAAAGTGGCTTTACGAAGGCTCTCATCATTATTTGCTGATAAGAAAAGATATGGCGTATTTTTGATGCCTAATGCATCATACCAAAGCTTTGAGGTGATCTTATTAAAGCTATTGCTGCTTGCTTCAGGTCCGCAACCTAAGTATGGGATCCCAGACAATTCAAACATCGACTGGATGTCACCCGTTTCACCAGGGAAACCGTGGATACAAGGTACAATGAAATCTATTTTAGTCTTTGTACGTTCTGAGCATAATTCACCAGTATGTAAATCTAAATGAACTCTGTCGCCACTCTTCTCTATCCAGCCGTCATCTGTTATTTCAACATGGGTAACATTGAAATCAGAAACGCTTTCTAACTCTTGTTGTAGATAGTTAGCTGAAACGAGTGAGACTTCATGCTCAGAAGAGCCTCCGCCACACAATAAAAGGATGTTTGTACTAGTCATGTAAATCTGTCCGAGATGTCACGTTATTCTATTGAGTCCATAATAATACTTAGCTCTTAAATTTACAGTGTTTTGTCCACAAATCACTGCAAGAGAAATCGTTTGGTTAACGACTAAGCATATTAGTTCTATTTGCATGGGATATTAAAAAAGGACCTGCCGGCCCTTTTTATGTGTCTCTGTTAATTCAACTTGTTTAGAGTTGGGAACTCAGAGTTTTTGATTGCGTCGATACTCTTAACGAAAGGCTTAAGCTGTTTGAATTCAGTTGGCAGCGACTGGATTGCTGTTTTAGCATCAAGTTTTGTCGCGTAGTCACCGTATAGTACGGTGTACCATTTTGTTCCATTAACAACTTTATAGTTTTCCCAAATTGGCTGATTACTTCTAGGCAACTTACTTGAAAACTGGTCCACTTTTGACTGACTTCCAACTGCAACCACTTGAATGGTATAACCAAACCTTGGATTCATCATTGCCTGCTTTTTCGTCGGAGGTGTGATGATTACAGACGCTTGCTGCTTAACTGGAGTTTGCTGAACAACGTTCATCTCGGCATTAGATGCTGGAGACATTTTGACAACGTTTTTATCCACATTTTCTTCAGTAACACTCATCGCAGGAACACCTTGAGATACCACAGGAGGCATCACTTCAGCAGTTTTATACTCTTCGCGGTAACTGTCTGAAGTTACGTCTGTTACATAGTTTTCAGAAACACATGCAGCTAAGAGCATTGATAAGCTAACAATCGCAATTTTTTTCATGGAATAATCTAAGCCTTAATGAGAAATTACTATAAATCATGCCGATAGCGGCCCATAGAATCAAGTTCACAGTGACATTATATACCATTACTGTGTGACGTATTACACAAACTCAGCGGATGATGTGCTGTTATTGATCACAGCCCTGCCAACTGCTGTCTTTTTGCTCTCTTGCATAGGCTAAGATTAGAACATTTCATCACATGGAGTTTGATATGAACAATCTCAATCAAATGCTAAAGCCAAAATCGGTTGCGGTCATCGGCGCTTCGCAAAAACCATTTAGAGCGGGCTCTATTGTGATGAAAAATCTACTGCAAGGTGGGTTTGAAGGCGCCATCATGCCAGTCTCTCCGAAATTTAAGTCGGTTTGTGGGGTTCTTGCTTATAAAGATATTCCATCCCTTCCTATCGTGCCTGATATTGCCATTTTGTGTACTCATGCCACACGTAACACTCAGTTATTTACCGAATTAGCGAATAAAAAAATTCCTGTTGTGATAGTGCTTTCTTCGGATATGCACCTCATTGGGAGTAGTGGTCAAACAATAAGTGATGAGTGTTCAGCTATTGCGAAGGAACATAATATTCGACTGCTTGGTCCTAACAGTTTAGGGTTGATTCTTCCTTGGATAAATTTCAATTGTTCCTTTTCCCCTGTCACCGCTCTTAGAGGCAAAATCGCTTTTGTTTCCCAATCTGCGGCTGTATGCACAACCATTCTTGATTGGGCAAATGATAAGCAGATTGGTTTTTCTGCCTTTATCTCTATTGGTAATGGCGTTGATATCGATTTCGCCGAGCTTCTCGATAACTTAAGTGTTGATAGCCATACCGAGGCTATTTTGCTCTATGTCGATACAATTAAAGATGCACGAAGATTTATGTCAGCAGCTCGTGCTGCATCAAGGAATAAACGAATTCTAGTTCTCAAAGCGGGTACCACGAGTGCCGGTAAAATTGCAGCAAAAGCTCATACTGGTGGGGATGATACGTTAGACATCATTTATGACTCAGCGATTAGAAGAACAGGCATGCTACGAGTAAAGAATACTCATGAATTGTTTGCTGCAGTTGAAACCTTAACTCATGCCGTACCTTTACGTGGCGAACGTTTGGCGGTAATGACCAATGGTGGTGGCCCTGCCATTATGGCTGTTGATACCTTATTCAACCGAGGCGGAAAGTTAGCGACTTTAAATGAGCAAACAATATCAACGCTTGATGGTCTATTGCCATATAGCTGGTCCAAAAACAATCCAATAGACATGATGGGGGATGCGGATAAAACTCGCTATGTTAATACGTTAAATACTCTGCTCGATAGCGATGATATTGACGCGATTCTTATCATGCATAGCCCCTCTGCGGTTGCTCATTCAATGGAGACAGCGCAAGCCGTCATTGACGCAATTAAAGCTCATCCACGTCATAAACGATTCAATATATTAACCAATTGGACTGGCGAACAAACCGCTAAACCCGCAAGGCAGTTGTTCACTCAGGCCGGAATACCAACCTATAGAACCCCTGAAAGTTCCGTCGTGGCATTTATGCATTTAGTCGAATACCGACGAAACCAAAAGCAATTAATGGAAACCCCAACCACAGCGGAACATGTTGATTTGAGTAAAGTTGAACTAGCTCGTCGTTGGATCGGTGATCAATTGCTGCAGAGTAACGATTCTTTGGATACTCATCAGATCAGCCCCTTACTCAACCATTATGGCTTATCCACCCTGCCAACTTGGATTGCTTCAGATCCGATTGAATCTGTCCATATCGCAGAGAAAATCGGTTACCCTGTAGCGGTCAAACTGCGCTCTCCTGATATTGCACATAAATCAGATGTTCAAGGCGTGGTACTGAGTTTAAGAAACAGCACAGAAGTAGCAAATGCTGCACAAGCTATATTGGATCGTACTCAACTCTCCTATCCTACAGCCAATATACACGGCCTTCTTATCCAAGGGATGGCAAAATTAGCCGGCGGGCAAGAACTGAGGATTAAGGTTAAAACTGACCCCATTTTTGGCCCTGTCATCTTACTTGGACAAGGGGGATCAGAGTGGGACGAATCAATTGATGCTGCGGCTGCGCTTCCTCCTTTGAACATGACCCTGGCGCGTTATCTCATCGTCCGAGCGATCAAAGAAGGCAATATTCGTCTACAAAAATTACCTGAACCAATTAACATCGATGGGCTCTCAGAGTTCCTCGTTAGGATTTCTCAAATGATTGTGGATTGCCCTGAGATCCATCAACTGGACATACATCCACTATTAGCTAATGGGGATGAGTTTGTGATCCTGGATGCTGACTTGTCGTTGAAACCATATGTTGGTGATGCACAGCAACGTTTAGCCATTCGACCTTACCCTATTGAATCTGAAGAAATCATTTTAACTAAAGACGATCGACGTATTTTATTAAGGCCAATTCTGCCTGAAGACGAGCCCCTTCATGCCGATTTTATTAAAAATGTATCGAAAGAAGATCTGTATAAGCGATTTTTTAGTGATGTTGGCGAGTTCAACCACGAAGCTTTAGCAAACTTTACACAGATAGATTATGACCGTGAGATGGCATTTGTCGCTGTAGAAAACTTTTCAAGTGATCCAAAGATCATCGGCGTCTCTAGAGCCTTAATTAATCCAGATAATACTGATGCTGAATTTGCTATTTTGATCCGTTCAGATCTTAAAGGGATCGGTCTAGGTAAGTTATTAATGACAAAGATCATTACCTACTGTGAATCTAAAGGGACTGGCCAAATATCAGGAATGACGATGCCTACAAATAGAGGCATGTTGATGCTAGCTCAAAAACTAGGATTTGAGCTAGATGTACATTTTGAAGATGGGACGGCTGATATGGTTTTGGTGCTAAACAAGTGACCAATTTCTTTTAAGATATTGAATGCACCACGATTTAGCTTCACCAATATTACTGCGTTTCCATGCCAGAACTAGGTCGATCTCGCGAGTTTCACTACCCTCGATTTGTTTTAATTGACCATTTTCAATCAGTGGTTGTGCAACTTGAACCGGAAGAGTTCCGATGCCTAATCCTGTAATTAAAGCATCAAGTTTTGCTTGGAAATTGGTAACAGTCAACCGAGGTTGCTTCTCTAAAATATTCACACTGATTGCCGGTTGATCTCTTGCTGTATCGGCAATGGCGATCACTCGATATTTTTCTCGCGCAGCCTGATCAAACTCACCTTTGCGTTTGTGAATATAGTGATCAGTAGCTGCAACCCACATCATTTCCATTTTACCAATGTCTTCCGTTTTCATCTCTTGTGGGATAGTTGCAAGCCTAGGACAAATTAACAAGTCTGCACGATCAGTGACTAAAGACTCCCAGCATCCCGCTAAGATCTCTTCTTGTAAGCGAATGCGGGTCTTGCTGATTTTCCCTAGCTCATCAACCAATTTAAAGAAATTTGAAACAGGGATGATGCCGTCAAACGCAATAGTGATATCGAGCTCCCATCCGTTGGCCAAGATAGTCGCATCACTCACTAGCTTCTCAGTAGCCGATAAAATCTGACGACCTCTCTCTAAGATCAGGCTACCAGCATCGGTGAACGCCGCTTTATGACCAGAGCGATCGAAAATCATGATGTCTAAATCTTGTTCTAATTTCTGTATCTGGTAACTCAATGAGGATGGTGCTCTATCAAGCTCATTCGCTGCAGCCGCAAAACTGCCTCTGCGTTCAATCGCATCAAGTATGTGTAATGCTTCTAGTGTAATTGGACTTTGCATTGAGGCTCCCAGATAAATTAGAGATATGTAAGACAAAAATAAAAAAGCCAGCATAAGCTGACTTTTTTATTATTTCATTCTAAAAATGTAAATAAAAGAATAAGTTGAATGAAATTGTATTATTTATTCGCCATCTCTTTTTTTACCATTACAGCGGCTGCAATAATAAAAACGACGATTAAACCAAGTTCCATGACGATTCCCCAATCAAAACAAAATTCATGATAAAAAATAAGATACTTAACAATTGTAACATTAATTGTGAAATATGATAGTTTTTAACCACCTTCTTCTCTATTTAGACGATTTGGATCAATAAAGGCACAATCATGTGCCTTTAGTTGTCTAGAAAAAATGAAATTAATCAGGGAAACCATCAGGGTTCTTAGACTGCCAATTCCAAGTATCTGCGGTCATTTGATCTAAAGTACGACTAGCATTCCAGTCTAACTCGGTTATCGCTTTGCTTGGATCTGCCCAACATTCTGCAATATCCCCAGCTCGCCTTTCGACAAGTTTGTAAGGAACCTTCTTGCCTGACGCCTTTTCAAAAGCAGAGACCATATCCAATACACTAGAACCATTGCCAGTTCCAAGATTATAGATATGCAAATCAGGCTGATTTGCCTTTTTCTGCAGTGCCGCAATATGCCCGTCAGCAAGATCCATGACATGAATGTAATCACGAACCCCTGTGCCATCTTTCGTTGGGTAGTCCCCTCCGAAAATAGAGAGGAATTCACGTCGGCCGACAGCAACTTGAGAAACAAATGGCATTAGGTTATTTGGAATGCCTTGCGGATCTTCGCCTAACTCACCTGATGGGTGCGAACCAACAGGATTAAAATAACGTAATAGCGTGATGCTCCAATCTGGGTTTACTTTCTGGAAGTCAGCCAAACACTCTTCAACCATCAGTTTGCTTCGACCGTATGGGTTAGTTGCACTGGTTGGGAAATCTTCGGTAATCGGCACAGATGCAGGATCACCATAAACAGTAGCCGATGAGCTGAAGATTATCGTTTTAACATCGGCTTCACGCATCGCGTCAACAAGGACTAGAGTTCCATTTACATTGTTATCGTAGTATTCCAGTGGTTTTTGCACTGATTCGCCAACAGCCTTAAGGCCTGCAAAGTGGATTACGCCTTGTATCTCATTCTCTTTCAACACATCAATAAGCAGTGCTTTATCTCGAATATCGCCTTGAATGAATTTAGGACGAACGCCCGATACTTTCTCGATACGCTCTAGAACGCTCTGTTTGCTATTATAAAGGTTATCAAATATGACGGGGGTCATCCCAGCTTCTAGCATTTGGATACAGGTATGACTACCGATGTAACCCATTCCGCCTGTTACTAATATTTTCATTATTAAATACCAACTGTCTATTTGCGATTAGTGTACCTAACTCTCTCAGATATTTACACTATCTCAGCTTTACAGTTTTTAAATGTGACATTTTTCTTAATTATGAGCGATCACTTTAATTGGTTGTTTTGTTAATAAAAATGAAGGGGATCACAGACAACAAAATCCAAATAGAGCAACGTGAATCAACTGTAAAAATGCGAGTGTTAATCTCCTTGAATAGACCAAAGATAACGTTAAATTGTGACATGGGTGAAAGCTACGGACATTGGACAATGGGGGCTGATGAACAAATCATGCCTTGGGTTGATATGGCCAATATTGCTTGTGGATTTCATGCTTCAGATCCCCAAGTAATGGCAAAAACCATAGCATTAGCAAAACACTACCGCGTTGATGTTGGTGCTCATCCCGCTTACCACGATTTGCAAGGGTTTGGCCGACGTTCCATCCCCCACACGTGCGCGCAAATTACCGAATTGGTGGCTTATCAAGTGGGCGCGTTACTCGGTATCGCAAAGCTTAAAAATGCGAAGATAAAATACGTAAAACCCCATGGCGCTCTTTATAACGATATGATCGCAGACAAGGCGATATTTGAAGCGATTGTAGAAGCCGTCTCTCTTTTTGGTTTACCCCTTATGACGCTTGCGACACCAAACAATCAAATTTATCTCGATATTGCAGATAAATACGATGTTCCACTGCTTTTCGAAGCTTTCGCGGATCGCGCATATCAAACGAACGGCTCACTTGTACCAAGAAATCAAACAGGTGCGGTTTATCATAATGCGGATGATATTTTTAACCAAGCGATGCAGTTATCCAATTACGGTAGCGTAACCACATTGAGTGGCGAAACATTACAATTAGAAGTAGATACGCTCTGTGTACATGGAGATAACCCCACGTCCATTGCACTGATTCAAAGATTAAGCCAAGCACTCACACAAACGTAAGGAGGAGTGATTTGCGACCTGATTCCTATACCATCAACCCCGTTGCCGAATGCAGTGTTATGCTGCGATTTGAATTACCCATAACGGCCCAATCACTCGCGCTGGTTGGTTACACCGCGAATTTAATTCGTTATCAGTTTCAAACGTCGATAATGAACGTTACCCCATCGTACTGTTCCATTTTAGTTGATTATCTACCTTACCGAATTTCAGAATCTCAAATCATCGCTCAGTTACACGAGTTGATGTTAAACACAGATGAACATCAACCCTCAAAACTTAGCCCCAAAACCATCACCCTTCCGACCTACTATTCACATAGAGTTGGCCCTGACATCAGCCGATACGAAAGTATTGGAATCACTCTTGAAACTCTGATTGAGCTACATACCTCTGAAGTCTATTCGGTTAGCGCCATAGGCTTCGCTCCTAGCTTTGCTTTTTTGTCTGGGCTAAATGAGAAATTAAAGTTACCAAGGTTAGAAACGCCACGCGTGTATGTTCAAAAAGGCAGTGTTGGTATTGCTGATAGACAGACCGCGGTGTATCCAAATCATTCTCCTGGTGGATGGAATATTATTGGCAATTGCCCACTTGAATTATACCGCCCAGACTCAGCTGAAATTTGCCCATTTAATATCGGTGATAGCGTTAAATTTGAATCCATTGATGAATCGACATTCTTATCATTAGGCGGTGTGATTAAAGAGGCTGACAAACAATGAACACGATAAAAATCAATAAACCAGGCCAGCTTAGCTTAATTCAAGACTTCGGGCGCTTTGGCCTATCACAACACGGCATCACACAAGGTGGCCCTGTTGATGACTATGCGTATAGCTGGGCAAATTATTTATTGGGAAATACTGTCAATTTAGCCACCCTAGAAATTACTCTCGGTCAGGCTGAGTTTCAGGTTCAAAATGACTGCCTTCTTGCTATTTGTGGTGGTGATCTCCAAGCAAAGCTTGATGGAGTGGCGATTGATAATTGGAGTAGTTTTGCGGCTTACAAAGGACAAATGCTCACTTTTGGGCTTCCAATCAATGGACTGAGAAGTTATCTGGCCATCAAAGGAGGATTCATTACCCCAGCTCAACTAGGCAGTTGCTCTACCGTTGTGAGGGATAAACTCGGAGGTGTCCATTCTGATGGTTTGCCCCTTAGATCTGACGATGAATTGCATTTTCATCTTCATGAAGTCAAAAATTTTAAACCCGTTAGCCTCACATTTCGATTCAAACCAGACTACAACTTACCCTTAAACTTACGAGTCATTGAAGGTTACCAATGTGATGACTTTTCGGCTGAAGCGAAGCATAGTTTTTATTCGAATAAGTTTACGGTGGATCAAAACTCAGATCGCATGGGTTATCGATTATCTGGAACGATGATATCTACACCTTACAATGGAATACTATCAGAAGGGATCGCTCTCGGGGCGGTTCAAGTTCCAAGCGATGGACAGCCAATAATCTTACTTAATGATAGACAAACGATTGGTGGCTACCCGAAACTAGGCTGTGTCGCAAGAATTGACTTACCCCGACTGGCACAAGCGAAACCGGGACAACAAGTTCAATTTACTCGTGGTGATCGGCTTGGATTACAGGATGTATGGTGTCAGTGGGCAAATTTCTTTGGATACTAAGAAACAATGAAACGAATGGGTCACTACCATTAGCACTCTTGAAAGAGTTTCAAGTTAAGATAATGGATAGAAAGGCAAATGGCTTACTATCCATTTGATTATATTTAACTATTTTGGGATTGAACCCCTGATATTTTCGCTAAAGATTGTGGGTAATGACGTTCCTTTGCAAGTTGCAGAGCCCTCTCTTCAACCTCATGGCGAGATAAACCATAAGTGACAGGGTAACTGGATGATGAAGTTTCATCGCCTTCAAATCCTAATGAATCAAACCAGAATGTCGAAATTTTACGTGCTGCTTCAAGTGCTGAAGACGCTTTTACGACCTCGATTCTGGCATACCTTTCACCTTCAAACGAAACGTCCGCCGCACGTAAACTCGGATCATTTCCCGGAATTTGTTGAGCTCCGAATAACGGCTTTCCAGCTACCGTTGAACTTATATATGAAGGTATAAACTGACTCATATGCTCTATCGCACTTGTAGAGCGCTGATGAATAACCTCGTTAGACCAACCGGAATTGATCTTTTTAAGTAAACGCTTTGGTAGTTGGGGTTGAGATGATGATGAGTCGGAGGTCACAAGCCCATCCTCAAACAGAGTGATCCCTTCTGTCATACCATGCAATTGGAAATACCCATCAGCATAAGGTGTTAATTGGGCCATGCCCTGTGGTGTGCCTCTTGGCCCGTGGAATATAACCTCTGGCCATTCATCACTGCAATCTGGCCAATGAGTCACGTAGGCTGCTTTGAATTCAACTAACCGATCTCTTTGCTTTCCTAAATAGTCGTCAATTTTTCCAGTTTCAAAACCGCTCGCATTGATCAGAAAATCCGCTTCAAAAGTAGAAGTGTGACCAGATACTTGCTCATAAGAGAGCGTCCAATGGTCTTGGTTCCATTGAGCGTTAGTCAGCGACGTTTCTGTCATCACAGTGCAATTAGGGTTTCTTTCTAGTGCAATGTTTGCTGTTGCTGATAGACGAAATACACTCATCCCAAACTCTTGAACCGCGACAACTGGATACTTTAGAGCGCTTAAATCTGTGTATTGAGCGAAAGGAATGACCCAGTCATCCATCGATCGGGGCTGTTTAGGTTGGGATTTTAGGGCTAATTCCTGCAAATCCGACAATGAGTAAAGCTTATAATAATCTTTCGGATCGCCAAGAACCTGATTATCAATACTCTCCTCGACGAGTGATTGGTACGCATTTGCAACACTTTTCAAACGTGGCAGGAGTTCATTAGGGTCGCCACCATCAGAATGAGGAACTGCAATAACGGTTGGTCGGATATTCAGCGAATGCGGATAAAGACGAACCGTTTCAATTGATTGACGAAGTAACTCAAGGCACTGCTGTTCAGATATCTCACGATACAAATTGCCACCCGCATGTAAGTGACATATTGGTGGGCCATTCACTAAGCTTGGGCCTTTCTCTAGTAAAGTGACATCTAATCCCATCTCAGACAAATGAATTGCTGCTGTAGAGCCGGCAATTCCACCGCCAATGATTGCAATTTTACGCTTAGGGTGAATCTTAGTATTCAATATCATGAGCTTAACTATATGATTTATAGGCTGTGGTCAGTAAAAATCAACCAGATTATGAGCAGTGCGTATTCTACTGAGTAAACGAGAAGAATAAAAACACATTTTGATTAAGGGATTAGTTTCTCATTATTATTTACTAGAACAAAAATACTAAAATTTCTTCTTGACTCATTTATCCAGCCTAATTAATTCAGTCCATAAATGAAAGCAAATTGAGTGTAACTCTTGTAGATTGAGGCTTAGCGAGGATTGATAGATTTACAAATTCAAGTTATCCCAAATGTTATCCACCGTTTTTGTGGATAACTGGGATAACTTATTCATTAATGTTAGCTGATCCCTTTATTTACGGGGGTTAACAAGCGCTTAATAAGAGAATTAACCACCACAGCAAGGGTAATAAAAGTGATAACTGGTAAAACTATCCACAATAATGGATGAAGTTTAGGTGTCAGCTCAAATCCATAATTCATTAAACTAGCCACACTCAACTCAGCCCCCAAACTGGCAACGAGACCTGCAACGAGCGCCATCAAACCATATTCACTCCAAATAGTTTGAGTGATACGTTTCTTACTCGCTCCTAAGGTTCGATACAAGCGGATTTCCTGCTGTCTTTGAGACAAGCTCAGCCTTAATAAAGTAAATATTAACAATAGGCCTGCAATCACCCCTAAACCAGCAAGTACGGTAATGGACCAGATGATTTGAGTAAGAAGCGACTGTATCTTTTCTCCCATCATTCTTATATCCATAAGGCTCACGGTTGGATGCTCTCTAGATAGTTGCTGTAACAGAGCCTGATCACTCTCTTCTGCTCGAAAACTGACTAACCAAGTTGATGGAATAGATTGCAGAAGATCTGGAGTGAAAATGAAATAGAAATTCGGCTTCATCACTCGCCACTCAACCGCACGAATAGAGTTAACTGTCGCGATAACCGTCTGACTATTTATGACGAAAGTAAGCTCATCACCGAGCTGTATGCCTAAATCTTCAGCCACTTCAGACTCGACAGAAACACCTTTAGTTGACGTCCACTCCCCTGCAATCACGTCGTTATAAACAGGTAATTGATCTCCCCAAGTAAAGTTCAATTCTCGGCTGAGAACATCCGTCTCTTCTTCGTTTTCATTTTGGCTTTTCGCTGGTTTTGCATTAATTTCTGAAAGTCTGCCCCGAATGATGGGAAAGGCTTGAGAGCGATCAATATGTTGCTCATCAAGTGCCGCAAGATAAGCCTCTTTCTCATATGGCGCAATGTTTAAGGCGAAGGCATTCGGCGCATCTGCAGGTAATGTCTGTTGCCAATCGGCAAGTAGATCCGTTCGAACCAACCAAATTACTGACAAAAGCATAAGTGACAGTGCAAGTGCTCCAAACTGAAGTCCACTGGCGGTTGAAGAGCGGTTGATGCGGCTTAACGCTAACTTCATTGATGTCGATAACGGTAATTTCACCATCGTCTTTGTTATTCCGATGCTAAGCAGCGCAAGGACGATAAACAATACAAAGATGCCACAAATAACAATCCAAACCAGAGAATTGGAGCCATAAGCAAAGATCATAGGGACAACCGGAACCAGTAACAACAACCAGTGCTTATAATCTGTTGTGGCTTGATTATCAGGCTGCATAACATTCATTGCGGAAGTATTAAGCAAGCCGAGAAGCGGAATACCAAGAGCAGGCACGCCAATCGCAACACTTGCTAACACTGAGATCAATGCAGGTTTGTAGCCATACTCCGGAAGTGGTGTCGGCAGTAGATCAGAGAGTGGGATCCTAAGAAGCATTTCAAGGCCAACACCAATCGCTAATCCTAAAACAACGCCAATCACTAATAACAGAATAACTTGGATAATGAGCCAACGAGCGATCCACCCTTGACTTGCCCCAATGCTTTTTAACATCGCAATTGTTTGTCTACGACTGGCAACGTAATGCTGACAAGTTAGTACCAGCGTTGTCGCGGCCATGATAATCACAATCGCAACCGTTAATGATAAATACTGCTTTGTTCTATTAAATACTTCGTTAGTTCGGCTTGTTGTATTTTGGTCACGCCATCGATCACTGGGCGTCAATTCAATACTCTCTTGAATTCGCGAAATAGCATCACTGTCACCCGCTAGAAATAGTCGGTGTTGAACCCGGCTTCCGAGTTGAATTGCCCCTGTCTTTTCGATGTCGTCCATATTGATTAGTGCCGTAGGCATCTGTTGGAACGGGTTAAAACTGAGCCCAGGTTCTTGCACGATTCGACCACTGACTAAAAAATCCGCGTCACCAACCGTGACATTGTCACCGATTGATACGTTTAACTGTGCAAAAATTCTTTCATCTAACCAAAGTTCACCTTGCTTCACCTTATTTTGTTGATCCGCTTGGCTTCCCAAAATCAGCTCACCAAGCAATGGATAATTACTTTCCACGGCTTTGACGGTAATCAGTTGCATCCCATTATCACTGAATGCCATGGTGGCAAATCGAGTAAGCTCGGAAGTTTCAAGACCTTCAACTAGGCTTTGTGCAATTAAAACGTCTGGAATTGGATTCGCAGAAATAAAGACACTATCGGCGGTCAACGCATCTTTGCCCTGCTTCACGATTACCTGTTCCATTCTTTCTGCTAGAGCTGATAATGCAAAAATACACGCAATGATTAGTGTTAGTGCAATAGAGATCGGCCACAACTGACCATGACGGATTTCCTCAGTACTCCAAGAGAATAGTCGACGATTCAACTTCGCTCCCTTAGCCTTGATCATGATTGAACTCCTCAATGACACCATTTTTCATATGAAGTGTTCTATCACATCGTTTTGATAATTCTAGATCGTGAGTCACTAGAACTAGCGTCGTCCCGTGCTGCTGATTCAACTCAAACAGTAACTCAATCACTTTCGCTGCGGTTTGCTGGTCCAAATTACCTGTAGGTTCATCAGCGAACAGAATCTTAGGTTTAATCATAAAGGCGCGAGCTAAAGCGACACGTTGCTGCTCTCCTCCCGATAATTGAGAAGGCAAGTGGTCGACACGCTCAGACAGGCCAACAGATGCTAATAGCTCCAATGCTCGCTCAGTATCTTCCTCTTCTCCTTTTAGCAGACAAGGTAGAGTGACATTGCCTAATGCAGTTAGACTAGGGATCAACAAAAAGCTCTGAAACACAAACCCAATCGATTCGCTTCTGATTGCGGCTCTCGCTTCATCGCTTAACGTGGATAAAGGTTTACCGAGTAAATGGATTTCACCAGCTGTGGGCGTGTCTAGCCCCGCAAGCAGGGTCATAAGAGTGGACTTACCGGCCCCTGAGGTACCAACAATCGCAACAGACTCGCCACTTAAGATTTCAAGGTTAACGTCATCTAATATTGTTAAATGCTCTTGATTAGTAGAGACTAGTTTTGACACAGACTCGGCTTTAATAATGGATGTATGCATGACTCGACTATTTTCCTTTTTTTTAATTGTTCTACTTTCTAGTAATGCTGTTGCTTCTAATTCACAAAGTAACACTCTTCTTGTACTTGGGGATAGCTTAAGTGCGGGCTATCAGATGGCGATTGAAGATAGTTGGCCTAGCCTTCTTCCAAACGAGCTACAAAAGCAAGCTTCGTTAATCAACAACCTACCGGTTACTGTGATTAACGGCAGTATCTCTGGTGATACAACAGGTAATGGGTTAGCTCGCTTGCCTGAGTTACTTAATCAACATAAACCTAACTGGGTCATTATTGAGCTAGGCGCTAATGACGGCTTACGCGGATTTCCTCCTCAGTTAATTAAAAAGAACCTCACATCATTGATTCAAATGAGTAAAGATGCAGGTGCTCATATTGCATTAATGCAGATTCAAGTGCCACCTAACTATGGCAAGCGATATAGCAAAGCGTTTTACGAAATCTACCCTGCAATAGCAGAAGAGCAATCCGTCCCTCTACTCCCATTTTTTCTTGAGTATGTGATTCAACAACCCTCTTGGATGATGAATGACGGACTTCACCCGAAACCGATCGCACAGCCGTGGATAGCTCGATTTGTTGCGCAAGAATTAGTTAACATTCCAGATTTTACTGGTTTAGCTCAATAAAGTTTACAAAGCTTTACGATATTCTGAATTCATAACGCGGCTTAAAGTCTACAAATAGAGTCGGAAACGCTAGCGAATTTAGGATAAAAATATGCTCATCAAACCAGTGATTAAAGGGGTTGTTGCACGGTCAGCCCATCCGTATGGCTGTGAAGAATCCATCAAGCAGCAGATCCAATATGTTAAAAATGCAGAACAGATTGTTGATGGCCCTAAACGTGTTCTAATTATTGGCGCATCATCCGGTTTTGGCTTAGCTTCTCGTATTGCCGCAACCTTTGGCGGAAGCAAAGCAGATACAATTGGTGTCTCATTTGAAAGAGGACCATCGGAGAAAGGCGTTGGTACTGCTGGTTGGTACAACAATATATTCTTCAAGCAGCAAGCAGAACATGAAGGCCGCGTTGCCGTTAATATTGTCGGTGATGCATTTTCAAATACCGTTCAAGAGCAAGTGATCGAGGCGATAGAGACATATTTTGAAGGTGAAGTAGATTTAGTCATTTACAGCTTAGCCGCTGGCGTTAGACCAAAAGATAATGGTGAGTTTTGGCGCTCTGCAATAAAACCTATTGGTGACAATGTCACGGGGTCATCGATTAATTTAGAAACAGACCAATGGATAGAAGCTGAAATTGAAGCGGCATCGGAAGAAGAAGCGGATGCCACCGTTAAAGTCATGGGGGGTGAGGATTGGGAGCGTTGGATTGACACCTTGATCAACACCGAGTCTATTGCTCAAGGTTGCCAAACTATCGCATTTTCTTACATCGGCCCTGAAGTCACCCACCCTATTTATCTCGACGGAACATTGGGCCGGGCCAAAATCGATTTACACCAAACTAGCCATTCGCTGAACTTAAAACTCGCCAACTTTGATGGTGGTGCTTATGCAACGGTTTGTAAGGCTCTAGTGACAAAGGCGAGCGTTTTCATTCCAGGGTTAAGCCCATACATTTTGGCTCTATACCAAGTAATGAAAGAAAAAGGGACACACGAAGGTTGTATCGAACAGATGCAACGCCTTTTCTCAAGTAAGTTATTCGGTCAAGATAAAGTCCCTGTAGATGGTGAGCGTCTGTTAAGAATGGATGACAAAGAGCTTGATCCTGAAACACAGCATGAAGTTTCACAATTATTGTCAAAAATGAATGAGACTAACTTTGCCGAGATTGGGGATTATCGTGGATTTAAACATGAATTCATGCAACTTAACGGCTTTTCCTTTGCCAATATAGATTATTCCAAACCGATTTCGATGGGAGATCTTGAACTGCTTGAGCCTTAACATATATCTTAAGGTGTTAATTTATAATGTCTTCTTATTTTTAAGACAATATCAAATGGTTAAGGTCCCAATATTTATTTGGGACTTTTTTTTGTTACATTGAATAACCCTTCGTATACTTAGGGTATATTGTTCAGATTATCAATATATGATGAATATCATCAAGCCTAGGAAGGGTTTGCAATACATAACAATAAGGATATCCATAACGATATGACAAGAATCAATACGCAAGAGTTGTCAATTCCTGAGAACATGCAGCTTGGCTGGCAGAATATTGTGGATTTATTAGCCGAAATTATCTCTGTACCTTCGGCGCTGATCATGCGAGTTCATCCTAAGCACATTGAAGTGTTCTGTCGAAGCAACTCTCCCGAAAACCCTTACTTAACTGGTGATAGCGAGTCACTGGGCAAGGGGCTCTATTGTGAAACCGTCATTAATTCAAATTCAGAACTGCTTGTGCCCAACGCCCTTAAAGATGATAAATGGAAATCAAACCCTGATATTGCCCTTGGTATGATTTCGTATTGCGGGATCCCATTGAACTGGCCAAATGGCGATGCTTTCGGCACCATCTGTGTTTTAGACAGCAAAGAAAATCATTACTCTCCTATGTATCGTGAATTGTTAGAAAGCTTTCGAATTTCTATCGAATCGCAACTCACAACACTCTATCAACATGCGAAACTACTTTGTCTCAATGATGAACTCAAATACCGAGTAAAAACCAGAACAAAGGACTTAGCCAGTCTAAACTACTCACTTAATCAAGAAATCGATAAGCGTAAAGCCGCTGAACAACAGATCTCATACCAAAAAAGCCATGACTCTGGCACCGGATTCTTAAACAGAAACGCTTTTGAAACTGAACTTGATAAGTTGATGAAAAATCGAGTTGGGAACACCTCTGAGATTGCAGTGATACATATTGGTTTTACTAATGGGCGGCGTATTCAAGCCAAGTATGGCTACCATGCCTTCGACGAGGTATTAAAACGCTATCGTGATCGTATTGGTGGAATCGACCTTATAGAAACAATCACCGCGAGACCAACATCAATCGACCTTGCTATCGCAATAAGAGCCAACGATATCTCCACACATTTGGAGCTTTTGTGCCATAAGCTAATTGAGGTTGGGCATTCCGAGTTCTTTATTGAAAACGATAAAATCCACTTACATGCTTTTATTGGTATTGCCACTGGCAAAGATGGACAAATCGCAAGTGATGTTTTGAAACACGCCAACGAAGCGATGATCGCATGTAAAGATTCAGGCAACAAATACCGATTTTTCTCTCAATCACTGTCCGATAGTCAATCTCATATTAATCAACTTGAAAGCTACCTGTTACAAGCAGTCAGAAATGATGACCTGATGTTGTACTTCCAACCTAAGGTATGCCCTACTTCTCATAAATGGACAGGAGCAGAAGCACTTTTACGCTGGCGTCATCCGGTTCTTGGGGATATTTCTAATGAAACTCTTATTCACATGGCAGAGCAAAATGGCTTAATCTTCGAGGTCGGCAATTTTGTTTTACGAGCGGCGATTGAAAAAGCACGGGAGTGGTCAGATTATGTTGACAACTTTAAGATGGCGGTTAATGTATCTGCTATTCAGCTAAAAAATGTGCACTTTGCCGACCAGGTACAACACTTACTGGAAACTTATCACCTTCCCCCTAGTTACTTAGAACTAGAAGTGACAGAAAGCGGTTTGATTGCCGATGAAGCCGTCGCACGAAATACACTTCAAAATTTACACGATCTGGGTATTACCCTCTCTTTAGATGATTTCGGTACTGGGTATGCTTCTTTTGCGTACCTTAAAAAATTCCCGTTCGACTGCATAAAAATAGACAAGAGTTTTGTTCAGCAAATCGATAAAAGTGTTGATGATGAAGAGATTGTTCGTTCAATTGTTCAAATCGCTAAGAAATTGGATTTAAAAGTGATTATTGAAGGGGTAGAAACGCAAGAACATGAGAATTTCATCATTGATGAAGGCTGTGATATTGGTCAGGGGTATTTCTATGGAAAACCAATGACTTGCCAAGATTTTGAGCAAGGATTGATTAATCAAAACTATATCGGCTCTACTCAATTTACGTATCAATAACTAATTTGATGCAGTTTCCCTTTACTCCTAAGGTGGCGGTTTCTATAATCGCCGCCTTTATCTTTTTTAATAGGCAAATTTCGTTATGGATCAGTTGACTGCTAAGCTGAAAAAGCTTGAAAAACAGAACTATCGTGCATATCAACAGATCAAAGGTCAGTATGACTTTGGTGATTTCCAGCTTCATATCGATCATATCCAAGGCGACCCGTTTGCTTCGGCTTCTCGCTTTCGAGCGACAAGAGCATGGTCTTTAACCGGTTTAGGTTGGTTAACGGAAAAATCAGCGGCTTATCAAATCGCAGCTCGTGATTTTATTGCTCGTAGCTTTGCGGAGTTTGCCAAGCAAGAAAGCAGCATCTCTATTGCCTTAACGGGACAAACGATTCTTGATAGTACTTCTGTTGTGTTTACAGAAGAAGGAATTGATATTCGATTCCGCATCAACTTACCCGCTGATGGTCGAAGCATTCTGGCTAAGAAAGCGAGCAACATTATTACGTTCTACTTGCCAAAATTTATTCGTCGTTCAACGATCGAAAGAGAGCTTAATCTTGAGGCTATGATCAAGCATTGTGAATGTGCTGAGGATCAAGAGTCAATGCGTAGCCAGTTAGCAGGCAAGCAACTGGCAGCCTTCGTTGCAAACGGTAGCGTTCTGCCACGTACTGCAGGTAATTGTGATTTTCCAATGAAAGATGCGGTTGCTTTTGTTGCCCCTTCTTCTCTTGAAGTTACATTAAACACACCTAATAAAGGTGACGTTAAAGGCCTTGGTGTTCCTACAGGTATCACGCTTATTGTTGGTGGTGGCTTTCATGGTAAATCAACACTATTGAATGCGATTGAGCGTTCAATCTACAACCATATTCCTGGTGACGGCCGTGAAGGTATCGTTACAGATCGTAATGCAATGAAGATTCGTGCTGAAGACGGTCGCTGTGTCCACCACCTTAATTTATCTAATTACATTAACCACTTACCTATGGGTAAAGACACTGCTGATTTCACGACTCAAGATGCTTCAGGGTCAACCTCTCAAGCCGCTTGGTTACAAGAGTCTATCGAAGCAGGTGCAACGTCTTTACTGATTGATGAAGATACGTCTGCAACGAACTTTATGATCCGTGATGAACGTATGCAAGCATTGGTAAGCAAAGGAGATGAGCCAATCACTCCGTTAGTGGATCGAATTGGTCAATTACGAGATGAGCTGAATATTTCAACCATGGTGGTTATGGGCGGTTCAGGTGATTATCTCGATGTGGCTGATACTGTGATTCAAATGCATGATTACCAAGCGGTAGATGTCACTGAAAAAGCGAAAAAAGTCATCGAGCAGCACCCATCTCAAAGAAACAATGAGTGTGAAACTTCACTAGAAGCGTTCCAACCTCGTAGCTTGTTTTGTAATGCTCTGATGAACATCCTTGTTGATGGTAAGTTCCGCGTAACCGCAAAAGGAAAAGACTCTTTACGTTTTGGTAAAGAGTTTACTGATTTGAGTGCGTTGGAGCAGTTAGAGTCAAGCTCTGAAGTCAATGCCATCGGTTGGACTTGGTTCCAAATGGCTCAACATGCTGGCTGGCAAGAGAACCCATCTCAAGAGATCAATCGACTTCTCTCTGATGATTGGCACCAAACTATGCCTAATGTTGGTGATTTAGCAAAGCCACGCACACTAGATGTAATGGCCGCTCTAAACCGTATGCGCAAATCTCAATTTAAATCAAGTGATAACCAGTAAACAAATATCGAACGGCTTAGACAAAACTTTAGCAAAACTGGAGTTAAAGCTCTTGGTTCTTAGGTCTTGGTTCTTAGTAAAATAGCAATAAGCTAAACGCCAGTTTTACTGTCAATGATCTTCTGTAAGATCTAAAAAAGAGTGATATGTCGGTTGAATGAAACCACATATCACTCTTTTTTTATCTTTTACACCGCCAAAGTGACAGGGTCGCGTTCTAGTGACGTAATATATTCCATGCCTCACACAATACCCTGAACCTTTCAGCATTGCCGTGTTCTCTATCGGGATGCCACTTCAACGCAAGACGACGCCATTTTTTACGAATTTGAATTTGAGTAGAGTCATGTGAAAGTTCAAACAGGCGCAGCGCTTTTTCTCTGTCCATATCTGAGCCGTTAGTACTCCCGACAGATTGGCGGTAACGAGTCCAAAACTCATTCAGTAACCGCTTCACTTCTCCCTCGTTAGCCTCATAGTTTATCCAATGCGTATAGTAATCTCGTAGAGGATCATTAAGATCAATCTCATGTAAATGTGACTGCGTTCCGGACATCAACTCAATACTCATCGCTTCAACTTGCAACCAGCTGTCTGGGTAGAGCGTCTCTTGAAGTTGATAAAGTGCATTCATGATTAAAAAGTTTTTTTTAAACAAATCCTTCTCAGGACTATCATCGAGAACAGGAATATAACCAAGCTCACTCAGGTGAGATGCTAACGTATGTACTTTCCATCCCGAAGGCTGTTTTTTCAGCTCTTCAAGCATGGGCCATAACAGAGGGTTTTCCATATAGGTTTGAAACGTGGCTTTGATCTCTTGGTTTTCTTGCATGAGGCTCTTAAAGAATGACGATACACAGCTTAATTCAAATCCAATTGAGCCGATTTGTCGAGTAACTATTACATTGTTACTCGACTTCTTGAACTGTACGACAAAAAAATCGCCCATTAACTGAGCGATTGAAATTAACTTGATTGTCGCACACTACTAAAATGTGAATACGACTTATATTTTGATTAAATCACGCCTAATTCACGTAAGCGTTCCATTAAATAACTGTCTGCTGTGTAACGCTCAGACAAAACCACTTCAGGTTTAGGATGTAAGAAAAGCGGTAATGAAATTCGAGAATGCTCTTGGCGTTCACCTGATGGGTTAATCACACGGTGAGTGGTGGATGGGAAGTAACCACCAGATGCTTCTTGCAGCATATCACCAATGTTAATGATCAAATTACCGAAATCACACGGCACATCAAGCCATTCATTCTCTTGGGTTTTTACTTGCAGGCCAGGTTCATTTGACGCAGGAAGTACCGTTAATAAATTGATGTCTTCATGAGCGGCAGCGCGAATTGCACCAGGTTCTTCATCACCTGTCATTGGTGGGTAGTGGAGAATACGCAGCAACGTTTTATCACTGCCATTGATCATTTCAGAAAGCGCAATGGAAAACTTCTCTTGTACTTCTTTGGGTGCATGAGCTTCTACCCAGCCAAGTAATTCTTCCGCAAACGCGTTAGCACGAGCGTAGTAATCTAAAATTTGCTCTTTTAGCTGTTCCGGTATTTGTCCCCACGGATAAACATGGAAATACTCTTTGATATCTTTAACAGTATGACCCTTTGCCACTTCAGATACTGACGGTGGAAAGTAGCCGTCTTGTGTTGCAGGGTTAAAGGTAAAGTTATTTTTTTCTTCTGAATTAAAGAACGTTTGCCAATTCTCATAAATTGACTCAACAAGTTCCTTCGGGATCGGGTGATTTTTCAGTACACCAAATCCAGTTTCACGTAGTGATTTGACAAATTGCTCTGCTGCATCATCAGCAAGGTAATCAACGGTTTCCAATTTCATGACTTTATACTTTCTTGTTATATGGTTGAGCCGTCGATTTTATGAGTGACAACAATGTAAATCAAACTTTAATGAAATGATGTGAGTTGTTAGATTAAATAGTGTGCGAAAAGGAACAATTTAAACATAATTCGTACATACTGATTGAATGAAATATTAAATACAATTGAACAGTGTTTTAAATTATGTCACGATACATGAAAGCACGCTTTATATGTGCATAAGATTATAAATCCAGCTTCAGTAATTCAGGATAAACAATGCCCACACAATCCATTCTAAAAAATAAAGCACTTTACTATCTAACGGTTATCTATTCGGTAATATTTATTTTTTCGGCCTATTCACCCCATTCACGAGCGGTTTGGTTCGCTGAAATCATCCCGGCTTTGGGTATTCTCGGGGTAATTTTCTGGGCATCAACTAAGCTTACTTTTAGCCGAACCGCTTATTTTTTGATGTTTATTTGGCTTGGACTGCATACCATCGGGGCAAAATATACCTTTTCCGAAGTGCCATTCGATTGGTTTAACCAACTTATCGGCTCCGAAAGAAACAACTTCGATCGTATCGCTCACTTCTCAATTGGTTTTTATGCCTACCCAATTGCTGAATATTTGATTAGAAAAAAGCTATGCCAACCTATATTAGCGGGGTTATTTGGTCTGTTTGCCATGATGGCAGTGGCGGCTGGATATGAAATTATTGAATGGTGGTATGCGGCGCTTGCTGGTGGAGAAGAAGGTATTGCATTTTTGGGTTCTCAAGGCGATATCTGGGACGCACAAAAGGATATGTTGTGTGATACATCCGGCGCTCTATTATCACTAATATTAATGGTGATACAACGCCGAATGGCAACCAAACCGCTATCATCGTAAACAATCGCTATTTTGTCGTTTCATCCAACCAAGCGAGATATGGATTCGAGCCATTTTCAATTGAGACTTGCACAACCTGAGGAACATCATAATTGTGTAAGTCATTGATCATGGACTCAACTTGTTTATAAAGAGACGCTTTAGTTTTAATGATAAGAAGCGTCTCATTATCGGAACATACCTCCCCTTGCCATACGTAATGGCTTTGAATTGGCATGGTCTGGATACAAGCGGCAAGTTGATGGCTGAGCAATGATTCAATTATTTGATTCGTTTCCGCCTCTTGATTAGTTGTTGTTAGCACGATACAAAATTCCTGTGCGTTCATCCTTCACCTCTCTCCAAGCTATCTTGCTTTATTAAGTCAATAAGAAGGCTAATTTTCTCATCATCATGTCCCTGTTTCGTATAAATTCCGACATTGCCGATTTGATCTTCATTGACCAGTAACGTTTCGATCCCTTTACTCTCCATCCAACTTTGCATTTCACTGCTGTAAGGCATCACAGCGTCCGTCATGTTAAGCATATCAATGCTGGCAGGAACTGCATCCACATCGTAAATTAATCGGTTATCTTGACCATCTTTACGAATCATTTGGTGCTGAGCTAAATGGTCCGCCAGTACTGAATGGTGTCTCGCATGATCTGGAGTAACCCGTAAAAGCGGAAAATCTTTCTGGCGTTCAATAAGTTCTGTAACACTCAAATTACAGCTGAGGAGTGGATGCCCTTTGCGCACATATAACGCCTCTTTTTCCTGAAATAAAGGTTGGAAATTAACCCGGCAACGTTCATGCAACCCATTCACTTCATGACCAACAAAAAGATCAATATCACCTTGAACAAGATGATGAATCAGCGAAAGGTTATTACCAAATTCAAGATGAAAAGCACATCCCGGAGATTGATCTTGATACGTTTTAACTGAAGATCGAACAAAGCGCTCCCACCAAGCTTCACCTGTACCTAATTTGATTTTACCAAAATGGCGCTGCTGCATATCGGTGAACTTATGCATCAAGTGAGCGTGCTTCTCTTGCTGCTCTTGCACATGCTCCTGAAATAAACGGCCATAATTGGTTAACTCCACCCCTTTTGAGCGTCGAATGAACAAATCAACGCCGATATCTAATTCTAGCTTTTTAATTGCAGCAGTAAGTGAAGGTTGGCTTATATGCAATTTTTCCGATGCCGCTTTAATGTTTCCTTCACGTGCCACCATCAAAAAATAGCGGTAGGGCTTGTTCATTTTCACCTCTTTATACCATTAAGCCGTTGGTCGATTTGCTCAACATCACATTTCTTGTTGAACGTAATTTCGCCACTATTCGTGTTTGACACAAGTAATGTCTATAATTCCTCATGATATAGCTTATTCCTATAACAAGGCAATAATTTCCTATTTTTAATTTGCCTTATTGTTTTCTATAGTAGCCTCATCAAAATGCACATAATTAAGGTATTTCCCATGGACAAAAGATGGTGGCATGACGCCGTTGTTTATCAAATTTATCCACGCAGCTTTTGCGATTCTAACAACGATGGAATTGGTGATTTACCAGGCATCATCAGTAAACTCGATTATCTACAAAACCTTGGTATCAATGTTCTGTGGTTATCTCCTGTCTACCGTTCACCGATGGACGACAATGGCTATGATATTTCTGATTATCAAGCCATCGCCGAAGAATTCGGTACTATGGATGACATGAAAAAATTACTTGATGAAGCGAAAAATCGTGATATCAAAGTCGTTATGGATCTCGTGGTTAATCATACTTCAGATGAACATCCTTGGTTCACTGAAGCGAAGAAGTCAAAAGACAACCCATACCGTGATTACTATATCTGGCGAGATGCAAAAGCAGATGGAAGCGCACCAGATGACCAAGGTTCTATTTTCGGCGGAAGTGCATGGGAATGGGACGAAGCAACACAGCAATATTACTTCCATCTGTTCTCTAAACGTCAGCCTGATCTCAATTGGGAGAACCCAAAAGTTCAGCAAGAAGTTCATAACATGATGAATTGGTGGATAGACCAAGGTATCGGCGGTTTCCGCTTAGATGTTATCGACTTAATTGGTAAAGAGATCGATAAAGGCATCACAGGCAATGGCCCACGTTTGCACCCACTGCTTCAAGAAATGAATCAACAGACTTTTGGTGATAAAGACCTGCTCACGGTCGGTGAAACTTGGGGAGCAACTCCCGAAATTGCCAAAATGTACAGTGCGCCAGAGCGAGAAGAACTCTCTATGGTGTTCCAATTTGAACATATTACCCTGACTTGGAAAGATGGCGAAAAATGGTCTCCAATTGATTTGGACTTGAAAGAGTTCAAGCAAGTATTAACCAAATGGCAAGTAGAGTTATCCGATCAGGGTTGGAACTCTCTATTTTGGAACAACCATGATCTGCCTCGGGTGGTCTCTAAATACGGGAACGACAAAGAGTTCCGAGTGGAGTCAGCAAAAATGCTCGCAACCACTCTGCACTTTTTAAAAGGCACACCTTACATTTATCAAGGTGAAGAGATCGGCATGACCAACGTAGCGTTTGAGACTCTTGATCAATATAAAGACATCGAAACGCTTAATTTCTATAAAGTGAAAACTGAATCCGGCGTGTCGCATGAAGCGATGATGGATGCAATTCATGAAAACAGTCGTGACAACGCACGAACGCCAATGCATTGGTCTAATGCGGATAACGCCGGCTTTACTCAAGGAACGCCTTGGATCGAGCTGAACCCGAATTACCCTGAGATTAATGTAGAGAATGCACTGAATGATAGCGACTCAATTTTCTATCACTACCAAAAATTGATTCAAATTCGTAAAGCGCATCCTGTGATTGTCTATGGCGAGTTTACGCCAATATATGAAGATCATGACAAAGTGTTCGCTTATCTTCGTCAAGATGAAAACGAGACTCTGTTTGTCATCAGCAACTTTAGTGATCAGCATATTAATCTCGACCTGCCAGCAGAACTGAGCAATAGAGACGTTAATTGTCTGATTTGTAATTACGAAGAGACAAGCCGACTAAACGATACAGTGTCACTTCAAGCTTATGAGTCTCTGGCATTTAAACTGTTATAAATTTCATAATCCCCTATCCTTTTTGTAGTTGTCCATTTGGCGTACATTTCTGTGCGCCTTTTTTTGTCTTATAAAAAAGTTTAAATCTCTGCGTGACTCTTGTTTCAATATTGTTCTATTCTGGTGGGCAACCATTTCTCAATTCAAGGATGAACAATGAAAGACGAAACACTCTCGATCCACCACGGTTATGAAAGTGACCCAACAACTAAATCCGTAGCCGTTCCTGTTTATCAAACCGTCGCTTATGAATTTGATAGTGCCCAACATGGTGCTGACCTGTTTAATTTAGAAGTGCCAGGGAATATTTATACTCGTATTATGAACCCGACTAATGATGTGCTTGAAAAACGCATGGCAGCATTAGAGGGTGGCATCGCAGGTTTGGCGGTGAGTGCGGGAAGTGCCGCAATTAACTACGCGATTCAAACATTAACGAGAGCTGGGGATAACATTGTTTCAACGCCGCAACTTTACGGTGGCACTTACACATTATTCGCACACATGCTACCAAGCCAAGGTGTGGAAGTTCGCTTTGCAAAAGATGACCAAGCAGAGAGTATTGCTGAGTTGATTGATGAGAACACAAAAGCGGTATATTGCGAGTCAATTGGTAACCCGGCAGGTAATATTATTGATCTACAAGCTATTGCTGATGTTGCCCACGCTCAAGGAGTACCCGTTGTCGTTGATAATACGGTCGCAACTCCTGTGCTTTGTAAACCAATAGAATTCGGTGCTGATATTGTCGTTCACTCCCTGACCAAATACGTTGGTGGCCACGGTACAACGCTTGGCGGCATGATTGTCGATTCCGGTAAATTCCCTTGGGCGAAACACAAAGAACGCTTCCCCGTATTTAACCAACCAGAGCCGTCTTATCATGGTGTTGTTTATGCTGAAGCGTTTGGTGAGGCTGCATTTATCGGCCGAGCTCGTACCGTACCTTTGAGAAATACAGGTGCCGCACTCTCTCCAATGAATGCGTTTATGTTACTTCAAGGGCTTGAAACGCTCTCTTTGAGAATGGAACGCCACACAGAGAACGCATTGAAGGTTGCTAATTACTTACAACAGCATGAGAAAGTGAGTTGGGTAAGTTATGCAGGTTTAGAAGACTCAGACCATCATCATCTTGCTCAAAAATACATGAAGGGCAAACCTTCTGCCATTCTATCCTTCGGGCTGAAAAATGGTTATGAAGCAGGGGTTCGTTTCTATGATGCACTACAAATATTCAAACGCTTGGTGAATATCGGGGATGCAAAATCGTTAGCGTGCCACCCAGCCTCAACCACCCACAGACAAATGAGTGAACAAGAGCAAAAAGAGGCGGGCGTGAAACCTGAAATGATTCGTTTATCTGTCGGTATCGAGCACATCGACGATATTATTGCAGACTTAGAACAAGCGTTAAGTGCTTAATAAACGTACTTAAAGTTAAGATCTGTGCCTTTTTTACGCACCACTGTTTAAATAAACAGTGGTGCGTAATTTTAAGAATTGATTAAACGTCTGGAATTAGTTCAGTTTACTTCATGGTCACTTTCCCACCGATCATTTTAAAAGCAGGCGTTCCTCGAACTAACGTATCTCGCGCAAACTCCATTTCACATTCAGGGCAATGACATGATGATGTTGTAAAGTCTTCTACAATTCGTTCTTTGAAACATTTAACTAATGCGCCCTTTCCACCTTTTCGGTATTTGAATAGCTTCGCGCGACATTTGGCACAGAAAATATCGACGGTTTTAGTCGGCTACTTTTTATTCGGTTTTGCCATTTTTCATCACTTTCGCTATCAAACAGTTGAGTTGTCTATCTCTGGTTTAACCCAAACCTGGCTAAAGTCAAACCAACCTAACGCATTACATTTAGCATTCTGTAGAGATCCACAATGATCTTGGCTTACACCCAACCAACAATGGAACATTGGGATTATCTGTCTACTTTCAATCAGTTGCTTTCCGAGTTCTTTTGCAGGGAAAAGCGTTGTCTTATCCGCGCGCCAAGTATCA
This sequence comes from Vibrio genomosp. F6, assembly GCF_005146325.1. Taxonomy (NCBI): domain Bacteria; kingdom Pseudomonadati; phylum Pseudomonadota; class Gammaproteobacteria; order Vibrionales; family Vibrionaceae; genus Vibrio; species Vibrio genomosp. F6. The sequence goes on along the minus strand of NZ_SYUT01000028.1, from coordinate 224,187 downwards.
ATCAGTGAACTCCAACGATTGAAGTCATCCGCTTTACTTAAAAATTCAATATCACTGTAATTGAGCAACCATCCGGCTAATGCATCATCACGACTGGTGCCAATTCCCATTGGTTTGATCCATATATCAACCAACTTTGTATCTGGAACGGTTAGGTCATAAGTAATAAATTCTATTGAAATCCCATCTTCTTTAAGGATTTTTTCGATTGCCTTTGCCATGCTAGGGAAAACTGGATGCTGAGCATGGTAAGCAATAGTAAGGTTTCTTGGCTCTGGTGGTGTCACTTGTCGCTGATCTAATCCATGATGATACCAACCCGGTTTTAATCCATGTGCGGGTAAAATGCCAAGTTCTGTTATTTTGTCTTCTGGTAATTGTTTAAAGACTTGCAACGTATTTAATTTGCAACTTAGGTAATCGGCCCATTCAGGCGTACGAGCAGCCCCATCCTTACGGTTTAATAGAAGATAAGTACATCCTGGGTCTAACTCAACATCTCCTGAAAAATCACCACGTTGTGACTTGATTGGGTGCGCTAAACTCGGAAATACCATAGATGAGTAGGCCTCTTCAATTACCCATACTTCAACTCGGTCCACCAGCGGTCTAAATCCAAAATAGCCATCAAAAGCACTTAAGATCAAACGCTTTTCCGTGTTTTTTTCCACTTTGTAAGGTCCTGTCCCAATAGGTAAGAGATCGAAGTCATCATCTCTAATCGATTCAGGAAGCAGTATTTTCGCTTCGGATTCACTTAACAGCAGAGGCAGGTGGTGATCGGGTTTTTGTAGGTGAATATCCACCACCCAATTTGATGGCGATGACACGGTATCGATATGAGAAAAGAGATTGATAAACCGTAGTGCCCAAATGCTTTCTACGACATGCTCCACCAGCAGTGGATCACCATTATGAAAACGAACACCAGGGCGAATATAAAAACGCCAATGCGTCGGAGAGAGTGATTGCCAAGTGTGGGCAAGATCAGCTTGAACATTTTCAAACTCATCTAAACGAGTCAAGCCACTGAAAACCTGACGTGAAATGTGTTGCTCTGAGCGACGCATTGATTTTAGAGGGTTCAACATAGAAAGAGAGCGATAATACGGAAGTCGTATAACTTGCTGCCCTTCTTGATGCTGCACGCCAAGATAGCTCTGTATGACTTGAGTCAGCTTACCAGCATCACTATCTAGGACGTTTAATGCTTGGCCTATTTTTCCATCTTCTAAATAGCGCCGAGCTAAATTTAAACTGACATCATTTCGGTTACGCTTAAATAGCAGCTGAGAAAGTTTTCCTCGCCCTGCTGCCGGGTGCCATTCGATCCAGCCCTCTTCGGCTAGTTTATTGAGTACGATACGGGCGTTACGTCGAGTACAGCATAGAACGTCGGTCACATCCTCTAGCTGGATGCCAACATCTTGACCATTGTAGTGTTCAAATAACGTTTCAAATTGGACACGGAGTCTTGGGCTGCTCATAAAGAGGAAATCTCATATAAAAATAACAATAAGCGTTTCCTTATTTTATACAAAAATAGCCAAGCTACAATATATCTGCGTGACTATTCTGTGATGAGATCTTCCATTAAGCAAATTATTGTATTGCTACCCCCATTTCTGCCGAGAGTTGCTCCAGTTGCTCTACATTATCGAGTTTAATTGACCATTTACACTCAGCCCCGTTAACTGAAATAACATTTGCACCTCGGCCAATGAGCTGAACAGCATCTGTTTGAGCTTGCATCGTCAGCATATGCTCGCCAATAACACGCACAACCAACTCATGCGCGGTCACAATAATTTTTCCGCTTTTAAATTCTATAACCATTTAATGATTCACTACACTCGTTGCTATTGGGCATCCGTCACCGAAGCCCCAATATTTAATTTCTTAATTTCTTAATTTCTTAGCTTCGTTTCGAATTTTCTTTACTGCAATGGTTAAGCGACTCGTACAAACTAATCGTTCACGCTCATCAGTAATATTGATTTGCCATACCTGCGTTGAAACTCCGAGGTGAATCGGGGTAGCAGTACCAATCACATGACCTTCTCTCATAGAACGAACATGATTAGCATTGATATCAAGCCCCACGCAATAAGCATCATCACCCACGCAGAAGTTCGCGGCGAGAGAACCCAATGTCTCAGCAAGCACCACCGATGCACCACCATGTAACATCCCTAATGGCTGGTGTGTAAAAGAACAAACTGGCATCGAGGCACTTAGGCTGTTATCCGTATAATCGGTATAAATAATATTGAGATGCTCTATCAAGGTATTTTTTGACGTTGCATTTAACCGTTCTAGATCGATGGGTTTCTTCCAAATGCTCATGGATAATCCTAAATTTGGTGATGTAACTTGTGGGTTCTGTTTTGTAGATAGTTATAAATGGTATCATTATCAGATGATAACGCCACGCGATATAGGGATTATAAATGGCAACATTGTTTAAAGCTTCTGTTTTAGTCGCTCTTATGGGGCTTACAGCTTGTAGCTCCTCTCCTACGGGACGAAATCAACTTCTACTTTTTTCTGATCAAGATATGTCGAAACTCGGAGCCAATTCTTTCGAGCAGATGAAAAAAGAACAGCCAATCAGCGAAGACAAAAAGGTAAATGCTTACGTACAGTGTGTAGCGAATAGTATCACTCAATATGTCCCTAAACAGCCAGGGGTCACTGAATGGGAAGTGGTGGTGTTTGATAGCGATCAAGTCAATGCTTTTGCTCTCCCCGGTGGAAAGATAGGTGTATACACTGGTCTATTGAACGTCGCGAAGAATCAAGACCAGCTTGCGACCGTTATTGGACATGAAATCGCGCACGTGTTGGCAGACCATAGTAACGAACGTTTATCTCAATCACAGTTGGCGAATGCGGGGTTGCAACTCACGAGTGCCGCGCTTGGTGCGTCTGAGTATAAACAGTACCAAAAAATCACCATGTCAGCGCTCGGCTTAGGCGTACAATATGGTGTTATTTTGCCTTATGGTAGAACACAAGAATCTGAAGCCGATATTGTAGGGCTAGAGTTCATGGCGAAAGCTGGTTTTGACCCAATACAGAGCATAGATTTGTGGAAGAACATGGCGAAAGCCTCAGGAGGAAATCAACCACCTGAATTGCTATCTACCCACCCTTCTCACAGTACAAGAATAAAAGATTTGCAGGTGAAAATCTCTCAACTGCCAAATTATGGTACACCGCACCCCAACTGCTCATAAATTTCATCCGAATCAACAGCTCAAGAGCCAGACTAATTTCAGCTTATCAAACTCTGTCACCGCCTAAGTGATGGAGTTTTTTATTCATCATATATAACTCATCCTTATGCTAGCTACCTCATATATCTCATTGATTTTACTGGTAAGACCTCGTACTGCCTCCATGAAATAAAAATCACCTTGTTTGTAATGAAGATCAATATTTGTTCTAAATGAAATCCATAACTGGGGTGAATATCAAAAATTACGCATCCCGTACTCTATAGCTCAAACAACCTGTGCAATCCTACATAGAGTACAAGATTCCATTAAGTTTGGAACGTGCGCATTCTATAAAACATCTCGTAATTTACATTCAAGTTGAGGACTATATGAAGAGTTCAACCTTCTTTAAGCCGTCAGTCTTAACTCTGGCACTCATGTTAGCATGGGGACAAACTAGCGCCCTCGCCGGATCCGCCCCTCCCAATCTAGATAGTGACAGTGATGGCATCACAGATTCCGAAGAAAAACGGCTAGGTAGTAATCCAACCATTTCAAATCTTTTAAACTACCAAGTTGCCATTGAAGAAGATTTCAGTGAAATTGATATCCCCGATAGCAATCGCGTCAAAGCTCATCACATCAGCAAGTTATCAACAAAAAAAAACCAATTCACCTCATTACACTTCACAAACCCTGTTGGTCCCATTCGTTATGACCGCCACGAGGGTTTTGCAATTTTCCATGACTTCTCTATCAACATCAAACTGGATAATATCCTGTGTGACAAGTATGACCTAACGACTCAATATTTCCGTTCGAGCAGAAATAAAGAGCGTACCATCACGATTAACCGCCTAAACGATGGTCATGAAATTAAGCCATTAACCGATATTTCAGGCATAAAACAACCATTAGATGAAACCTTTACCCTCACAGGCTCTGATACAATAGAAAATATAAAAGTTGATGGTAAACGTTTGTGGCTTGGGCGAGTCAATGTAGATGCGCAATGCGATTTACTTGATTCCGACCTCGATACTTTGCCAGATCAACTGGAAAAACAAATTGGAACCGATCCTCTAAGAGTCGACTCTGACGGTGATGGTATTAATGATAATCTAGAATACCAAAGTGGCACTGATCCTAATTTCATCATTGATAGTGATGGCGATGAGATTCCTGATGGTTTTGAAATCGCTGTTGGTCTGAATCCTAACAATAGTGACGATGCGAATTTAGATATTGATCAAGATGGTATGAGCAACCTTGCTGAATACCAACATCGCTTTGATTTAACAAATGCGCAAGATGCTAATGAAGATGCTGACAGCGATGGTTTAACAAACTTAATTGAAGTAACTAACGGTCTAAATCCTCGTGATAGCAGCGATGGCGCAGATGTGGATAGCGACGGTGATGGTGTCAATAACGGTAGAGATGCCTTTATCAATGACCCTTCTGAGTCAATTGATACAGATAATGACGGCATTGGTAATAATGCGGATAACGATGATGATAATGATGGCGTTGAAGATGAAAGTGATGCGTTCCCACTAGACCCTTCAGAAACGGTTGATAGCGACAGTGATGGCATTGGCAACAACGCTGATTTAGACGATGACAACGATGGATTGCCTGATGTAGATGATACGCTTCCTACTAACCCTGATAATGGTATTGATTCTGACGGTGATGGTTGGAGTGATGAAAAAGAACGTCTTCAAGGGACCGACCCTACTCGCTCGAACCTAATAGATTACTCGATTGACCTCAATGAAAACTTTTCTGAAATCGGTCTAAATGATAGTGATTTCCTTACTGATGAAGGTTTTGCCCGAGTCACACCAAAAGAACAAAACCAAACAAGCCTTGCTTGGTCAAGCTACGTAGGTGGTCGATACGATCGTGATAGTGGTTTCGCTATATTTGATGATCTAAACGCTAACTTCGATATTAAAAATGTACTTTGTGAAAGTTACACACTCAAAACTCGTTTTAATACTTCGAGCGGTAGAGGTGGCTCTATCACCATTTCACGCTTTGAAGATGGCCAGGTCATACAACCAACTAAAGTTCTCTCAGGTTTACCTACCCAATGGTACGAATACCCAATTAATGCCACTGATCATCTCGACACAATTTCGGTAAGCGGCGTTCGAATGTGGTTGAGTGACATCGGTATCTCCGCACAGTGTAATCTAACAGACTGGGACTTAGACACTCTACCCGATACTCTTGAAGCCTCACTTGGTACCGACCCTAAAAAAACAGATACCGATGATGATGGTCTTGCAGATAATGTTGAGTATCAGTTAGGGTTGAATCCAACAGACAATACCGATGGTGCTCAAGCCGATACCGATGGTGACGGCATCAACAACCAAGATGAGTTTAGCCACAATTTTAACCCTTTAGATCCTAACGATGGCGTTACAGATGCTGATGGAGACGGCATCCCAAATAATATAGAAATCAACGCAGGTTTAAACCCCCACTACTTTGAAGATGGACGACTTGACCTAGATAACGATGGCATCAGCAATTATGATGAATACCGTTATGGTCTCGATATGAGTGATGCCACTGATGCCGAACTTGATATGGATAGTGACGGTATTAGTAACCGTAAAGAGATTAACAATGGTTTAAACCCGAATGACATTACCGATGGTGTTGAAGATGCTGATGGTGATGGTGTTCCAAACCGTTTTGATGCATTCATTCGCGATCCATCTGAAGCTCTAGATAGCGATAATGACGGTATTGGTGATAACCAAGATCTAGATGATGATAACGATGGTATTAAGGACCAGTTCGATGATCTACCATTTGACCCTAATGAAAGTCTAGATACTGATAAAGATGGTCTCGGTAACAATGAAGACTCTGATGACGACAATGATGGCGTTGATGACAGTAATGATCGATTCCCATTGGACGGTAACGAGTCGACCGATACTGATAATGACGGAATTGGTGACAATGCCGACTTAGACAGTGACAATGATGGGATCAACGATGCAAATGATGCCTTCCCTACCGATCCAACTGAATGGTTAGATACTGATGGCGATGGCATCGGTAATAATAAAGACTTGGATGACGACAATGATGGTGTAGCCGATGTTGATGACGCATTCCCGCTGGATAGTTCTGAATCACTCGATAGCGATAATGATGGTATTGGTGATAATTCCGATGAAAGCAATACTCCAGTCGTTGACTATTCCGTAAGTCTTTACGAGGACTTCTCTGAACTAGCGGGTGTGCCTGACAATAGCTACTTCACCGAAGAAGTGCTTCGGAAGCTCTCCATCAAAACCGATGACACGGCAAGCTTACAGTTAATCGCACAAGCGGGCTCAAATAAAGTAGATATCCATAATACTGTCGGTATTTACGGTCGAACCCAATCGCTTGATTTCCAAATAGCAGGTATTCAATGTTCTAGTTATCAAGTAACTTTCCATGCATCACGAATGACCAGTAGTAATGTAACTCGCACTGTCTCTCTTGTTCGTCAAAATGACCAGCAAGAATTAGTGCCGACTTCAAGTGTAGCCGATGGCACTCTTCATACCTTAACCGCTGACGTTGACGCGCTTTCGAATGGTGGGATTGAAACGCTAAGATTTACTGGATCCAATAGCCAAATCAAAGATATTCAAGTCTCCGCTGATTGTGCAGTCAGTGACAGTGATAGTGATGGATTAGCGGATCATAATGAGATCGTTCTAGGACTCGACCCAAACAATTCCGATACCGACAATGATGGGATCCGTGATGGAGACGAAGTTCGCTATGGCTTAGACCCTCTTGACCCATCTGACGGAGCAACGATAGACACAGACAATGACGGTATCAGCAACCGTGATGAATTACACTTCGGTCTTAACCCTAACGATAGTTCCGATGCCATCGAAGATTATGATGGTGATGGTGTAAACAACCGTAACGAAATTCGTTTCAATTACTCCCCAATCGACCCTAACGAACGACCTGCTGACAGTGATAGTGACGGTGTTATTGATCAGCTAGAACGCCTACAAGGAACCGACCCATATAAGAGCAATTTAAGTTCTTACCAATCCTCTACTACAGAAGATTTCCATGAACTCAGTAACGAAATAGATTACTCTCATTTTAACGATGATATGTTGTCCAAATTATCGACAAAACGTCACATGAGTACGAGTTTATTAATGACAGGCTACGGTGGAGGTGAGCAAATTACACTTTCCAACGGAGGCTCTGTTTGGAACAATCTTAACCTAGAATATCAAATTGAAACCTTATGCCCTACCTATACGCTTACGGCCAATTTAAGCCGTTCAAGCAGTAGTGGTAATCGTTACGCTCAAATATTAAAACGCAGTGATGATAGTGAACTATCTCCAGTCTGGGATTTAAGTCAACCTGGAATAGCGCCTTTCTCTGTCGAGCTGGAGTCAGAAATTGGCAATGTTTCACAGATTAAGATTCACGGTGATCGAGCTATGCTATTTGGCTTGAATATTGAAGAATCTTGCATGGCATTTGATACTGATTTGGATGGCCTTCCTGACTCAGTGGAGAAACATTTCAATACGAGTATCACAGATACCGATACTGACAAAGATGGTATTAATGACAGTGATGAAGTGAAGCATGGCCTAAACCCTCTTGATCCTAGCGACGGAAGTTTAGTCGACAGTGACGGTGATGGTGTCAACAACATGCTCGAAATCGAATATGGTTTTGATCCTTTAATGCCAAACGATTTAGACCTTCATGATAGCGATAACGATGGTATTAATAACAGAGATGAACTCAATTACGGAATGAACCCATTTGACGGCTCAGACCTACATGACGATCTCGATAATGATGGCATCAGCAACAGCGATGAACTTGCGAACAACCTCAATCCAAACGATCCAAGTGACGGTGCGGATTCAGATACCGATGGCGATGGTATCAATAATGGCGATGAAATTAATGCAGGTTTAAACCCTAACGATCATATGCTTCAACTGCCTGATACCTTGGTGGTTAAGTTGATCGCTCTAGACACCAATGGTGACCAAGTCATCAATGATGCCGATGAGCCTGTTGATGTTCTTTTACAGCGTTACTCGCTACGCTCCGATACATTCCAACTGGGTAATATTGATCCAGAAATTGAAGCTAATGGAGGGGTGAGCCGATTAGCAAACATCCCTGAAGTTAGAACATACCGTGGGCAAATTATTGGCGAACCTGATAGTAATATCAATGCTGCCATTTTACCTGAATGTAGTATTAGTTACTCTGTTTTCCTAGGGTATAACGCCGCGCCATTCTTTGAACTTAGTGCGGATGGAAGCATTCTTAATCGTTACCAACAACCTCTAGAAGATAAGTCTGTTTGTCGTCCAAACAACCCAAGTCTTGCACAATATCAGCAAGCCCTCACACCTCCAACAACAAACTGGAATGACGTGGGTGGTCAACCGACAGAAAAAGAGTGGTATATCCCTAAAAATGGCGATGATTACCATATGTTCCGCCGTGATGAAGGTATGCAAATCTCTTATCAAGTATTCAGTCATCCTGAGTTCGGTAAAAATGATATGGGTCGAGCAATGGCGTTTGCCGAGTTCCATAACTTGAATGGTGATTATGCCGCTATGCGTCAATATCATCACCGAATCATTTTTTCTGACATGATGGTTGAAGTGGGCGGTAATAATACTGACCGCGCAAGGTTCCGTGACAACTGGGGCAACAGTAATACTTACTTCTGGGATAAACGCGAAGAAGAAGGGAGTAATTGGTATGAAATGGGTTGGTGGGTATCGCCTTCTAGCTCACACGGTGTAACGAATGGTTGGTTCTGGCAAGCAACGCCAGGCTGGGCAAACCAAAATACTATGCAACATGAAATGGGACACATTCAGGGCTGTAAGCATGAATGTTATCCAGAACGTATTTTTGGTAACAACCCAATGCGTGGTGTCGCCGTTCCGACTAGTGCTCCAATTACCGTTCAACGTAGTTCCGCTGCTAAAAATGAGCATCGTTGGGTAAACGGCTTCCGCCTGCTTGATCACAAACGCATCCCTTACCCAACATGGCCAGTTCACCCTGTAGCTCAACCAGATCACTACACAACATTACGTGATGAGAGCAGAACAATAAATGTATTAAATAATGACTGGGACCCAAATAACACACCACTACGTGTAACCAAAGTAGAAGTAATGGAGTCATCAACAAAAGGGGCAAATGCTTCTGAGTTTATGATAAACAGCGACAATACGATAACGTTTACACCGCCAAAAGGCTGGATTGGCTTAATCGATGGGTATTACGTCTTAGAAGATGAAAGTGGGCAAAGTACTCGAGGTATTTTACACCTTAATGTCGAAGCGCCTGGCATTAGCGATTACTACAGTCTAAACGCTGAAACGTGTCAAAATGCCTACGCTGGTGCATTCGCAAATAGTATGTCTGACAGCCTTCAACCGGGTGAGACTGACTACTCAAACGTAATTACACCGTTATTAGAGGTGCGAAACTGGGGCTACAAAGGTGGCGATTCTGAAATCAACGCTGAAAATCCTCTCGATTGTAATAGTCACAAAGTAGAAGATGGCGCATCTGGAGAAGCTTTCCGCTATCAACTTAGCCAAGCCCCTTTTTACCAGAAGGACTTCATCAATCAGACAAGCTCTCACCAGCATCACCCACACGTATGGGAGATAAATGACAAGAACTTCACTTATTCGATGTGGTTCCGTAATGACGACACCATGACTGGCTTAAAAGAGCTAGCGAGTCGTGGACGCCGTTACAACAGTGGCTGGATCGGTGATGGATGGATTATCTCAACGAACGTAGTTCCAGAAGAGGGTGTTTACGAAGTCCGCTTTGCTATACACGATAAAAACGCTGAAACTCGCTCACCTTTCATTGAAGTCATTACTGATGTGCCATCATTGGCCAACAGCGATGAGTGGCATCATGTCGCGATGACGGTGGATTGGGATGCTCGAACTCTGAATGGATTCATTAATGGTGAACCCGCCGGTTCAATCGCGATTCCTGATGAGTTTAGCTACGTAAGTACCTCTGGTACCGGTCAAACATACGGTCGTGGCGCTTATGCTAAAGCGGGTCAAACGGATTCAACGTATACCACAACCAGTAATAACGGGATTGATGAAATTGTTGTCGCTCATGAAGCATTTAATGCAGAGCAAATTGCACAAATTTATCAAAATAGATTACCTGCGGTATCCCCTAGCCCTTCAAATGGCTTACCTACGGATATCAACAATCTAACTACTTTGCGTTGGGCGACACACTCTTCACTGCAAAGCCAAACTGTCGGATACCGAGTATATCTAAGTGATGACAGCCAGTTAGTTGAAAATGGGGATCATTCGACACTGATTGCGGAATCACACAACGAAACCAGTTTAGCAATCACGCCATTAACGTACAGCGACAGTTACTACTGGAGAGTCGATACATTACTTAATGACGGTAGCGAAATACAAGGCAATGTATGGAGCTTCCAACCGGAAACGCTGAGCATAATGCGTATGATGGAAAGACGTATAACGCCAAGTAGTAGGACTCTGGCTGAGTTAGAAAATAACGTGGACTATGGACACGATGACCACTCTAACTAACCAACAGTTTAATGCTGAGTTTTAACAAGTCGTTATCGATCTAAAAAGTATTAAGCCTAATAAATACCGCTCATTTCAGAATGAGCGGTATTTTTAGCATACAGTAAAAATATTAAGATATAGCAATGACATACCGACCACACTAGCCCTCAACATTCAGGCTCTACACACAATCTTCACCGGCTAAAATCTTTGAATAGCAACCACTGCTTTTCAATTCACCAAGCGCACTATCAAATACTTTACGAAGCGAGTCTCCTTTCTCCGTTTTAGGAAAAAGCATGTACATTGGCTCATTCATTAATGGCTTATCGTGTATTTTAATCGTATTTGAAGCATCATCTGAGATTTGATGAATCAAGCGCATTCCAACTCTTTTTTCTACTGCGAAAGCGTCAATACGGTGTCGATAGAGCTTGTAGGCATTTTCTTCCAATGACGCAGCATCTATGGTTTCAACTCCGCCTTTCTGAATAAATTTAGTCGATGAATACCCTTCAACCGCTCCGATATTATATTGTTTTAAATCTTGCAAAGACTGCCAATCAAACTTGGCATCTATGTGATAAAAAAGAAGTGTTTTTACATCAAGAATGGATTGCTGTGAAAATAGATAGTTTTCACGACGATCGTCAGTTGAGTACCAAGGGAAAGTGGCATCATATTTAGAATGCTGAACTAATTTTGCACTTCGTAACCAAGGAAGGTAATCGAAAGTGACATCATAACCACGCAATTTAAAGGCGCTCGATACCACTTTTTCAAGTAGCCCTGATTGGGGAGTATTATGTGTATAAGGAACCCACTCTCCGATGGCAAACCGGACAGTGTTATGATTTGATGTTTTAGACGTTACTGCAATTGAGCTCATTGGAACCAGCGCAATCAAGAATATGCAGTAATGAAAACGGTTCAACCTCATTGAAACAAAAACCCATAATAGAGCATTGACTCGAACTGAGTCATGCAGAAGAGACTAAGCATGGCACACATTTATAAATAACACTAATTGTATCCATAAAATCAAAATACAACCGAGTGTGCCTTTAGCCTATCGCACCTTAAGAGTGGTTATTTCAATTACTTCATCTCACCGAAACGCTCAAGGTAGAGAACTGTTGCCGCTGTACGTGAGGGAACTTGAAGCTTTTTAAGTAAGCTCTTCATGTGTACTTTTACCGTTGACTCTGAGATAAATAAGCGCTCTGCAATCTGCTTATTTCGAAAGCCTTTTGCAACTTCTTGCAATATTTGAGTTTCACGCTCTGTGAGTTGAGTAAATACATCATCTCTTGACTCACTGTCTGCCAAGTAACGCGCAACGACATCACTGTAAGCTTTACTGCCATCATGCGCTTTTTTAAGTAATTCTATTAATTCGTCCGGTTCTGTATCTTTCAATAAATAGCCATCAGCACCGGCCTTAACAATCGCTTCGATATCGGCAGGGCTATCAGATACAGTCAAGATAACAATTTGAGCCTCTGAACCGTCGGTTCTCAGCGCTTTTAATGTATCTAAACCCGACATCCCTTTCATATTGAGATCCAGCAGGATTAAATCGAGGTCCATCTCATGAGCTTTTGCCACAGCATCTGCACCGTTGCTAACTTCTGCAACGACTTCAAATTCATCTTCAAAACCAAGTAGTTGGCTTATCCCTCTTCTCATCAGAGGATGATCGTCCACTAACATCACTTTACACGTGGTCAAATTATAATTCCTTAGTACTTCTGTATTTTAAAATGATTTCACACCCGTTGCCTTTAGAGCTGTTAACTTCTAATTTACCATTCAAACGAGAGGAGCGTTCCTGCATGATACTCATGCCATAGTGATTTAATTGCGGATCTTGGAGATCAAAACCGACACCATCATCACTTATTTTAATCATGACCTCATCACTTGAAAGTTCACACAAAATTTCTATGTTCTTGGCCTTAGCGTGCTTTATCGCGTTAATTGTCGCTTCGCGGATCAGCTGAAGCAGGTGAACTTGTTCATGAGCATCAAGTTCTACTGATGACAAATGGTTCGCCAATGTAATTTTTGCATCCGTTTGTTCCGCTAACTGTCGCGTCATCTCAACTAATGCTTCACCAAAACTGCCCTCTTTTATTGTTAATCTAAAGGTCGTTAACAACTCCCTTAATTGGGTATATGCCCCTGAAAGGCCCTCTCCAAGATCTTCTAGTATAAGCGCGGTTCGCTCACTATTTGAGTGCACAGGGCATTTACCAATAACTCTTTTGAGTAATGTAACTTGGATCTTTAAATAAGACAGTGACTGAGCCAAGGAATCATGAAGCTCTCGAGCGATAGTTGCCCTTTCTTCCATCAAAATGAGTTGCTCTGCCTGTTTCTGTGCTTGGTTGTAATAAACTGCACGCGACAAGATCTGGACAAAATTGTCTATCAAGGTTTGATCCGGGCAAGGCAGGCCATACTCGCAGTATAAGAACCCGAGATGATTACCGTCCACTTGCAACTCAGATTTATGACCCGTACTTGAACTCACGACACCCTCTTCGATGAAAAGAGCTCTGCCACCGACATCCGTGATCTCTAATTTAGCCGCCCGAATACCTTCTAAACTCACAATATGCTGCAGTATAGCGTGAAAATTATCTTGGCTGATCCGGGCACCTGTTAGCTCTTGTGAAGAGTTATATAAAACTTCTAATGATTGATTTGCGTGCTGCAATTTATGGGTTTTTTCATTTACCGCAAGTTCTAAACCTAGGTACATTTTCCCCAAATCATCAGCCATTGTATTGAACGTTCGAGTCAAAATCCCTAACTCATTATTACTGGTCACATTCAATTTGACATCAAAGCTGCGATTTTTAATTTGTTCACTCGCTATAACTAATGCATTCAGTGGTTTGACGACTTCTTTACGAACAAAATGAACAACGAAAAATGAAACAATCAGAATGCCACCTAACCCGAACCCTCCAGCCCAAGCGAGTTTGATTAATTTCAGCTCAGAAAACTGTTGTAATTTGAATACGAAGCCATCAATTTCAGTAACAAAATTGGCGACTAATACTAAATACTGACTCTTATCTTTGCTGCGTAACACGTCTTTCAATTCATGCCAACGAACTATCACTCGGTAGTAGTCCATGGTGATATCTTTTGGAACGGTCCAACCCTGTAATGCTTTCATTGATGGTGAATATAGTGAGTTTTCAAACTCGGCAATATGGGCACCGTAATCGACCGATTTAGTTTGAATATCATGGGACAAACGATAACTTTGCATCCTCATGGAACCAGCTACATTCACGGCTTCTGCATCATTCAGACTAGATGCCAAAGTGATGATTGCAAACCCTGTAGTTGCGACAGAAAGTAGCAAAATTAGTACTAAAGCTTTAGCTATCGTATTGGTTACAGATTGAACTGGTTTGTTCAGCAAAATGAAGCTCCAAAAATTTCAATTACATTCATTTTGCCACGCCTCTGATATTAACCCTATCAATATGTGATCAACAGCCACGGAATTTATTGATCTAAAACAACATCCAACATTAATTAGCCCTTAAGGGGTATTTATACAAATATTTCTAAAACTACAATTTGTATTAGTAAAAATGAAAGTATGTTAATGGAAAAATAACCTACACTTTTAGCACTATTACTATACTTAGGATGTACTAAGTGGTTGACCTATCTAGAAGACGCTTATTTTCAAGAAAAAACGTTGATAGTAGTTTGGTTCGCTTACCGTGGATTCAAAAACAAGAAAACTTCATCGAAGATTGCACTCGATGTGGCAAATGTCTGAATGCATGTGAGACCAAAATAATTGTTAGTGGTGATGGAGGGTTCCCTACCGTTGACTTTTCTATCGATGAATGCACATTTTGCTATCAATGCGCAGAAGTGTGTCCAGAACCGATTTTTAAAACACAAGATGAACCAGCTTGGGATGCAAAAGCAAGTATCAGCGAAAAGTGCTTAGCGAACCAAAATGTGGAATGTCGAAGCTGTGGGGATATGTGTGAGCCCATGGCAATTCAATTTGATCTACAAGTAGGTCGAGTTGCGAACCCAAAAATTAACGTTGATGAATGCAGTGGCTGTGGTGCTTGTGTTGCCGTTTGCCCTACTTCAGCCATCAATGTGAGCAATGTTCGCCAAGGCGAAAAACTATAATAACATTCGCTTCGGCGATAATAACGAGAGTAATTTATGGCACTAAATGAAGTGCATATTTCAAGTTTGGTTGTGCATGTTGCTCCTGAACACTTAGCTGAGATCAAAGCGCAAATCGAACAATTCGAAAATGCAGAAATCTATGGCGATAGTCCTAAAGGAAAAATAGTTGTGGTGTTGGAAACCGAAAACCAAGGTTATGTAACCGACACTATAGAAGCGATCAACGATTTACCAAATGTTTTAGGCACTGCTTTGGTTTACCACCAAATCGAAACCGACCTAGACGATATGGATACAGACACTGGAACTAACCATTCCCAAATTGAGGGTGAAGTATGAAAATGACAAGACGTGCATTTGTGAAAGCAAATGCAGCAGCATCAGCGGCAGCGGTTGCGGGCGTAACATTGCCAGCTACTGCTACGAATCTGATCGCTAGTTCAGACCAAACAAAAATAACATGGGATAAAGCGGCTTGTCGTTTTTGTGGTACAGGCTGTTCTGTTCTGATTGGTACTCAAAACGGTAAGGTTGTTGCGACACAGGGTGACCCAGAAGCACCTGTAAACAAAGGCCTCAACTGTATTAAAGGTTACTTCCTGTCAAAAATCATGTATGGCAAAGACCGTCTTGAAACTCCTCTTCTTCGTATGAAAGATGGCAAATATGACAAAGACGGTGATTTCGCACCTGTTTCTTGGGATGTTGCTTTCGATACAATGGCTGAAAAATGGAAAGCGGCACTGAAAAAACATGGCCCAACGGGTATTGGCATGTTCGGTTCAGGTCAGTGGACAGTAATGGAAGGTTACGCCGCCGCTAAAATGATGAAAGCGGGTTTCCGTTCAAACAACATCGATCCAAACGCTCGTCACTGTATGGCTTCTGCTGTAGGTGGCTTCATGCGTACTTTCGGTATCGATGAGCCAATGGGCTGTTATGACGATTTCGAACACGCAGATGCATTCGTTCTGTGGGGTTCTAACATGGCAGAAATGCACCCTGTATTATGGACTCGTATCACTGACCGTCGTTTAAGCCATCCACACGTAAAAGTGAATGTACTATCGACTTATTACCACCGTTCATTTGAACTAGCAGATACTGGTTACATTTTTGAACCACAGTCTGACCTTGCTATCGCTAACTTCATTGCTAACTACATCATCCAAAACGATGCTGTAAATTGGGACTTCGTAAACAAGCACACGAACTTCAAGCAAGCAACGACTGATATCGGTTACGGCCTACGTGATGACGATCCACTTCAAGTGAAAGCAGCAAACCCGAACGTTGGTAAACTGCACCCACTTGATTTTGAAGGTTACAAAGCTTCTGTTGCTTCTTATACAGCAGAGAAAGCTTCTGAAATGTCAGGCGTTTCTGTTGAGAAACTGATTGAGCTTGCTAAACAATATGCTGATCCAAACATCAAAGTCATGTCACTTTGGACTATGGGTATGAACCAACATACTCGTGGCGTTTGGATGAACAGCTTGGTGTACAACATTCACCTTCTTACAGGTAAAATTGCGACTCCAGGTAACAGCCCGTTCTCACTTACAGGTCAGCCATCAGCGTGTGGTACGGCTCGTGAAGTGGGTACCTTCTCACACCGTCTTCCTGCGGATATGGTGGTTAAAAATCCTAAACACCGTGCTATTGCTGAAAAAATCTGGAAACTTCCTGAAGGAACGATTCCTGCGAAGCCAGGCGCTCACGCGGTTAAACAAGACCGTATGTTAAATGACGGTAAGATCAACGCTTACTGGGTTCAATGTAATAACAATATGCAAGCGGGTCCAAATATTAATACTGAACGTTTGCCTGGTTACCGTAACCCTGAAAACTTCATCGTTGTTTCTGACCCTTACCCAACAGCAACCGCTCAAGCGGCTGACTTGATTCTTCCAACCGCAATGTGGGTAGAAAAAGAAGGTGCTTACGGTAACGCTGAACGTCGTACACAAGCTTGGTATCAACAAGTGGGTACTGTTGGTGAAGCGAAATCAGATTCATGGCAAGTAATGGAATTCTCTAAACGCTTCAAAATGGAAGACGTTTGGCCTGAAGAATTGCTTGCAAAAGCACCTGAATACCGTGGAAAAACCATGTATGACATGCTGTTCAAAAACGGTCAAGTAGATAAATTCCCTATCGAAGAAGCTCGTGAATTGAACGACGATGCACACCACTTCGGTTACTACGTACAAAAAGGCCTATTCGAAGAGTACGCAGAATTTGGTCGCGGTCACGGTCACGATTTAGCACCATACGACGTTTACCACAACGTACGTGGTTTACGCTGGCCTGTTGTTGATGGCAAAGAAACTAAATGGCGTTTCAAAGAAGGCTCTGACCCGTATGTTAAGAAAGGTGCTGGATGGGAATTCTATGGTAAACCAGATGGCAAGGCTCTGATCATTTCAGCACCATACGAAGCGCCACCGGAAGTACCAAATAAAGAATATGACTTGTGGCTATGTACTGGACGTGTACTTGAACACTGGCATACAGGCACAATGACTCGTCGTGTTCCTGAGCTTTACAAAGCCGTTCCTGATGCACTTTGTTACATCCACCCTGCTGATGCAAAAGCACGTGGTTTACGCAGAGGTGATGAAGTTCTAATGGAGAACGCTCGTGGTGAAGTTCGAGTTCGAGTGGAAACTCGCGGTCGTAACCGTCCACCGCAAGGATTGGTATTTGTACCGTTCTTTGATGCTCGCATTCTGATCAACAAACTGATCCTTGATGCTACGGACCCACTGTCTAAACAGACAGACTTTAAGAAGTGTCCGGTTAAGATCACGAAAGTATCTTAAGCACCAGAACAGAAATGATTGCACTGGCAACCTAGAGCCTTAGGTTGCCAATCAAAGAATTAGCCATAAGGCGGAGAAATAAACATGAAAAAACTGATTATTGCCCTTTTATCAATCGGTGCTTTGATGACTGGTGTTGCTCAAGCTGAGCTTGATAACCCAGGCGGTATTGGTGGCGTTGAGTCCTTACGTGGAGCTTCTGAACTTGAAGTGACACGTGCGGCAGACGATTTTAAACGTTACCCAAGAGATCACGTTACATTAGACAGTGACTACGTTTATCAGCCACCTCTTGTTCCACACACAATTCGTAACTACGAAGTGTCTCTTAATGCAAACAAATGTCTTTCTTGTCACAGCTGGAAAAACGCTAAAGAGATGGGTGCAACTAAAATTAGTGTAACTCACTACATGAACCGCGAAGACCAAGTGCTTTCAGATGTATCACCTCGTCGTTACTTCTGTCTGCAATGTCACGTTCCTCAAGCTGATGCTAAACCATTAGTTGAGAATGAATTCCAACGCGTTGATTCATTAAAATAATCATAGCCAAAGGCATAAGAGAGGCTATATATGAAATTATTAAAAGCGTTTTGGACAAGATTAAGAAGCCCAAGTAAAGCAGCCGTAGGTGTTGTTCTATTTATGGGATTTGCTGGTGGTCTTCTTTTCTGGGGTGCATTCAACACGGGTATGGAAGCAACTAACACAGAAGAGTTCTGTTCTGGTTGTCATGCTCCTATCGTTGCTGAGATCCAAGAGACTGTTCACTACTCGAACCGTTCAGGTGTACGAGCTATCTGTTCTGACTGTCACGTTCCACACAACTGGACAGACAAAATAGTACGTAAAGTTCAAGCGTCTAAAGAGCTTTTTGCTTACTTTGTTACTGATACCATCGGTACTGACGAGAAGTTCAAAGCAAGACGTTCACACCTAGCAGAGCGTGAATGGCACCGAATGAAGAGTAACAATTCTCAAGAGTGTCGTAACTGTCATGAATTTGAATTTATGGACTTTTCTGAGCAAGGCCCACGTAGTGTTAAACAACACTCTACCGCACTCGCTTCAGGTGAAAAAACGTGTGTAGATTGCCACAAAGGTATTGCACATAAACTTCCAGACATGAGCGGCGTTGAAGGCTGGTAATAGGAGTTACAGAATGAGTACTTTAGAATCAGTTATTTGGCATATTCTTGGCTACAGTGCAATGCCCGTGATTATTTTAAGCGGATTCGCTGTTGTTGCTGCCATCTCTGTTGGATTCCTTTCTCTAGGAAAAGACAAAGAAGTCTAAGTAAAAAAGCAATGGTTGAGGAGAGATGATTTTGCCTATTTTGTAGCTCCTCTTTCATGTTAAGAAAACCCCGTTAATTCGGGGTTTTCTTTTATCTAGGGTAAACCATCGATTAGCCTAAGGTGCAGAATCTACTTCCACGGGCAAATAATGTTTAGGCTCCAACTTTAACCACTCAGGCAGCACTGTCCCTATCGATATTGAAGACCATGTTCCGGTCAGAATACCGATAAACATTGCAGTAGAAAAACCTTCTAACGCACTCCCCCCCATAAGCCATAATGCGCCAACGGTAATTAACGTTGTTCCTGATGTCACCATAGTGCGAGAAAACGTTGCAACAACAGCTTGATCGTTAATCTCTTTTGTTGATAACGACTGTTTTGCAACAAGAAGCTCTCGCACCCTATCGGCTATGATAATTGAATCATTTAAGGAGTAACCGAGTATGGCGAGTATGGCTGCAAATACGGTTAAGTTAAATTCCATTTGAGTCAGTGCAAAGAAGCCTAAAACCAGTACCACATCATGCAATAGTGCCAATAATGAACCGCTTGCGAGTCTCCATTCAAAACGGAAACATAAATAACCCAAAATGCATAAAAGGGAGATCAACAATGCGAGCCCGCCTTGATCAACTAAATCTTGGCCCACTTGAGAACCAACCATGCTATTGCTAACCACTTCAACATGGTTTGATATTGGAGCCAATAGAGGTTCAATATTTGGAACATCAGCGCCTAGTTCAGGTATAGCGTAACGAATTACCCAGCGCCCCACTTCTCCAGATGGTGTTACTCTTGTCTCTTCACCCAATTCAGGAGTCAGTGAGGAGAGCAGTTGGTGGCTATCGACACTGGCATCTACTTGAATCTCAGTCACCATTCCACCCGTAAAATCGAGTCCCATATTCAGCCCTCTAGCCCCTAGAGCGAGTAATGAAACCGCCATTAACGCAATCGATACATAGCTAGTGAAATAGCGAATTTTGCGAATATTACTTTTTATCTGATTCATCATTACACCCTTACATCGCGGCGGCTATCACGGCCCCAAATTAGATTGATCATTGCTCGTGAAGCGAACACGCCTGTAAACATACTCGTAATAAGCCCCAACCCAAGCGTTAAAGCAAAGCCTTGAATTGGCCCATTTCCCATTGAGTACAGAATGACAGCCGTGATCATTGTGGTAATGTTTGCATCCAAAATAGTGCTTATCGCAGAACTAAATCCTTGATCGATGGCTTGTGCAAAATTTCGTCCTTCTGCCAGTTTATCTCTTATTCTTTCAAAAATAAGAACGTTGGTATCAACAGCCATACCGACAGTTAAAACCAATCCAGCAATACCAGGTAATGTTAAAACTGCACCAGGTAACAAAGCGACCATGCCGAGTAAACAGACCATATTCGCCACTAAAGCGACATTCGCAATCCATCCTAACCTGCGGTACCAAAGCGCCATGAACGCAAGGGTCAAACCCATCCCTAGAGCTAGCGCTGCAAAACCATTGTGAATATTTTCAGCGCCAAGTGATGCGCCGATCGTTCTCTCTTCCACAATGGTTACTGGAGCAGTCAACGAACCCGCACGAAGTAAAAGCGCAAGTTGTTGAGCTTCGTCAATGGTTCCTGCCCCTGTGATTCTGAATTGACTACCAAGCTGTGATTGAATAGTCGCAACGCTAATCACTTTCTCACTTCGTTGTGAGTTACCTTGCGCATCTAGAGTGTACTCCCGATAGACCGTAGCCATTGGTTTTCCAATGTGCTTTCCAGAGAAGTCACTCATGATTTTGCCACCGGCGTGATCCAGTGCAATATCCACCTCTGCCCGACCCATCTTGTCAAAACTCGCTCTTGCATTGACGATATGTTCACCGGTCAAAATCGCTTTCTTTACCAATGTTACCGACGCGCCATCGTTATCAGCCAAAGTGATGTCACGGCTTGTTTTTGCTTCTGAAGGGGATTTAGCTTGATGAAATGCAAGACTGGCAGTCGCACCTATCACATTTTTTGCTTGTGATGGATCTTGTACGCCAGGTAATTCAATCCGAATCGAGTGCTCACCTTGTCGCTGGACTAAAGCTTCAGTAATACCTAACTCTTCAATCCTTCCACGCATAATTTTTAAGTTCTGTTGCAGCGTGATGGTTTGAAACTCAGTCTTATTTTGTTGTGATGGTTGAATTAACAATTGACCAGATGAACGCTTAACAACCCAATTTGGATAGCTTTTATTTAAGTATTCACGAATACGATTAAGATGATCAGCTGACCTCGCACTTACGAGAAATCCATCAACACCTCGGCTTACCACTTTTACTCCGCGTAAATGTTCAGCACGCAGCATCTCTCTCACTTCATCTTGAATGGCATCTCGTTGCTCTGAAAAAGCTTGGTCTACATCTACGTTAAGTAAAAACTGCACTCCTCCTCTAAGATCAAGCCCAAGTTTTATCGGATTGAAGCCTAACTCCCCAAGCCACTTAGGCGCAACAGAGACATACGAATAGGTAATACCATCCGCTTGTGTAACGACTGAATCTAATATTTTACGTGCTCGACTCTGGGTATCTTCGTCTCGAAAAACCAAAGTCATTTGCTCTTTATTTTGTGTAATTTCCTGCGCTGATACCCCTGCATCTTTTAAGAATCGATCCAGTTTTGTGATTGAGGATAATGAAGACTGTAGAGCCTCGCTTTGAATCTGTATCGATGGTTGCTCACCGTACCAAGTTGGGATGGCGCTAAGAGCCAATAGAACAACTGCAACAATAAGAACCAGATATTTCCACATAGAATAGTGGTTCATGCGTTTTTGATTTTTTATATTTTTCATTTCTTTCATCTATAAGAATGCCCTTGGAATAAACCAAGTCAAAAAACAATAGAGACTACCTATCGAATAGGTATGGAGTTAAGTGAATCGTTAAATAGATGAAGAGGAATATTGGCTATTCAAGGCAACATAAAATGCGTTGCTCTCTTTCCAGCCAGAAATACGATAATTTGAAAGGATAATTTTCGAATACCAAGCGAAAGCTGGCATAGATTTTAGGGACGATAAGGTAAATTGGTATTGTGGCAGATCATCGCGGTTATGCGAGTCAAAACCTAGGTCATCAATGGTCTCTTGATCTCTAGGTGTATATGTCCAACGAATCTGATTAACGTTCGCATGGATGGGACGACGATGAAGATCGATTGAAATTGGTGGAGTGTCACCAATATGTAAGGAGTTCGGTGAACTCAACACTCGATTTAACTCAGCCTGAAACTCGCTCTCGAATGCCGCGTGACTGGTTTGAGGTTGGGTATACTCACTATTAGGGCTGATTTCTACTTGTACAAACGCCTGCGAGGGGAAAACCACCGCACACATAAATACAAGAATAGATCTTACCAGCACTCGAAACATAGCCAACATATATAGTAGTAAAGTGACAGTAAGTGGTGAAACGAACCCACTGCGAAAGTCTGAATAATAGGCCCAGTTATAGGAATGAACAACTAAAAAGATCTAAAAGCCACCAGAGCCAATAGACATCTGACAAATATCATTATATTACAATTGCTTATAAAACAATTTTGTCGTTGATACATCTAAATAAATTTTGTTATCTAGCTCCAGACCATCACAATAGACGAAATACACAGGTTCATCTTTATAGTTGATGGAGCGAATCCAACCCTTAAGCTGTTCAAAGTCTTTCGGTTCACATTGGCCTTCGTTCAGAAGCTTCTCTGTCGCAGCTCGAAATTCAGCTCGGTAGTCCATTAAGTCATCTGACTCAGCAATATACGCATCTATAGTTTCAATACGTTCTTTTTTAGAAATAGCTGGTTTTTCAATGGCTAAAAATGACATATCAATCCAGTCAGCTTGCTCCAACTCTCCATCCCCATAAACGAAATTTTCTGAGATTCGCGCCCAGCCGTCCTTTTTCTCAAGCACCTCAACGAAATCCGTTTTGTACAAGGCTCCAATAATAATACCGTCATTAGATGGACGATCCATAATATTGAGTTTGGCCGATGCCACATAAAATTCAGTATTTTCAGGTTTGGGGGTTAAATCAATGACCAAGCCTTCTGAGGGTGTCTGCTGTATTGGTGCGGTTTCTTGAGATTGATTTGCGGCATCAGAGTCGTCCTCTTGCATGAAAAAGAAATAATACCCAGCACCGGCCCCGCCGAGGATGGCTAAAATGACGATCATAATTATTACTTTTTTCATATGGATATATCTCTAAAGCAGTTGCCCAATATATATAGTTTTGAGTGTACAACAAGTTGACATAACCTGTGAGAGCTTTTAAAGGCAGCTGATATATAGATCTAATTTATCTCTTAGGCACTCTATCATTTATAAACCTATACTATATATAACTTCTCAGCACATTGGTTTTTATGAAGAAACGCATCAGATTTAGCCTGTTTCTTGCGCTATTTTCGTTCAGTTTTCACTCAAATGCACAACACTGCACCGTTGTGACTTGGGATAAAGCTCAAAAGCAACATGAAGCGCTGGAAGAGTGGTATAACTTAAGTGCAGTCCAATTCAATGAACTTCTCTTTAGACACAAATCCCAAGTCTTCATGTCCAAAGAGTTTACCCTTCAAGAGCTCACGACATTTTGGCACCCAGCAAAAGTTCATCTTCACAAAATACTGGAAGATCAAATTCAAAGCGCGCTTAACTTAGCGACTCAACTGTCTCAAGCTTCAGCACTTTTAAGCGAGAAGATTGATTCAATTAACGGCATGACTTTAACATGGCAACGTTTGAGTTCTCATTGCATAGAAGATAATTTAATCGCAAATCACACTGCTAGCCTTAAGTACGTTAAGTCAGCACAGGAGTTAAAATCTGACATTATCGCTTTAATGCTAAAAATTGAAACTCTTGAGCAACGTTACATCTATGAGGCTAAGGTGTTACAAGATGCACACTTTATGTCAGATCTTGAATTTAATTCCAAAAAATAATGTTCATCCAATACCTCTACATTCTGGACACCTCAACATACCGGATTAACACAATTTATGAGTTTTAATTTACCTACCTAGCTGAGAGCCCCGTCCTGTAAGGCATACAAGAAGCGTCTTAATATGTATTGAATATAAATTCATCACACTTGATGGTTTTATCAACATAAACTCAGACGAAAACGAGAGCCACCTCACAAAAACATTTACAATCGCCCATTTTTTGTTTACTATAACTGTTCATATTGCTTCATAAAAAAACATAAAGTGGCTAGTAAATATGCATAAAATTATGGCTTTGAATCACCGAATGGACAACGATTGTCCAGTTGAAATAAGAACTAAATTAATTTCAGTTATAGAGCATATAGAGAAACATGGATTTGTCAGTGATTTAACGTTATGTAAAATTTTTGGTGAAATGATCTGGAACGATGGCATTGACTATCACTCCCATGCCCTTTCATTTAGAATTGATTCAACAACAGGTAATTGTCAGATATCTCAGTTGAAGTGCCATTAAAGCTCGAATAAATAGAAAGAGAATGTAGCAATACATTCTCTTTTTGCGTTAATCAGCTACTTTCTTTCCAACACGACCTTCTACCACAACCAAACTCTCCAAGTATGGCACTAGACAATTCACCTAATACCTGTTTCTTCATCAGTAAGTAGCCCATTGAGTTTTGATTTAGATGTTTATTGTTAGCACTTAACCCTTGCGCCACAACACTTCGTCAATTTACGGTTAATTTCGGCCTTATCGCTACTGAATAATTCATATATCTGCCTTAATCGCTTATATTTATACTACCTCTCAATCAAAGAAATAAATCCCATGAAAAAAATCATCTCTATTATCACTCTGGCAGCATTAATGACAGGTTGCCAAGCAACTCAAAGGCAAAATGCCACTACAGGCGAAATGGAAACAAACTCTGCGACCAAAGGTGCGATTGCAGGTGTTCTAGCTGGCGTTGCGGTTGGTTTAGCGACAGGAGACGATGCAAAGGAACGTAAAAAATACGCATTACGTGGTGCTGCGGCTGGTGGACTAATCGGGGCTGGTACTGGCTACTACATGGATCAACAAGAAGAAGCTTTACGTCTTAAATTAGCGAATTCTGGTGTGCAAGTGAGACGTATTGGTGAAAACGAGCTTCAACTTGTAATGGAAAATGGTATTGGCTTTAGTTCGGGATCTTACTCTTTATCTTCAAGCATTTACTCGACACTCAATGGCATTGCTCTAATCTTAGTGGAATACCCTGATACACGCCTAGACATTATTGGCCATACTGATAGCTCCGGCAGCGATGCAACTAACCAAAAACTTTCTGAGCAACGTGCTCAATCTGTTGCGAACTACCTAGTCCGTCAAAATGTTGCGTCAGGTCGAGTTGCTAGTAAAGGTCTTGGTGAGCGCTTCCCTATTTGTACGAACTCAACATCACAGGGTAAAGCTTGCAACCGCCGCGTTGAAATCAATATCTTATCCCTCAAGTAATTCAAATTTAGGCTGTCTATCTTAGGCGGCCTACCAACATCTCTTTTATACCCAAAAATTCCTTTCTAATTGAGAATGATCAACAATATTTATTGCTTACTACACTCTTTAAATCGCCCCCTGTCTATCTTCAATTTTGATACTCTCTACATTCAACTACAAACTTCAGATTTTTTAATTCGCTTTTATGCGCTATCCACTATTAAGCCTCGCGATTATTCTTAACGCCATATCTAGATAACATATTTCAACTAAACCCTACCTTAAATTTTACTAATCAAGCATCAATTTTAAACTTGGTAACCTCCTAAAATGCATGCTTCACCTCACAAAAGCAAATGCGCAACTAAACACATTAAAATTTGATGCACTCGTACCATTTTCATATATTCATGCGTGCTATAAACACTATGAAATTCATACTTAATAGCTAGTTAAACTGCAATCGTGATATTTTTATTAAAGAAGAATCTAAATTTATTTACAAATTTAGCATAAAGCACTATTAAAAATGAAGGCGAACAGTGCCAATTGATAGGCACAAATAATTATATCCAAATGTCTGGAGCAAAACATGCAAGACCATAATTCTAGGTTTCCTACCATATCCAAAATTCTAATTCTGCGGCAGTTCTTATGGGGAGCCGCTTTCTATGGAACATTTGTTCTCTTAACTAAGTTCTTCCTAAATGACTTAAACTACAGTGAAGCTGATACCATAATGATGATGGGAGCGTTTGGCGCGGTAGGGCCTGTCTTTTCAGCCGTCGGTGGTTTTGTCGCTGACAAATTTATAGGGGCATTCCGCGCAGTCTATATTGGATATACGGCTTATTTAGCAGGGTTTATATTACTAGGCATTGGCGCAAGCAGCCTTAATATTCCTCTAAGCATCCTAGCTATTGCTCTCATTGGCTATGCTCGTGGCCTATCTGCTACCTGTCCTACAGTATTGTTTGGTAACTCGTATTCGGAAACCAACCGCGAAGCGTTTCAACAAGGTCTTACGGTAAACTATTCAATCAACAATCTCGGTTCTTTCTCTGCAAAATACCTCTTCCCTTTCTTAATAGCTTACCTCGCCTACCAAGGTGTTTTCTTTATTTCAGCTCTGTTGATGATGGGCAACTTATTGATGTTCTTTAAGTTCCGTAAGGAGCTCAGCAACGTCGGTAACCCAATAGATAAAACACCTCTTCCGTTTATGACTTGGGCGATGTTCGTCGGTGGTTCGATTGCGGTGCTGGGCTTAGTTTTCTGGATATTCTCCAATCTAGATACTGGCAAATATATCTTGTATACGCTTGGTTTCGGTGCCATTGGTTACTTTATCTATGAGATAACACGGGCGACAAAAGCGTACCAATACAAAATGGTTGCGGTACTAATTACCGTTTGTATCTTGATCGTGTTCTACTTCTTCTATGGTCAAATGTTTACTTCAATGAATATGTACGCGATCAACTTAATGGGGGATACGTTACTCGGCTTTATTCCAATTCACCCTGAATCCAACATGGCATTCAACCCTTTATGGTGCTTTGTTCTTGGTGGACCAATGATTCAACTTTACGCATGGCTAGACCGTAAAGGCTATTCTCCAACAATCCCAACTAAAATCGCTGGTGCCTTTGTACTAAGTGCAATCGCATTTTCATTGTTAGGACTATCAGCAGATTCAATGGGACCAGACGGAAAGATATCCGCAAACTGGATCCTCTCTGTGCATTTCTTCCAATCTGCTGCTGAGTTAATTGTTGGTGCGCTTGGTGCTGGCTTCATCTTTGAGATGGTGCCTCGTTATTTAGCAGCCTTCTCAATTGGACTACGCGCTGTCGCTATCTCACTAAGTGGTATTTTAGCGGCGGTTATTGCAACCAAAATTGCGCTTCCTAAAGATATTGTTTTCACACACGAAGTGGTTGAATCTGTTTACACAGGATATTTCTACATGCTAGCGCAAATCGCTGCGTTCATGGCTGTGCTAACGTTCGGTCTATCTCGTGTCATTCAGAATCTAATTGAACGCGGTGAAGCGCTTGAAAAAGAAGAGCAAGAACAGAAACAAACGCTAGAACCTCAATTAGACAATAGCTAACATCTCGACTGGCCAATTTTGGTTAATCACTGAATATTGGCATCACAAAAGATGATAAACAAAGCGCCAAATGTATTCCATTTGGCGCTTTTGGTATATGCAATGGAAATAATTGCTTTAAGATCTATTACTTAGGTTGAGTAAACTGTTAGATTAATTAGCAGAACCCTTAGACAAGGAACACTGAGGACTTGTATGTCAGGAACGAAATTTGTCATCAAAGAATTAAAGAAGCAGTTGAAACTGCACGAAATTCAATATCGAGATATCGCAACCCAACTTGAATTGAGTGAAGGCTCAGTCAAACGTCTACTCGCTGATGGAAGCAATATAAGTTTGACTCGACTGGAAAAAATCTGCCAACTCATCCGAATTGATCTAACGGAGCTTTTCCGTTTAGCCTCCCGAACCGACCAAGGTCTTCAAACATTATCATTTGAGCAAGAGCAGATGATCGTGTCAGATAAAGTTTTACTCTTAGTATCCGTTAGCGTGCTAAACGGATTTAAATATGAGGAAATCATTAGTCGCTATAACATCAATAAAAATGTACTGATTCAAAAACTCGCCGAATTAGATCGAATGCGTATCATTGAGTTGATGCCCGACAACCGTATACGCCTATTGCTTTCTCCTAAGTTTGACTGGATTGGTGGAGGGCCCATTCAGTCCTTCTTTCTAGAGGAAGTCTTGCCTGAATTTTTTAATAGCTACTTTAGTCGTCAAGATGAAAAATTAGTAATGGCAACAGGATTAATGTCTCCACATACAAACCAAAAATTTCAGGGACAGATCCAAAAACTTGTCGATGACTTTCACGAAGCGTGTGATGAAGACTCGAATCTAGATATCAATGATCGAAACGGTACCTCTATCGTCATAGCATTAAGACGTTGGCATTTCGATATGTTTGATACTGTCAGTTCTAACATCAACAAGTAACGTCATATGTTACTTCAAGTGGATGCATTATAAACTTCAATTGTTAAGCTTTATCTATCATCGTAATAAATGCCAAGATATTAACAAGCAAGATGAGCATTGAAGAATCAAGTCTCATATAAGTAATTGCATGTTAAAAAGGGACAAACAATGAAATTACCCATATATCTATCTCTAACATTTATTATGATTACGTCAACGGTGGGCTGCACAAGTACCCATTACAGTTCAAGGTTATTAGTTGCACCCCCTACGAAACATATCAATCTCGCACCTACACTGTACAACGTTGCGAAAGTAACAAAGGCATTGACTCCGATTGCTTTACGCTTAATGCAACCCATTGTCGTTGCACCCAAGATCATCATTACAAAATAATGCTACCGCACCCACCATACAAAATAAGCCTTCTGAAAACAGAAGGCTTATAGCGTCAGAGTTTAAATAAACATTAATATGCTAGCTTTTAATTACACTTCTGTTGCTTTGACTCTAAACATAATGGCATAAAGTACAGGAACAATAATGAGAGTCAGGATCGTGGCAAAGGTCAAACCAAAACCTAAGACAACAGACATCGACTTAAAGAATGCATCAAAATAAAGTGGAACAAGACCAAGCACGGTTGTTAGTGCCCCCATCGTTACAGGTCGTACACGACTTGTTGCCGCGTCTACAATCGCGGTAAATCTAGGTTTTCCATCATTTATTTCAAGATCTATTTGATCAACCAGTACAATAGCATTCTTAATCAACAAACCTGAAAGTGAAAGCAACCCAAGAATACCCATAAATTCGAGTGGCATCCCTGCAGAAAGTAAACCAATAACTACTCCAATGATAGCAAGTGGAACCACCATCCATATCACAAGTGGTTGACGAACCGAACCAAATAATACGAAAACGATAATCACCATCGCCGCAAACCCATAAGGTAAGGTTGAGCCTATGTTTTCATTTGATTCTTTTGAGTCTCTATACTCCCCACCCCATTCAAGAGTGTAACCAGTCGGCAATTCAATCGCCTCGATTTTATCCGATAATCGATTGAGTAGAACTGATGCCAATACACCTGGTTTTGGATCCGCTTCCGCTTTAATTCGCCATATACGATTATCACGTTTCATCCGTCCATCACGCCAAATTGTTTTGAACCCATCAACAACTTGTCTCAGAGGTACAATATTCCCTGTCGTTGAACTGATAACCTGGATATTATAAATATCATCTGGGTTCTCAAATTCGGAATCTGGTGACGTTGATATAATAGGAATAATATCTTCACCATCGCGGTAGGAACCAATTTGTCGCCCTGAATATGCTGTTTTTATAGCAAGAGCTACATCTTGAATCGTGACACCAGCACGTTTTGCTTTAACTTTAGACAAAATAGGCTCAAGTACACTCACTTGATCACGCCAATCATCCTTTATCGAAATCGCATCACTATCGCGGTGCATGATAGCTTTTGCTTCATTTGCAAGACGACGAAGAACCTTGGGATCAGGACCAAAAAACTCAGCTTGGATTTTTGAACCACCACCTGGACCTAGCTGGAATTGCCATACTTTAGCTTGAGCATCTGGAAATTCAGTATCAATATGTCGCTGAACTTTCGTGATTTTATCTCGAATAGTTTGGTAATCATCCACTTTAACCAACAATTGTGCATAAGACGAATTTGGTGATTGTGGAGAATAAACCAGCATATAACGCAATCCACCCGCACCTACGGAGGTCTGAATAGTATTAACACCTGGTAGTGATTCTACATATTTAGCAACTTTCTTGATTTCTTTATCAGTTTGGTTGATTGATGTACTTTCTGGCAACCAAAAATCAACAACAAATTGTGGTGTCGTTGAAGCAGCAAAGAAGCCATCTTTCACGAAGCCAAAACCGTATACTGCCGACATAAACATCGCGACAACAACAGCCGAGACCTTCCAGCGATGATTAAGCATCGTGCGCATAAGCTTTTTATAACTAAGCGTCAGTCGCCCTTCTTTTTGAATAGCGAAACTATCGTCCGCCTTGAAGATCGAATAACAAAGCAGCGGTGTTATTGTGATTGCAAACAACCAGCTAAATAGTAGTGAAATTAAAATCACCCAGAATAAGTGACCCGTAAATTCAGCAATGTCACCTGGCGCAAAGCCTATAGGTGCAAAAGCAACGCAGCCAACTAAAGTACCAGCAAGTAGCGGCCATTGAGTTTGCGCGACAATAGATTTTGCAACCTCTAAACGGTTTAAGCCTTTTTTGATTCCTATCAGCATTCCTTCAGCAACAACGATCGCGTTATCAACCATCATACCGAGAGCAATAATTAGAGCCCCAAGAGAAATCCTATGCATTGGAATGCCAGCAAGGTTCATTACCGCTAGCGTTGCCGCAATCGTCAGCAATAAGATCGAACCGATAATAAGCGCTGATCTTATTCCCATAAAAATGAACAAAGTTACAATAACAATTGCCAATGCCATCACAACATTGAGTGCAAAATTATTTATTGACGCTTCTACCGATTCACCTTGGTGGTAATAATTACTGACATCAATACCAAGAGGCCTAACGTTAAGTGTATCTGATATTTTTTTGTTAACTGCTTTACCAACTTCAACAATATTTTCACCGCTCGTTGCTGATAGGCCTAAAGCTAAAGCACGATGTCCGTTGAAGTAATAAAGCCTTTCTTCCGGTTTTACAAGCTCTCGCGAGACTTCAGCGACATCACCGAGATAGACCAAGTTGCCTAGATCCGAAGTCTTAACTAAAATATCGGATATCGAGTCTACAGAGTTAATCGAACCAGATGGTGAGATTGCGATTCTTCGCTGTGCAACATCAATTTCCCCAGCATTCACTACTAAGTTTTGCGTTTCTAAGCTCTGATATATTGATTGGATGGATACACCAAGGTTAAGCATCCGCTCCCTTGAAAACTTAACATATATGGCTTCATTCGCTTCCCCGCTAATGTCAACCCTTGCAACACCGTTGATTGACATCAAATCATTACGCAGTGTTTTCGCGTAAGTCCTTAATTCAGGTAAAGTATATTCATCGCCATATATGAAAAAATACATCCCGAAGAGATCACCAAAATCATCCGCTACAATTGGGGCAGATGATCCCGTAGGCAGCGTTCCAGAAACATCGGAAACCTTATTTCGCAATTTCCCCCAAACCGCTTGAAGCTCCGATTTGTTTTTGGAAAATTTATATTTAATTTCAACTAATATTTCTGACTTTCCAGCTGACGATACAGATTTAACTGATTTAACTTCCGTCATCTGCTGAATGGCACTTTCAATCGGCTCACTTAATTCTTGAGCCACTTCTAAAGGCGTTGCCCCAGGATAATATGTGATGACTTGTGCTTTTCGGATAGTAAACTCAGGATCTTCAAGCCTTGCCATACTCTCGTAAGAACTATAGCCACTTATCAAAGCTAAAATAATAACAATGGCGCAGAGTACTTTATTTCGAATGGAAAACTCAGCTATATTCATTTGGCCTCCCATTCTGATACTTCCATGCCTTCAGACACATATGATGCACCACTGATGATAACTCGGTCACCTAGCTGTAAGCCGCTTGAAACGCCAAGGAACTCGCCAATTCCATCTTTGACATTTACGACAACTTTGTTGGCTCTATTCGATTCATTGTTTACTGTCCAAACGTATCTTTCATCGCCAGAAGATAAGATAGCGCTTGCCGGTATTTGAAAAATGTTTGAATCAGCATCCCCCATTGATTCCATTAATACTGTTGCAGGCATACCAGGTAACACTACAAATTCTTGGGGTGGCACAAATGACATCGTGGTTTCGTAAGACTGGGAGTTTTGATTCGTTTCGAGAGAAATCTCTTCAAACTTGGCATCAATTTTTTTGTCGGTTTGACTCTGAAGAACAACGAAAGCCTTCGTATCTGGCTTTTTATCTAGCGTTCTCAGCGTATCGGCTGGTAGATCAAAGCTTACTTTTAATCGAGTCGTATCTATTAAAGTAATTACTTTCGATGAACCACTCACGCTGTCAAATTGTTCGAAAAACACATCAGAGATAACACCTGAAAAAGGAGCGAATATATTGGTATCGTCTAACGCTTTTTGATCACTATTCAATTTTGCTTTTGCTGAAATCATCACCGATTCCAGTTCATCAAACTGACTCTTAGAGATTACTTTCTTATTGATAAGTGTTTTGGCTCTTTCGAAAGCTTTAAGGGCCTGATTATAAGTAGCCTCAGATGAAGCGAGTTGTATTTTAAAATCTCGGTCATCAATTTTGGCTAATAGATTACCTTCAGCAACAATTTGTCCTTTTTTTGCATTTAAGACTGTCAGTGTACCGCCATTTTTGAATGATAGGTTTGTCGATTTATTTGCTTTAATAGTAGAAGGGAATTCCCACTTTTTGGACTCTGTAGTGCGTTGAATAGTGAACGTTTTAACTGGCCTCACGGTGGACTCTTCAACCTTAACCACTTTTTCTACATCACCACAACCACCTAAGGATATCGCTATCATGAGTAATGGCGTACTAAAAATCAATCCGTTATTCTTTTTCATATAAGCCTCAATCAGTATTGGTGGCTATGCAATTTACACTTACACAAGTCTATAAAAGGTGAAATTAGCAATAGTTGTTGCTTGTAAGCGATATAAGCCAAAA
The DNA here is from genome assembly GCF_005146325.1 of Vibrio genomosp. F6. Classification (NCBI taxonomy): domain Bacteria; kingdom Pseudomonadati; phylum Pseudomonadota; class Gammaproteobacteria; order Vibrionales; family Vibrionaceae; genus Vibrio; species Vibrio genomosp. F6. The sequence continues at coordinate 190,788 of NZ_SYUT01000028.1, read as the reverse complement.
GCCGAGATACAAAACATCAAAAGGGAGATATAAAATCTCCCTTAAATAAAACGTTAAATATTAAAGATACTTATCTTCAATGATGCCACACATAATGCCTAGCTCTAGTTTGTTGGTGTCATCAAGACGCTTAAACTCCTTCATCTGAGCTTTCTTCATCTGTTTTTTCCACCACTCACCACGTGTTGCTACTTTATATTTACCAATAACAGCAAAATCAGCTTCCGCTTTCTCTGATTTGTTAATTTTACCTGCCAAGTGGCACGCCGTGATTTGCGCAAACGTTTTACCGGCTTTCTCAGGTTTACCTGCATTGGCATTCATCGATACGGCAAGAAGCGCAAGTGTTACAACTATTTTCTTCATTTTATACTCATCATTTATCTAGATCAGAAGATTAAAAAAAGACTTTAAAAGGCAACACCCTTTATTTAAGGATAAATAATAAACACCTGCCGACATCATAGTCAAATATAATTACAACTTTTAACCGACAATATGAAGTTACCTGCAATTCAAGTCTTTCTTTGCGACTAACAACAATAAATGTCGCATTTTAATAACAATTAACCCACACAAATATTACATAAAGGTTGACAAAACTAAAGTAAATACTCAAGTTCAATCTAAAATAACAGCACCAAACCTTTAATGATAATTCTGCTGGTTTTCGTGTCCTTAATTGAGTGTAAACGGAAAAGAGAAACATTAGGTGACACTGATCGATGTTCAATATGCAGTCGACCTACTACAAGTAAATATTGCAAATCATCGCACGCACGACGAGAGTTCCTACAGTATTGAAAGTGTAAATTAATATAAAGACGATATTAATTAGCAAGCTGTAGTGATAGCCTAAATCGCAATGATAACTAATATCTAAAATGTAACTATGAAAAAACCGACACCAAGTTTACTCACTGTGCTTAAATCAGTACAAATATCACCGAATATGCAAAGAATTACGCTACAAGGTGAATCACTTGCACATTTTCCAGATAACTGTGAAGGAAGTTATATCAAACTTCTTTTTACTCAAACTGGAGACACAGATTTATCACGAATTAAAGAAAATGAACGGCCTGTGATGCGTACTTACACCATTAAGCACTTTTCTCTGCTTCAACGTACTATTGATGTCGATTTTGTACGCCATACCACTGATGATTGTCGCTGTGGTTTCGCTGCTCGATGGGCAATGCATGCAAAAACTGGTGATACCATCAATATTGCAGGCCCGGGAAGTATTAGCAGTTTAAACATAAATGCAGACTGGTTCTTCACGGTTGCCGACATGACAGCATTACCTGCTTTATCAACGAAACTTCGTACTCTTCCTGATGACGCTAAAGGGTATGCCGTCATAAAAGTCATTGAAACCGCAGATATACAAACACTTGATACGCCAACCGGCATAGAGGTTATCTGGCTAGTTGATAATGAAACTCTCACGCCCAAGATCAAATCACTACCATGGTTAACTGGAACAGCCTCTGTTTGGGTTGCTTGTGAGTTTGATACTATGCGAGAGCTACGTGATTACTTCCGCAATGAAAAGAAAGTAGCAAAAGAGAACATTTACATCAGTAGTTATTGGAAGAAAGGTGTCACCGAAGATGGACACAAAGTAATTAAACAAAAAGATGCTAGCGAAGTGGGCTGATAAGTTTTAATTTGGCTATAAATTAAAACCGAAAGAGAACGCATCTCTAATGCTACTCAGAAAAAGTAACACTTAGCACTAGAAAGCGTTCTTGGTTGTATAATTCGTAGAGTCTGATTAAAATCACCACAAATTTCATTTATTTAAAGCGTTATAGAATGCTACTTATCGCATAATACCTCAGACAAGTCAGCTTCTGAAGGTCCACACTCTTTTTTATGGGTCCCATTATGATAGGTCGTTAAACGCTCCCATTTCCCATTATTTTCGTGTGATGTCATAACTTGTGCAGGAAGGAGTTCATCATCATTGAATTCATTTTTAGTCCTCGACCAGTGATCAGCCCCGTGCCCTTCTTCACTGTAGAAGTCTGTATCAATAATATTTCGAACAGGAACCAAGTCAGCTTGAGTGATACTATCTGTTACTCCAATTAAATGCTCAAATCCGCTGCTATTACCTTCATTGAAAGTATGCTCTGTATAGCTAATTAACTCAGCCCCTACATAATCTTTAGTAACTAAAGCTTGAGTCAAATGCCCATTCTTTAAGTCCTCGCATTCACTCCAGTCAAGAACGTTCCTGTACGAAGTGTTGCGGACTCCTGAAGACTGATCAAGAATTGTTTCTAACCACTCACTTACGGAGCAGTTATAACCATTGGTCTCATTCTCCAAACCGATCGTTTTTTCAATATTTACCCCATTCCGCTGCTCTGTTGACATGCTATGCTTAGCAAATAAGTTTAGCTTAGTGCCTAAGTCTGCGGACATCACATACGTCTCAGAATTAAAGTTCCCATTTGAAATTTGAACAAATTCATAACGGTACCAAGTATCATCATAACCACTACCAGAACTATCCCATTTACCTAAAAAGTACTCTACCCATGCAAGGCTTGCATTAGGCTTAGTAGTTAATAATTCTTTCGTCTCTTCATACGATTTTTGCAAGCCTGGTACTATGTCTTGTGCGATTTGATGAAGCGCAATATTCTCTGATTCAACATAGTCCCCGTACAACTCATCAACCGTTATATTATATCGGCTTGCCACTCGTCTTTCCTGTTCAACTAAACGCTGTGCAATGTCTTCTCTTAACTCTTGCTCATTAAGAATAGATTCACAACTCAGCTCATCGGAACCTTTGGTCCGGAGCTCTTGTTCAACTTGTTGCCAAACAACTGAAGTCAAGGGTGTAAGATTGAGAAGGTCTCGATCTGAACTCAATGCAAACTGGGGTGGAAATACCATCGAGTAAGCATCTTCGATTGGTGTATTTGGGAAGTCCATATCAATGGCACCCTCAGGCACTTCCACTACTACGGGAACATATTGTGCACACTCGGCAAAACTTGCTGGAATGTTTAAATCAAAGTCACCTTGCTCTTGAGTAACCGTATAAGGTTCATTTAAATCCATTACATTATTAAAATTAAGATCAAGATATACTGTTGCACCACTAATATATCCATCAATAGCTTTACCTTTTAAAGTAGCTGAACTCCCTCCAGCGGAGCTCCCACCACCGCCTCCACATGCAGATAAAGCTAGAGCCAAAACAACGACAAGCACTTGTTTATTTTTATTCATTTTAATTCCCTTATAGATATTATTTAGATAATTCATGTATGGTTTTTGTTAATTCTAAATTTTGATAACCACAGAACTGAATCGTCGGACGATAAGCCGGGTATTCTTGTGCTCCTGCTTTTTCTAGCCTTTGACGGATATGAATGGGTAAGTTTTTTTTCAATGACCATAAAAGTGTTGAATGAGAAAAATCCCTATAACTTGGATCAGCACCATATTCTAAAAGCAATGAAATAATCGACTCACTACAATCCTCTCTTGCTAGAGCTGCGAAAAGAGCAGAAAAGCCATTCCCATCTCTTTGATTTGGGTCTGCTCCATGCTCCAACAACTCTTTCACTGCCCAATAATGGTTATGCCTACCAGCAGCTTCAACCAGTGGTAACATGCCGTTTGAAGCCTTTTGTGTAAAAGTATCACACCCCATGCAGTAGCCCTTAAACAGGAGGTAATCTTCGGTTAGGACAGCCAAAAGTAGCCAGTCTGCGGTATGTAATGGCACCTTGGCTCCATACAGTAGATAGAGTACTCGAAACTCACTTAACACCATCTTGGGATCATCTGACCACCAACCATAACCTTTGTTCAAACTCACCTTGGCGCGAGCACTATAGTTTGCAGGATGCTTCAGTTTATTTAAGGCCTTTCTTAGCTGTTTATTTAACCAGCTTGATACGAGGTTAAGATCTGCATAAGCCAGTACAAGATCAAAGTTGGGATGACTAGGTTTAATCGTATTAAGCATAGCGTCATCAACTGAAGCACCAAGTCTAAACATAGTCTGAAGCTGCTCCCTAGCAAAACCAAAACGTAAGCAACACAACCTAGCCAACTTAGTTTGCGTCTGTTTGTTTAATATAAAAAATCTCTTAGATACAAACTGCCTATCAAATCGACACAGATCTTTATGATAAATAGATTGCAGCAATAATGCCGCCCAGTGAGTGTTATCTAATTTCGCTACAAACTCATCACAAAACACTTGTTCATATAGAACTCGATACCTTTTATTTTTCAGTATTTGAAGGACGATATTAAATTCAATTTCGCAATTTATTGCCATAAGTTGAAGTTCGGCTATAGCGCCACAGCAAATGTGTTGATTTACTTGCTGTTCAATATTCTTAGTCATTTAGTTAACTCCCAAGAACGCTTTAATTTCATGTACTTTTTGTTCAGCTTTTATCTCGTCACCCACCAAATCTTTATGCTTCTGCATGTGTACATAACTTATCTCTTCAAGTTCTCGCGCTCGACGCTGATAGCAATCTAAACGATTATCTGTCGTATAAAACCAAGTCGTTGGGCCATTCTCTGCGTGCTCCCTCATCAACTTGTTGAAGTTTTTGATTTCGTGCCACAAATGATCCGATTGTTCTCGAAGTGTCTTATATTTAGCCTGAGCATCTTGCAGGTCATTCTGAGTATAATGTGGGGACGGGGGGATTTCAGCTTGCGTCTTGGCCGGTTTCTGCCAAACTAACCAGTTATTCGCACCTAATGATTGGCCAGCAAGATTTTTTATCATCCATAAAAAAGAGTACGCATTATCTAACTCTGATGTCATACATGCCGCAGTAAACATATGGCAATTATCAAACAGTAAGTTATAGTCTTTTTGGCCAACGTCATTTTTATATTGAATAGCTCGATCTGAAATTAAAGTTGAACCGACAGGGTGTATACCTTGAGAGCTAACATAAATATTGATGCCTGTACCACCATTAGTAAACTCCTCGGGTGAAACCTCTGCAATACACCCTTGGCTATTAAGTTCAACAATTCTTCCATTACCAATGTATATACCTGAATGCTCCATAGCATCGCCCAATAACCCAGTGTATAGAATGCTACCGATCTTAGGTTCATCAACAGTTTGTTTGAATTCTTTATCAACAAAGTGCGTAACAATACTATTGATACCTAAAACGCTGACTATTTTGCTTAACATTGAATATTTCCCTCCTGTAAGCTATTAAGCTCACTATAAACAGGGATATGACGTAATGTGCCGCAAGAAGAAAAAAGTAGCGTATAATTAACGCCACTTTTTTTAAGGAAGATATACTATTTAAATGATCACGACGGATGGTTTGATAACTTTTCCTGATTTGATATTGATATAACCAAAAAATAAAATATTTCTTATGTTCCCACTCATATTTACACTGCTATTGTGTTTTATATGGCTCTGTGTATCGAATTTATCTGCTACTTTAACAGCTTGACACTCAAACATTGGATACGCAAGTTGAAAGCGTTTGAAAAGAAGCTCAAATAAGATAATGATACGTTCTTGATCTGGGTTGTGACCATTAACCACTTCACTTTTAACATAATCCCAAAAATTTGAAATGTTCTTTTCTTGAATACCACAAGCAATTAACCCTTGAATGCTTGTATCCTTAAATATGCCTTCGGTGGATTTTTTAGTTTGAAAAGAGAGATCTTCATAAAGCTCTTTTATACGTAGATCTTCTTCAAACGAATCTCGATAGAAGGCAATTTTTTGCTCTTGATATTCATGCGTATTTGTCAAGGATCGTAATTTAACTTGTACGGTTCGATGTTGCTCATTAATGTCAGATAAAGTCTGATTTTTTTTATGTAGCTCAGATTTCAAATTCGAGAGATCGGACTCTAACGCATTCTTACCATGATTCAATTTGGTAATAGTAAGGTTATTTTCATTTAAGGCAGCTTCTTTTAAGCCTAACAACGACTTCAGCTTCTCAATCACTGCTTTCATTTCCTGATTCTCACCTTTAATTTGTTCAATTAATTGGCTATCTTGACTATTAGCAATTTGGATCGAGTTTTCTTCATACATATCAGAATTATCTTGGCCAAAACATGTTGAAGGCGATTCGACAACACTATCAAAAGCGTCACGTTGAAGATTTTCGGTAGAGATCGTATCAAGTGACTCAGTGAAAATTTGATCCAACTTTCTGCGAATATCAATATCATCTAGTAAAATCATTAAACCCTGCTTTAAGGTTTGGTTATCATGCGGTGCTTCATTCACTGTGAGTACCTCGTGAAAAACCTCTGGTCACTTTACGGTAATGATTTTGTAAACTGTTGTTATCCGGGTTTGCTCGTTGCTCTACTTGCGTTGCATGAAATTCCATTTCCGTGCTAATAGCATCCTCTTTACTGCCCTTGCCTGAACCTATGTTGATAGCATCAAAAACATCTGGATATAGCGTAATGTGTAAATGAGCGCAATTATAACTGTCAATTATCCATTTAATTGACCTTTCACTATTAGTGAATACATCCGATATGGAAATACTTGAGTCAATTTCAAACGAATCGATATCTGACATAAGTACGAATGCTAATTTCTCATTCTCACAATATTCAACTTTCGTTTTAAATTTGTCCCAATAATCATTATCTGATATCCATACTTCTCCAGAAAAACGAATAACTTCTAAATTACCATCAACAATACGGTCTGTTTTCACTTTGTTATTTTTTACTTGAATGCAAAAATCAGCCATTACTTACTCAGCCCCATTACTTTATCTTCAATTTGCTCAAATGATAACTCAGGCTCTAGCTTTTGATAGGCTTCAACTAAAGCGTCGCTATGCTTGTCCGTCTCATCAAGTGTTAGTTCGTTGTTCAGGTACAATTCATAGTCTTCAAGTTGTAATTCTTTCTCTTTATAAATCTTTATTGTTTCAACGATTTCGTTCGCTTCAAGATCTTGAGACGCCACCGTTGCCATAAAAGCAGGTGTTACCGTTGCATCTAATTTCTCATTAATCCCTTTCAAGGTAATAGATGCACCAATTGAAGAGCGAGCTAATAGTTCTTTCTCGTCAAGACTATCAAATGTCTCTTGATCAAAAGTTACATTGTTTTTTAGATGGTCAATATATTCATTGATAGAGTCGAAATCTTCTGGCTTTTTATCACTCAGCATCGCCCGTTCACCTAATTCTTCCATTGTATCTTCTGGACGAATAATACCTAACGAGATACCCACAGCTTTAATCGCATCGGCAACTTTTTCAGCAATACTGACTCCTAAGCTCGCAATACTGGTTGCTGCACTTACAATACCCCGCCCAATATTAGATACAGCACTGCTAACCAAACTACATGCACCACTTACACAACTACAAATACTACTTAACAAGCCCATCTTTATATCCTTTTATTTCCGATTATATTGGTTGCTAATGCACTTTTTTGTTTCAGAGTCATTGTTGATTCTGGGTTATCCAACACAGACAAGAGAAACAGGCTTAATCGTTCGTTTCTTGTCTGATATTGCTTATCGTCCTCTTTGGTTTCTCCAATCGGTTTATAGCAAGTTGTCAAAATATATTGGTGTATGTATTCAAGCCCAAAATTCTTGATATAATTCTGCAACTTAAACGTTGATTTTCTATTCTTGACTGTATCAAGCCAAACTGTTGTTGGTGCTCCTTCCAAAATCTCCTCAACGACTTCTGCAGATGGCTTGTTTTCTAACAACTCCAGACCTTGAATTATCCCTGTCTGATAATTGTCAGCATAATATTGCAATGCCGCTGTTCTAATTTCTTCAGGAGCAACATCCGACTCTTCCGTTGTGCTAACAAACTCTTTGATTTGAACTTGCAGTGGCTTCGTCATACCAGTGCTAGATAAAATCACACGTCCTGGCTCAAGGTTGGATAAGAAGTCTTTCTGCTCATCCGAAAGTGCCATCGTATTTCCAACTGCCTCTTTATCATCTTGTGCAAACAGTTTATGAATGATTTTAGTATTGGTATTTTTTAATACTTCTGGTGTGAGTTTATTAGGTATTTGATCAACGATGATCAGTGATTCACCATATTTACGCACTTCCGCTAACATATCAGAGAAAGTTTCAACCCCTTGTTTCTTATTCGAACTGTCTCCAACTTCAAACTTAGATAGCAAGCGGTGAGCTTCTTCGATTAAAGTAATGTGCCTAAATTTATCACCACGCTTTCTATACTCTTCATGATTAGCTCGTACTGCCTCATTTAAGTTTGCTAATACAAAACCCATAATCAGTGACTTTTCACTTGGGTTACGTATCTCTTCGAGCTCTAGTATGACATTACGTTGTGCCAACTCTTTAAAGTTGATAGAACGTGGCGTATTTAACATTTGTCCTTTTGAGCCAATTAACAAGCCCTGTAAACGCGCTTTAATTGAGCCGATATAATCTTGCTTCAACCTATCATCAAACCCTTGCTCTTTAACGATCTCTTCAGTCATTGTGATCAGTTCTGCTAAAGTTGGGAACGCGTATACACCTGGAGCAAATGGATCTTCATAGTGGCTGTTTTTTGAGTTTGCTATATTCCAGCCTTTAACCTCATAACAGCGATAAATTGCTGCCTCAATCAGTTGTGGGATAGCAGCTTCCATATCAAAGGCCGATTCAATACTCGCCTTAATCATATCCACTCTTGAGGTAATATTTTCATGAGGGAAAAACTCAAATGGATTCAATCTAAATGGAGCAACATTGTCATTACCTAAGGTAAAAATAAGAATGTCTTTGTGTTTCTTAGTTAATACTCGATATTCGGTTTTCGCGGGCTCAATGACTAAAAATGGCATTTGAGCTGAGTTTAACAACCGGTGACAAGTGGTTGTTTTACCGCTACCTGTGACTCCTGCAATAAAAGTATGCTTATCCAGATCCCGTTTATCAATGCACACTTTTGTTTTTTGATGCAAGCCACTTTTTATTAAATTACCTAAGAATAACCTATTATCATCCGCGACTTTTCTTGCCAGATTTAACCCAAATTCTACTTCTTCCTTCAGCGTTAAACCAACCACCTCTTTTTGTGGCAAGCCAGCAACAACACTTAATTCATTAGTTGATAACCAATTGCATGAATACTGGCTAAACGGGCTTTTAGACAACAAAATATTGAATTGATGAGTATTTTTATCTTGGGTAACTGCTCCATCTTTTCCTTTTTTAAAAGCCGGAAACTGAAAATTTTTCAGCGTTGTGATCTCATGATTCACTGTTACTTTTTTAAGTGTCAATGGCGATTTATTCGCCTCTTCACCAGAGAAAATGGATTTAGCCGTATTCCCTAATTTTAAAACGCTAGCTTCAGAGTTTGATAACAAATAGATATTTGAAAGATATAAACCTTTATTTTTACCAATTTGAACTCGTTTAAGTAATACATCGTCAATATAATCGACCCACTCTTGTACTGCCTTATCGGAAAATTCACGAGATTCACTTGACGATTTCCCCGTTTGATCCGTTGTACTTGAGCCTATATTTTTTGCAGTCGCTTTTGAATCAGAGGTTCCTTTTGTTTTTGTCTCATTACCACTAGTGTGCTTGTTATGATCGGTCTCAGATGCGCTGCTTGTCGTCCCGCTGTTACTCCCTGAGCTTGAGCTCTCTCCCTTACTCGTTCCTGTCGTTATATTTACAGACTTGCCAGTATTGGTACTAATGCTAGTACCATCAGTTTCACCAGTTGTTCGCGTTGTACTGGATCCTTCGCTTTTTCCTATCGTGTTCGCACTGTTTTCACCACTTTGGATGCTTTTTTTAGCCAAAGGCAATAATTTGTCATAAATTTCATGCAATTGACTTTCTATTTCATTCACATCAGACAATGACAGCGGATCGGCTAGAACAGCAAGACAAAACTGATCACCACTCATAATGTCTACTAAGCGATCTACCCCTTGAAATTGCTCGTTATCTTCATGAACACTAGGTACCCCTTCAAGTTTGGATACCTTAGTGAATCCGGCAACTTCCTCTTTAACTTGTTGCCGTTCCGCTTTGGTTAGTTTCTCAACGACACTGCCTCTAAAGTTACCTTCCAAAGACGGTTTTAAAATGCTTTCACCGATGTCGTCCACATCCAGTGATAACTCACCTTTAAAGCGTTTATCTTTTGCAACACCAAATAAAAACTTAACGCTCTCTCCGTCGCCAATAAGCAGATAAAGAAAAAGAATCCCATCAATATTCAATGAATTTATTACATTTTCAAACGCTTCTTTTCTTGGTAACTCTTCATCAAATGTCACTTCTTTAATGTGGTAAAGAGAAAATTCATGCTCTGCGAGTAAAAACGGTTTTTCTATTACTGAAGATTGACCAGCAACATCAGTACAACCGCCCTTTAATAATTCAATTAACGATTTTTGCGATTCTGACATGTTAAAAATCCTTCATAACGGCTTGGTCAATTTCTTCCGCAGTCATTGATGGATAGGCTTTCTGATAAGCTTTCGCTAAAACATCACCATGCTGGTCTGATTCGTTAAGAGTTAATTCCCCATCGATATAAGCTTCAACATCATCTGGATTTAATCCGCTTTCTGAATAAGACTTAATAATCTCAAGTAGCACTTTAGATTCAACACCTAGCTCGCTTACTTTATTTAAAAATGGCAAAGATATATCTGTGTTTAATTCACTACCAAGAGCTTTGAGAGCAATAGAAGTACCAACAGCTCGACGAACAGTCACATCAATTGAATCATTGCTTAATGTTGACTCATCAACTTTTACATCACTTCTTAAGTAATTGATATAGTCATTTATCTGGTCAAAGTCTTCAGGTTTTTTATCTGCGGCCATCGCTTTCGCACCAAGTTCATCCACTTTCTCACTCGGTTTGAGTACATCCGCAGCTAGGCTTATTCCTTCAATTGTTTTTATGAAAACAGGTAAATTTTGTCCTATCGTCTTTATAATAATTGGCGCATATTTAGCAATCGTAGGACCGATACTTGTCGCTAATTTTGTTATAATAGATACAACTGTTGGAATTGTGGTTGGTGGTATCATTAACATAACTTTTCCTTAAATAATTAGAGTTCTAGATATTGAATATCATTTAGATAAATGTTGTTACCGATATCACCTTCATTAGCGACAACGTATTCGATTCTAGTTGGAGAGACAATTCGGATATACACCAATGCATCATCATCTGTCATATCAAGTTTGATCACTTTTTTCTTAATACTGCTGTCTGATATCGCCACATTACCAGTGCTCGAGGTTGGTTGATCGGTATAAAACAGCTCAAATTTTTGATAACCAGCATCGATAAATTCAATCCACTGATTAAAAGTCACTTCTCGATCAACGACTGGTTTAAATTTCAACTTACGTTGCTCACCTAAGTAAAATTTAAAATGAATATCGTCACCACCTACGTTGCGGTCGATAACCATTATCTTGCCACCTTCTCGTGATTCAATAAGACCAAAAGCGACACCTGTTTTACCATTTGGTTTTTCTACATCATCTCTATCAGCGCCAAGTGGTGCATATAACTTAAAATGGTTTTTACCGTCGATGTTCCCAATAGCTTCGTTTTGCAATGCTATGTGTTTTTCAAACAGTTCGTTTACAAGGCTCGACTGACTTGAATTTCCTGCTAAGAAAATTTTTACATCATCAATATCATTTAATGATTCTTGGCTGTTACTAAACGCTAAACGGAGGGCATTGAAAAAATTCTCGACCCCTCTCTCGATTCGGTCAGAAAGCAGAATTTTCAGTTCTTCTTCATCAACATCGAGGGAAAAACCTGTATGCTGAACTCCATCAATATCTGTTAGTGTAATACTTAACTCTCCGGAGGCATCAATGGAGAAGTCACCATGCTCTTCCCAAAATGGACGTAAGGCAATACACAATTTTTTTGTATTATTTCTAGCTTCTTGAGAGTTGCTCAGCAAATGTTCACTGCCTGCAAATGCATCTTTTTCTGGATGTTTTTCAAATTGAATTCGTTGCTGAAGTAATTTGCTTTTGTTGCTTTTAAAGACTTCAAATGCCAATAACTCTAGTAGGTTTTCCCCCCCAAGGAATTGGTCACCTCCCGCGCCAAAATGCTCTATTACATAATCAAAGCGGCGCTCTTTTCCACTCTTTGCTTCTCTAAAAATACCAAAATCAAAATCAGTGGTGCCACCACCGAAATCAAATACGCTATAAAAAATACGTTCGTCATCTTCAGGATCAAAATCATAGGCTTTAAATGCCGTTAGCGCGTAGGCTGCTGGTTCACTCGCCCCTTTTGTAACCGATAATTGAGCAATCGCATCAGCACCCAATTCGGCTGGAAGGGATTTTTTTAAGCCTTTTTCAAAGCTCTCAATAATCTTATCTCGAATAGGCATCTCATAGGTCACTGGGAACGACAGTATGTAGTCCATATAAATGCCATTATTTAAGTTATTGATGTATAATCCCAAATAGTACGCATAAACTTCAATAGGGTTAAAGTCATCATCGCTTAACTCAAGGAAGGGAGGTAAATCGATAATTTTTCCTTGTTGGCCAACAATCTTTAGCTTTCTGTTTTTGTCTCCGGCCCACTGTTTTATCTCATCAAGGAAGGTATTGAATTGGTTTGACTCCGTTCCTTCCATTGCGTTTTTTGCGGTGTGAGAAATAGTGAGATCTTGCCAACGCGTGTACGGTTTGTTGTCTTTAGAATTATAAGCACTAATAAAGGCTTCTAGATCACGAAACTCCATGATGGTCGGATTTTCATAATGATACGCTTGAATATCAGAACTCAGGTCCCCTGTACCCACACGCATCGGATGAATATTAATATTATCTTTTTGATAGACGACTACGGTACTTTTGGTGCCAAAATCTATCCCAACAACACCATCATTAATGCTTGATTTTGGATCACGAGCCACCATTGGAGTTGGCAATTGAATAGCTTGCTCGTTTATCCCTTCTTCTAGTTCATCAGTCCATAAAGACCAATGCCCTAACGCTGTGTCTTCTACCATCTTTGAATGATAAGGCGCAATATCTGCGCGAATACTATCTTCAAGCAGCAACGTGTTGGTTAATTTCTGTGAAACCATCTTGTTTAAAAGTTTCGTGTTATCACCTAATTCTTGAATTGCAGACTTTTTTTTGTAATTTAGCGCAACAATTAATGAGTTATATAGCTCATTACCTTTAAGTTTGGTTGGAATAAAGCCACACATAATTGCATTAATGAATAGACCTTTACTACCTAACTCGAGAAAGTCAATTTGAGGTAGGTAAGGAAGGCAGTAACCGCCAGAGTAATCCCTTAAGTAGTTAGCGTCACAATCATAACCTTGAATATTATTATCTATTTTATACAAATGATAAGCACTGAAACTAATTCGTCCATTTCCTGTACTAAATGGCGTATTTGAAAGCCTTGTTAACTTTTTTAGAGTTACAAGGTTTGGTATATCCCATTCATTGAATTCATCATTTAACTCCGAATTAACTATTTCTATCACTTCATCATAAGGTTGACCCGATGAAAAAGGTTTATCTTTATTAAATAGTTTAATTTTATTTTCTGCAAGCATCCAAAAACCTTTGGCTTGCTTATCAAAATAGATATCACCGTCAAAACAAACCCAACGCTTTGCATCAAACTCTGATCCCACGATTAAATAACAAGCATTCAAAATATTTAATAGTGGGCTACTAATGCTGCTTGAATTCTCTTTATTGATAAAGTAATCAATATCTCTTGTGATTAGACTATCGGCCATCTTCTCAAATGAAGAATCGACACCCATTTGCTGTGCTGCCGTATTGGACAGCTTCCACTCTGTAATTCGTTTTGTTTTCATTTTATTCTCGACGTGTAAGCCACTGATTAATACGTTGCTATTTATTTCTTAATTTTTATTACATTCCATATATCATCACCAAAGCCTCTTAACCAATGTTCGAGTTGCATTGAGTCAATGACAGTTGCGGTGATGAGATAATGAGAATCCAACTCTTCGACGGTCTGATCTTCTGATAGCGGTGTTTCTAGCAAATGAAACCCCACTTTTTTAGTAATACAAAATTCAACACGACATTGATTTCCTTCACCAAATCCAAATCGGCCATCGTTATCATATTTTGATAAGTTAAAATCAACAGGCCGATCAAAACTAAACGTAGAACAGACGGCTTTATTAATGCGATGAACCGCTAATGAACGTTCATTATTGTATCCTTTAAATCGACATACCAAATACAAACGGCTTCCTTGCTGCGCAAGTCCTAGAGGCATCACTTCAGATTTTTTATCTTCTTGTTTACCATTCGTATATTCAATATCTAGCCAGCGGTTATGATAAAGAGCTTTGCTAATTTCACTAAATACTTGGTCTTCAACTTTAGGTGGTAAGAGCGGTTGAGTTTCACTGACGAAGCGAACTTTTTTTAACCATTCCCGCTCCTTTGTATTCCCTTCGGATGGTGAAAGATTATTACGCGCGGCTTTAAAGAAGCCATATAGTGATGCCATAACATTCTTTGGCAACAAATTTTGCAAGTAGTCTTCAGCCAAACTTAACAGTAGTGACTCTTGTGGTGACATTAAAGGCAACGCCAACCCCTCACTTTCTGTTTTTAGTGAATACCCATAAGGTTTAGCTCTGTCATCTTTTACAATATCAAAATGCTCACACAACATCTCAAGGTTGCGTTGAACAGTACGAATATCGCGCTGAATACCTATACACTCAAGCTGTTGTTGTAGCTCTAAAGCCGTTACTTTACCTTTACCAGAGCGAGGAATACGTTTTAATAATTCAAATGCAAAAGCGAGCGATTCTTGTGTACTGGAACGTTTTGCCATCAATCAACCTAGTTTTATTTTTTAAATTTGTAACATGCCAGAACAACTTCTCTTAAGTTACACAGCATCATTAATGTAAACCCAATATCTCAAACGCAGTTAAAATTGAACATTAATTAAGCCTACAAGAAATTAAAACTGTATATTAATTAAATCTACGACATATCGTGCCGGGTAAGTATAACTATCTGACTTTACACGAAATGTGACTTCCATCCATTTATGAATCGAGAATGTATTTATAGGATTGATTTTTTTATCATTTAATTCTGTGATTGTATAATACTTACGCACAATTGGAATTTGAGGGGGGGGAACTTAATAGTTGAAGTTAACTTGCTAAAAATTTTATTTTAGATCCTGAATACCCATAGTCTAATTCATCATATGGATTAAATAACGATCATCAATAGTTCGTCATTTGTTGGCGATAAATAGTAATGAAAAATTCAATTTGTATGCCCTTATTTAATGGCTACTTTCCAATATCCAGCACAGCTTCAGGCTGCCTAAAATACACATTAAACTGTGATTTTGGCAGCGGCTTACTGAACAAATACCCTTGGTAAAAAGCACAACCCGCTTGCTCTAAGTATCGCTTCTGTTCTGATGTCTCTACACCTTCAGCTATAATATTAAATCCAAGTTCTTTGGACATCGATATGATTGTCTTTACAATGCACTGATCATTAGCATCTGACACTAGCTCATTGATAAATGATTTATCGATTTTTAGCTGACTGAGTGGCAATTTTTTAAGGTATTTAAGCGATGAATACCCCGTCCCGAAATCATCCAAAGAGAACTTCACACCACTCTCTCGTAACTCATTCATATGCACAATGGTACTTTCAATATCATCCGCCAGCATGCTTTCCGTTAATTCAAGCTTTAAGCGCCCACTTTGAATATGGTAATCGCTGATTAATTGTTGAATGTGAGCAACAAAATCAAGCTCTTTGAACTGTTTGTAACTCACATTAACAGACAGAGTTAAATGATATTTTGAGGCATCTTGTTGCCAACGACTTAACTCTTCACAGGCCATTTTTAAAACCATTTTCCCAATAGGAATAATAAGCCCGGTCTTTTCAGCAAGCGGGATAAATTCATTTGGCCCTACCATTCCATTTTCTGGATGAATCCAACGTAACAACCCTTCTGCTCCGATGATGTTGTCATCGTGGTCAACTTGGGGCTGATAGAATAATTCAAGCTGGTTGTCGCGTACCGCCTTTCTTAATTGAGCTTCCAGTAAAAATTCAGACGCTACATCAATTTGCATTTGAGGGTCGAAAACAGAATATGTATTTTTTCCTGAATTTTTAGCCCGATACATCGCAATATCAGCATGTTTGATTAGTTCGGACTCTGAACTCGAGTCATCATCAAATAGCACAATGCCTACACTGACACTACTGTTGTAGGTGTACTCTTTAAGCGCATATGGTTTCGATAAGATTTCAAGCAGATGATCAACGGTATTTTCAACCGTAAGATTAGATTTCTCTGTATCAACCCCTAACCCAGACAGTAAAATGACAAATTCATCCCCACCAAAACGAGTCAGCACATCACACGGCCTAATACTCTGATTAATTCTAGATGCCGTTTCAATGAGCAGGAGATCACCATATTCGTGCCCATGAGCATCGTTAATGCTCTTGAAATCATCAATATCCAAAAACAGCAGTGCATGATGGTTATATTCGTATTCTAGGCTATTTAAAGTTTGACGAATTTGACCAAACAACTCCATTCGATTTGGCAACCCCGTCAAGGCATCATGATTAGCCAGACGCAACAGCTCTTTCTCTTTTCGCTTTTCGGAACTGGCGATAGTTCGAATAAGAAAAAAGATAAAGAAATTATAAAGGAGGAAAACACCTGCATTGAGCGCTAAGTGGTCAAAGTAGCTTTGCAACAAATATTTTTTATCGACTTTAGATACAAACCA
The DNA here is from genome assembly GCF_005146325.1 of Vibrio genomosp. F6. NCBI lineage: Bacteria > Pseudomonadati > Pseudomonadota > Gammaproteobacteria > Vibrionales > Vibrionaceae > Vibrio > Vibrio genomosp. F6. Next base: position 173,940 of record NZ_SYUT01000028.1, on the reverse strand, counting down.
TACTTCAAGAAAAGGATCATAGTGAGCAACGATTTGTAACTTACTACCAGTCCCCTCAGCCTCGTATTCATAAACGGAAAAGTAGTCATCACTGTTAACATTCTCGTTCAGACTTTGGAAATAAGAGTCACTTACCGGCTCACTATAATCGACAACTTCACTTTGGGAACTAAATTGTAGAAATCGATCACTTCGAACAATTTCAATCTTATGATAAGGCGCTAAATCATCATGACCATTAAATATTGGTGTATTATCGAGTCGAATACCCGCAGTCATCACAGCAATGGCTTGGGATGCATCTTTCGGGATATAAATCGCTTTACGAATCGGCATCGCTAACGTTATTGAGTCCAGACCATTTATCTCATAATTTTGCCCCGTCGTTATTTTTTTACTATCACGGGCTTGAACGAATGTTTTTCTACTTCCTTCATTGAGCATTAGGTTTGGGACTTTATCAAGATCAAAATTTGAGCTTGCGACAAGTGGAGTTCCATCATAGGCAATAAGCCCTAGACCAATAAAAGCAGGGTTGGAATTCATTGTATGGTCAAGTGCGGCATCATGTAATGGTTGTTCTGGAATATTATGTCGAGCAATAAGCTGAACACCTAAGACATCGAGCAACGACTCTTGGGATTCAAGAAACGCTCGTACAGAGTTGCCAAACAAATCAACATGATTCTTTTGTTTATTAAGTACAGTTTGCTTGCTGGATTCCCAACTCGTATATGAGGTATAAAAAAGCAGCATTAAAGAGGATATAAAGATGATTGAAAAAATCATCCAGATATTTTTTCTAAGCCGCGCAAGTTTTCCCATACCAAGACACCAAAGACCTTTAGATTAGCACTGAACATTTTTTCTTATCGTACCAGTCGTGAGTACAAAACAAATGCACCTTGACAGATAACGCGCGGTAACTCACTCTATTATTCCGATGCTTATTTTAACGCTATTTTAATGAGCCAATAATCACCTCAAGATATGAAACCAACCTAATACTATCGATAGTTTTCATAATAGATTTTTTTCATAGTAAATAGCTTTAATCGTAAATTGATTTCATAGTAGATAGCTTCGACTGCAGATAGTTTCCATTGTAGACAGCCATTCTTACTTGTAACCATACACAAGGTTTCGAGGTTAGCTTTCACTTTCTTGGGGCGGCAATATTTGTGAGTTGGTAAACGCTTCAATCCATTTATTTACGACAAGTCATTCAGAGTCACTACTTGATTGAGTTTATATTGGGTAAATGTTGAGAACTTGGGAAATGGGCATAAAAAATCCGATAAACAGAGTCTATCGGATTTTTACACATTGATGGGAGCGTTCAATTTCTCTACCGATTAATATCTAAACTGCTCGGCACTAAAGCTCAATGCCCCCTTATTATGCGATTAATCTAACTTAGACTCCGGCTAACGGAATGAAGTAAACTAATGCTGACCAAATCGATACCCATCCGATAATGACGGCAGTATCTAACCAATCTTTATACCACATATTGTCCCCTTGCCTCTTCTGCGATCCACACATACAAAACGCAAATAAAACTGATATAGATAAAGCAAGGTTTGTGCCATAAGAAATGTCGTAAATATCGCCTATTGAGGAGATTCACCCCTGCCGATTGCAATTGATTTGAACTACTTCTGGCAAGAGATCCCTTTTTCATTGAGTTTATCTGGGTAATCCGTCAGCATTTGTTGAAAACAGTCCGCCATTGATAGGTTGGTAATCATACCTTCTTCTTTCATGTCCAGAACCGCCTCATAACCTTCTTTCCCTTTCATGGTATAAGCGGAAGACGTTCCTCGATATAACTTCTTGGAATCAACGGGTTGCCAGCCATGTTTAGCGCTGTATATTTTCAGGCTTTCAATACGCTGACCTACCCTCTTATCCGCACAGTAATTAAATGCAAGGTTGTGAGTATAAGGGTAACTGCCTGACCCGGTTCCTTCTACTCCGTTGTTCGTGGCATTATTAATCGCCCCTTCTAACATCAGTTCAATGGTCTTCCCGGATACATCATAAACACCAATTGGTACGGCAAAAGGCAGCAACTTTCCGGCAATGTCGGCAATCGATACATCGCCTGCATTAAGAGAGTTTCTGACCCCCCCTGCATTATGTATCGCAAATTCAGCATTCATTCCCCTCTTATTCATGGCATGAACAAAAGATTCAGCAACTAACGGGGCCAGCTCACTTGCCCCCTGCTCATCGGGAATTCGTACATGTCGCAATTTCCTTGGGGTGTAGCTGATGATCTGCTGCTGAAGTTGTCGTACTTTTGGGATGTACTTATCACGCAGAATACTCTGTAATTGCTCGTCTTTTTTACATACCACAACATTAGGGTGATTCCCTAAATAGTCACAAGCAGCAACATGAGCTTCATCAGTTCCCATTTCATTGAGACTTGGATCTAGAAATAGCCGCCTTCCTAATAAAATATCATTCTGGCCGACAAAACGAGTCACATGACCATTCGCATCAAAATCAATCTCACAATGCCCTAAACTTAGCGCATGAAAGCCTGCCTGAACGATGTAAGTATTATCAACTTTAACGCCATATTCATCATCTTTTGCGAGACCGATCCCAGAGAAGTCTCCTTGCAATCTATGGCTATGTCCACCAACAATAATGCTAATGCCTTGAACCTGAGAAGCAAGTTCAAGATCGGCCTCATAGCCTAAATGGCTCAGTAAAATAATTTTATTGATACCTTGAGAGTGGATCTGCTCTACGGTATTTCGCGCGGTTAGAATCGCATTAGCAAAGGGGGTATCAGAATCCGGATTCGCAATGTCGGCCATTTTATCTAAAGACAATCCAAAAATAGCGACGTCTTCATCATCAAAGGTTTTAGTGATGTATTGGGCAGATTGCGTAGCAGGAATATACGAACAAACTCGTTGATTTTGGGCTAATGTAAAGGCTTTATCTTGGTTTTCATTGGATAGATCCCAGTTCCCTGCAAGCAAGGGAAAATCAATACGCTGGGCGAATTGAGCAACAGGTTCATTGCCCATATCCAATTCATGATTGCCTAACGTCATGGCATCGATCTGAAGCCCATTCAATAAATCAGCGTTTGCTTCCCCTTTAAATAGGGAGAAATACAACGTTCCTTGAAAACAGTCACCTGCATGCAAAAAGAGGAAACCTTTTTTCTGCCTATGAGCTTCACTTTTGAGTTGCTGAGCTCGTGTGGAGATTCGAGCAAAACCACCAGCACTCACATACGGCTCTAATACACTACCAGCAATAGGAAGGGTTAACTGCAATGACGTAGGTTCAAAATAAGAATGGGTGTCATTGATATGCGCCAGCGTTATTTTTACTGGTTTGTTCTCTTTTGTCATCATCTGTTCTTTCTCAATTATTCCACCCAATACTAAGGGCTGAATCATGACAGAATCGTGAATTTTATGAAACTGGTATGCAAAGAAATTTATCTTCCATATTTGCGGTCTATTTGGAGAAGCGTTCTCATTCGGTTCAAAAGTAGAGAAACAAAGACTTAGTTTGATGTAATCAAATACGAAATGTGACACAAAAGCCTACATGCTCTGAATTTATCGATTATGCTAATCATGTGCGATTTATATTCTAAACCTGTTTACATTCATATAATTACCGGGAATAGATTATGGCTTTTCCCCGGTATTGATTAGGTTTAATATCAATAAAGATTGAAACCGTCTGCAGGTTCTCGCGTTTTTAAGGAGTGATTCTATGCAATTAGACAGAATCGAAATTTCTGGATTCCGTGGTATTAAGCGCTTGTCGTTAAAATTCGATGAACTCACGACCCTCATTGGGGAAAATACGTGGGGTAAATCTTCTCTCCTCGATGCTCTTTCCGTTGCACTACCAGCAAATGGCGTACTTTATCAATTTGAAATGCAAGACTTTCATGTTGACTATTCGATCTCTCACCCACAAACCCAACATTTACAGATCGTGTTAAGTTTAAAGGCGAATGATAAAAGCGAACTTAAAGCAGGTCGCTATAGAAAACTAAAACCAATCTGGATTGAAGATGAAGATGGTGACTACCGCATCTTCTATCGTATTAGTGCGACTCTCGATCAATACGCCATTGAGACACACTATATGTTTTTGGATATCGAAGGTAAGCCGCTTAAGCTTCATCACTCCGAGAAGTTAGCTCAAGAGTTAATGACTCTGCACCCTGTGATTCGTCTGCGTGATTCACGTCATTTTGAGCGTCCATTCAATCACACTAATGGCAAGAACGGACGCGTCGAAAAACGTATCGACAACACGTGTCGTCGTCTAATGGCGATCCCAGGGCATGTCAATAAAGGAGAAATGCGCAGCAGCTTAAACTCAATGGAAACCCTGGTTGATCACTACTTTTCTTTTAAAAATCAATCGCGGAAAAATCCAAGAAAACCTCGTGACGGCCTGTTTTTCACAAGCAATACCAATGAGCAGAATGTCACTCAATTCGTTGAAGAGACCAAAAACAAGCAGACTCGCTTGTTGTTTATGGGCTTACTAAATGCCTATTTACAAGCTAAAGGGCCTAACGAACTTCGCCGATGCGCCCGCCCACTATTAATTATCGAAGATCCAGAAGGTCGATTGCACCCCACCCATCTCTCTAGAGCTTGGGGGTTATTGCAACTACTCCCAATGCAAAAAATTCTTACGACTAACAGTGGCGACTTGCTTGGTTCTGTCCCACTGCAATCAATTCGCCGTTTAGTCCGGCAATCCGATAAAACCATCGCTACCAGTTTAATGACCAATAAACTTAGCAAGGATGAACTGCGTCGAATTGGCTTTCACATTCGCTTTCATCGTACTGGCGCTCTGTTTGCTCGTTGTTGGTTATTGGTTGAAGGTGAAACAGAAGTTTGGTTATTTAACGAACTGGCGAATCAATGTGGCTATAACCTTGCGGCTGAAGGGGTACAAATCATTGAGTTCGCACAGTCTGGTTTAAAATCGTTGATCAAAGTGGCAAAAGCGTTTGATATCGATTGGCATGTGGTGACGGACGGTGATGCTGCAGGTAAAAAATATGCTGCAACGGTACATTCACAACTAGGGAACGATCAAGAGAGGCATAGGCTTACCGAATTGCCGGAAAAAGACATTGAACACTATCTTTACAATAATGGCTTCGAGTTGTTTTTCAAAGATATGATAAAAATCCCACATGATCACCCGATACCTGCCAAAAAGGTAGTGGCCCGAGTGCTTAAAAAACATGCCAAGCCGGATCTCGCTCTGGCAATCGTTTCTCATTGTGAAGACAAAGGAGTTGAATGTATCCCACTATTACTACGTTGGACACTTAAACGTGTTATCACCATGGCAAACGGTAATACGTAAACTGCTTTGCTATCTCTAATTAATATTGTGAAATCGAAAATAAAACCAGTATTAATTGCTGCTATCCAACTATAAAAAATGGCACACCACTACGGTGTGCCATGTATCAAATCATTTGATATACAGATACAAATTAATCGGGGGATTATCAAACTCTATCTACTTAGTTAACCACCCATTGAAATCATGACTGAGTTTCAACAGTTTGTTTGGTAAGAGAAGTCGATTGACTTGATTTTTGATGAAGCCAAAGGCCAGATGCTTTCATTAGGTAACCAAATACGCCACCTAAGATTAAAGATGGGATCACCAGTTGCCAATCTCCACCTGCCGCAAATGTTGCACATGAGCCAATGAATGTCCCTGGAATATATGCCAGCCAAGCTTGTTTCGCTTGAATGCACATAAAGAAAGCAACAATTGCTGTAACGACATAACCTAAGATTTCTAGACCAGCAAAGGTTGAACCATGGATAATCACCATCGCCCAAAACACACCACTCATATTCGTTAATAAGCTTTCTATTAAACCTTTTACACCACCCGTTGGGGAAGCGAAATAGCTCGTACAGCCAAGGAAACCCGCCCAAGATAGAAGCCCTAATGAAATCGCAATCCAACCCCAAAGGCCAGATAGAATTCCGGTAGTTAACGATATAGCAAATAGTGTACTCATATAGCCCTCATTCAAATCATGCGTTACAAAGCTTGTAACCGTCTGGATTTGGCATCAGTAAAATCAGAGTAAATAATATCTGATGCCAATCACAAGACGAGTGATCAATGTCACAAATGATATGTCGAGATATACATGTTTTTCATTAAAAGTTTGACGCAACCGATAAAACAACAGAATTACGACATAATGAAATCAAACCGCATTCATAGAATGTATGGTTTTCCTTTCATCATTCTCAATCCTTCACGTTTAATGCATTCCACTAATGGGTTCTCTGCCATGTCTACACGCCAAATAAATGAGAGTGTTCTGTCCATTTTCAATTCAGGTACATTTAATGCGACAAGCTCACCATTATCAATGAAGCGTTCTACATCAAGATAAGGTAAACAAGTTAAGTATTGACCATTGGCAACTAAGCTACGCAGAACTGGCACATGCTCATACTCTCGCCATACATCAAGATCACCAATTAGATGATGAATAGAGCTATCAAAAATATTGCGAGTACCCGATCCATGTTCTCTCAATACCCATTTTGCTTGCTCTAACTGAGCTAAGCTTACTGTTTCACGTTTAGCAAATGGATGATGTGCCGCGGCGACTACGATTAAGTGATCTCGGCACCAGATCTCTTGATGGATTCGATTGTCATCACAACGCCCTTCAATGATTCCCAAGTCATATTTATAATCCAGAACATCTTCGATAACACCCTTGGTACTTTGGACCCCTAGCGTGATCCGCATCTCAGGAAAGTCGTTATCAATAATACTGATAAGGTCTGGCACCAAGTGCTCTGCTGGTGTTTGGCTTGCGCCTAGATTAATTTCGCCACTCAATAAGTGCTGTTCGAAAAAACCCATTTCGATTTGTTGTGCATCCTGAAGAAGACGCTTCGCTTTGGGCCTTAACCATATTCCCCAATGTGTAAGCGCCATTTGCTTCCCTTGCCTTTCAAACAAAGGTCTCCCAAGCATTTTCTCCAATTGAGCGAGTGACATACTGGTTGCAGACTGAGTTAATGCAAGCTTATCGGCGGCCTGGCTAACACTGCCAGAGTCAGATACTGCGTCAAATACCGCGAGTTGCTTTAATGAATAGCGCAAAGTTAGGTCCTTTTACATCTAAACGAGTGGAAATATGCGTTTTTATTACTTCAAACACCCTATCGATAAAACCGATGTCTGAGCAACTAATTGCATTTTACGCATACTTTTATCTATATCAATAAATTTGATACGAATTGTCAGAATTATCAATTTTACCTGTTGACCACTTCCTCATAATCTAAGTGGGAAGCGCAGCAATGGCTACGCTGATTTTAGATTCATCTCTTCAAATATGCAGAAACACTTATTAAGGAGCATTCAATGTTCAACTGTTCAAGGAGCCAATATGTCTACTGCTAGTTCTGAAAACCATCAGCTATTTTCGCCTTATGAAATGATGGCAGAAGCAGAAAAATTTGCGCTTAGTAAAGCCAAGAAAACCAGTGGTATGACTTTGAGCCTGGCTGTCATGGCAGGTGCATTTATCGGACTTGCTTTTCTTTTCTATATCACGGTTACAACGGGCAGTGCAGACGCAGGATGGGGCTTAAGCCGATTCGCTGGCGGGCTTGCTTTTAGTATGGGCTTAATTTTGATTGTTATCTGTGGTGGTGAGCTTTTTACCAGTTCAGTACTTTCCAGTATTTCTTGGGCAAATAAACAGATCAGTTTTGGCAAGATGCTATCGATATGGGGAAAGGTTTATGTCGGTAACTTCATCGGCGCAATGTTTCTTCTTTTATTAGTCACCGCCGCAGGTCTGTACCAAATGGATCATGGGCAATGGGGATTAAACGCTTTAAACATTGCACAACACAAACTTCACCATAGCGTAGTGCAAGCTTTTGCTCTGGGTATTTTATGTAACTTATTAGTTTGTTTGGCTATCTGGTTAACGTTTAGCTCTGCAAATGCAATGACAAAAGCAGCCATGACGATTCTACCCGTTGCAATGTTTGTCAGCAGTGGCTTTGAGCACTGTGTAGCCAACATGTTCATGGTTCCACTTGGCATTGTTATTCAAAACTTCGCGCCTGAATCATTTTGGTCACAAGTTGGGGTTAGTGCGAGTCAATATGCTGATTTAAACATTACTCAATTTGTCACTGCGAATCTTATTCCTGTAACCCTTGGCAATATTGTCGGTGGAGCCGTTCTTGTCGGCCTCGCAAACTGGAGTATCTACCGTCGCCCACAACTAAAAGCTGCAAACCTAGCAACAATAACTCAACCAACAACAATTACGTCAGTTAAGGATATTACTATGAACAACAACCTACTTGTAAAAGACATCATGGCAAGCAACTCAATTTCTCTAAGTGCTGAAATGCCAACATCTGTCGCAATTGATACTCTGCTTGATCACAACTTAAATGGCGCACCAGTTTGCGACGTTGAAGGTCGTCTAGTCGGATTCTTCTCTGTTCATGATGTAATGGTTGACCTTTGGTGCCAAGATTACATTCCAGCTAAAGATCAAAAAGTTGTCGATTTAATGAATCGTGATGTAGTGGCGATGGACTCATCTGATCGCTTGGTTGATGTTGCTGAATTCCTTTGCATTGATAAAGACCAGCTTTTCCCAACATCAGGCATGGGCATTGCGACTCAACTAACATCACTCTCTTTAGAAGAACGCGCAAAGAGCATGCAAGTTAGCAAGCCTCATGCACTTCCTGTTCTAGAGAATGGCCAAATGGTTGGCGTGATTTCAAGAATGGATGTATTGAAAGCATTACGCCCAGTATACGGTGAAAGACTGAACATTGTTGAGCGTGAACTAGAAACCGCTTAATAGGTACAACTTCGTATCCATTAACAATAAACATGGTTTTTGAATCGCAGACATATTGAGTTCATAAGAACATACAAGGAAATAAGTCGCTTTGAGTTCATGTAATATTCACTATTAGCATTCCAAACCATCAAGCCCTCGGCAGTTCATCACTACCGAGGGCTTTTCTATTTAGAGTGCATTTCTATTTAAAATGCATTTATATTTAGCGCACTTTAACGTTGAAAGGCATCACGCCAATCTATCACTCAAATGGACTCGAATGTGAAGACGCTATTTTTTAACACCTTCTACATGTAACTCCATATCAACGTAACTTGAGCTTCCCATAACCGCAATGCCAAAATCAGCTAATTCAAGACGAGTGGTACCATTAAACCCAGCACGCTCTCCACCCCATGGGTCGCTGCCTGCACCAATAAATTCTGCATTAATCGTTATAGGCTGAGTTTTCCCGTGCAATGTAAGATTCCCCATAACATCAAGTTTACCATTACCTTTATCGACAACTTTTGAGCTACTAAAGGTCGCTTCACCAAATTTACTTGCATCAATAAAGTCAGCACTTCGGATATGCTTATCGCGCTCTGCATGGTTTGAGTCTAAACTTGCGGTGTTAACCGTCACGTTCACTTTCGATGCTTCGATGTTATTACCATCATAAGAAAACTCACCACCAAAATCATTAAAGCGACCTTTGATGAAGCTATACCCTAGGTGGCTAATTTTAAAATTTATCGATGCGTGTGCACCCTTAGTATCAATCATGTAATCGGCTGCGCTTGCACTAAAAGGTGCCGCCATAACAAGTGCTAATCCAGTAGCAAGTAGTGTTTTTTTCATTTTGAAGCTCCTATCATTTTGCGTAGCGTATTGTCTTTATCAATTATGTGATGTTTTAAAGCAGCAAGTGCATGAACAGATGCAAGTCCAACTAAAATACAAGCGGTGTAATAATGTATGTTGCCAGCAATATCTGATTGATTAGCAAAGAGTTCACCGAGGCTTGGTACGGTAAACCAAGTGAAAACATCAATACCTCTTCCGTCGGAAGTTGAAATCAGATAACCAGATACAAAAAGAACGAATAATAAAACGTACATAAGTAGATGCACTATTTTTGCAGTAATCACTTCGTATGCTTTACCTTCTACTTTTGGTGACGCCGTAACATGCTTCCAAAGCATCCTGCCTAACGTAACAATGGCAAGAAGAATACCGACCGAACGGTGCCAGTCTGGAGCCGTTTTATACCACTCACTATAGTAAGTGAGATCAACCATCCACAGGCCTATGCCAAACATGCCAAAAATCGTAATCGCCGAAACCCAATGAAGGAGTCGAGATACCACATTGTAATTTTTCACTGTATTATTCATATTACTGCCCAAGAATTGTACTCACTGCATGTTGCTAAAATTCGACACCAAACCAAAAAGTAACATCAAGGTAACATTCCGCATTTGGATGACACATATTATTTACCAATCTTTACACAATCAAGAGAGCTTGAAATTAAACAACTTGTTCGAAAAATTCGAATGAACTTTTCTGATTTAAGCTCTCGCTAGACTTCTACTATTTTTTCGATTTCATATAGCTCATCACTAATGTCCATTATCTTTCTTTCCATCACCTTTTGAGCATCAGCGATACCTTGGTTATAATAAACGGGTCCTAATTTTTTGCTCAGAAAGTCTAATAGAAATTCTCCATCAAATTGCCCAAGCTCACTATCTAGCTCTTCTTCAAAGTAGCGTTGTAAGGCGGCTACCATGCTCTGTTTTGTTTTAGGTTCAAGTACAATTTCAGTCATTATTTCTCCTTAAAGTGATATTACTTATCTCTCAAATAGCTTATGCCATCAGACTATTACTATTATTTATAGTATGGCTCACGAACTCAGAGCTTAATTATAGTTCTCATAGAAAACAATGTGATAGTCTTTATCAGTTTCCAGATCTTGCCCCGCATAGGACTTCCATTTGTTATTAGACTTAGTAATACGAAGTATCAACGAATTTCAAGTTGACTGTTTAAAACTGTGCGAGCGACACTACCCTACGGTTCATAACCAAGGAATGAGTGAGCATCACCTAAGCCTTGCTTACACGCGCAGAATGCAGAACACGTTGAATAATTTCGGTCATGAGTCTGTCGTACAAGCTTTAGAGACGATTGGAAGCCCAGATCCTGCCCACCACTACCGTATATCTTCACCTGAAGGAACGGTTTGGGTACTAACGCATCATATGATCAGTGCCGGAAAAACTTGCAGAGAAAATCTCCTAGCAGATATAACAGAGTGGCAAGCTGAATATGGTTACGCCATTCAACCTAATGATCTGCTGCTTCTGATTAGTGATCACTGGATAAGTCGAAGTAAAAAGAGTCGTGAATTGTTGCATTGGTGGATGGGAGAGCTGCCAGATCAGATAGATGAATACAGCGAGCAAGGGATAACGTTGTATGAAAGTGATTCACAGCTCACTCAATGCCTTGATCACCGCTTTAATATAAGCCCGTGTTATATTAAGTTTGGTCACCCACTGCAAAGAAGCCAGAATAAACAATTAGTTCGAAAGTACATTCAACTATACGCCGTATTACAGTGGTAATAACTGCACTTAAAGCTATTTCAATGCTATTTGCCACATAATTTTGAGGATTTCAATTCATCTCGATTACATGGCTTTTATATCAATAACCGATAAATTCAATAGCCGATAAAACATCGTAAGTGCTAAGTCGTTTCAATCCACATTTTAAAACTATTTCTACCATTCTGCTTTGCTTCATAAAGCGCTTGATCGGCTTTCTTATAAATATCACTCGGCTTTTCTTTTCCTGTTGGAATTAGCGTAACTATCCCTTGCGAGACAGTCACATAATCAGCAGTTGGTGAATAAGCATGTGGATAGGCAAGCTCAACAATTTTCGACTTGATTCGAAGCGCTTCTTTTTCTGCTTTCTTATCACCGACACCACTTAATAGTACCGCAAATTCTTCTCCACCATAACGGCCAACAAATTCACCTGAGCGTGTAAAGAGTTCATTAAGTGTGTTAGATATAGACTGAAGGCATTTGTCACCTTCTATATGACCGTAGTTATCATTGAATGGTTTAAAATGGTCAACATCAAGCAGAATCAAACAAAATGGGATTTTATGGCGACCATGCCAACCAATAGCATCTTCTAGTTGCTTATCCATATATCGGCGGTTATATAACTTAGTGAGCCCATCTTCATTCGCTTGTTGTTGCAACATAGCATTGAGCTCTTCAAGTTTTACAGACGCCGTTTTAAGCTCTCGTCGCATCATAGCTATTCGCTGCATCGCGATTAACTTCGAGTTTAATACAAGGCGATCAACGGGTTTAATCAGGTAATCATCCCCCCCAGCCTCAATCGCTCGTGCAATCATTTCTGGCTCTTCATGGCTACTCAAAAAGATAATGGGAACCCAATCAGGAAACTGACTACGAATTTTTTGAGAGACCTCAAAACCATCCATGTCGGGCATTGATATATCGAGTAAAACTAAATCCGGGTCAAAGCTTGAATAGACAGCCAAGGCCTCTTTTCCGCTTCCTGCCGCTTCCACTTGATGTCCTAACTGCTTGAGCCTAATAGCAAGCTGCATACGGTCTAACTTCACGTCATCGACGAGTAGAATTCGCATTGAAGAACCCGCAACACTCATAAATAGCCTTATTAATTATTAGCTAACATACAAGTAGATATACCATATGAAACAGGCTCATTCACGATTTTTTGCTATATTTCGTTGACTTTTGGCTGAAACTTTTTAGCATTGCTTTCTTTTATACGAGAATTTGTCATGTCAGACGCAACTAACACAGAGCAACCTAAAGTTGATCTAGAAACTATTTCACCAGAACTACGCAAAGTCATGGAGTTTGATCAAGTCCCTGAAGCGATGTATTTCATGGTTACGTCGATTCATGAAGTATCTGAAGATGCAGTACGTGATGCTTGGGATACACTTCCAGCAAGTGCACAAAATGTGCTAGACAGTTTTGAACAATTCCACGCATTAATTTCTGTAAGTCAGGGTTTTGCTGGTATTAACGTAATGGAAGAGTTCCCTACGTTGAAATTACCAGAAGATATGACTGACGAAGCGAAAGAAGAATATCGTGCAGAGCTTCTTGACCAAGTCCTTCACAACTGTGTAAAAGATATGGTTAAGCAAATAAAGAAAGCACGTCGCGACCCAATTTTGAAGCGTGATTTCAAAGAAGTGTTCGTAAAATAATATAACTCTTTATCGGTTACATTATTAAAACGCACAAAAAAAGCATGGCATCGGCGAGTATTAACTCGTGGGTGGCATGCTTTTTTGTTCCAGCAGATTCTATCTAGTCACTGAGTAAAATGACTCATTAAATCCAATACGGATTAGCGCATGAAGACTATTCATGTGTAAATGCGATATCGCGTTGAGTGACACTCACACCTTTGATTTGAACATAGACATCCATCCCTATATTAAGATCCAACTCATCTAATGCCCAAGGGGTTATTGTCGCCCAAAGTTGCCTATTTGTTCCCAAATCAAGTTGGACACCAACACTCTGCTTATCATTCGCAATGTTCTTCGACTCTATGAGGCTTACACGAGCTTTTAAGATGTTCCTGATGGATGTTCGCTCCGGTTTATCTAAAGCAATTGAAACATCGTTAGCTCGTACCTGAAGCCTAATGGATGAACCTAGCTTCCCATCAATCCCTTGAACCCATAGAAAGACATTCTCTGCTAATTGAACTTTGGTCAGTGCATATTGGCGATGATGTTCAGCGATGGTGGCTTCAAACAAACTACTTTGCTCAGAGAAAGACTGCCACGGGCGCATGGAGTTTGAACCCCAAACTTCTTCAATTGAACCTGAAATTTCTACCTTGCCATCATTCACAATCACCAGATGGCTTGCTAATCGCAAAATTTCATTCAAGCTGTGTGTCACATACAGGATTGGCGTTTTAACTTCGTCAGCTAACTTCTCTAGAAACGGCATGACTTCACGCTTACGAGGCAAATCCAACGATGCTAAAGGTTCATCCATGAGCAATATGTCTGGTTTACTCAATAATGCTCGGCCAATCGCCACACGCTGCTTCTCTCCTCCAGAAAGATCCGCAGGATAGCGATCGAGCATATTAGTCAGAGACAACAGTGTAACGACCTTAGAAAAATAAGTGTCATCCGCTTGCTTCACACCATAGGTTAAATTGCCTTTGACACTATAATGAGGAAAAAGGCGAGCGTCTTGGAAAACGTAGCCAACGTTTCTTTTCTCTACGGCGACATCGATTGAATGGTTATCATCGAACAAAATACGGTCATTAACTTTTATCAAGCCAGAATCGGGCTTGATTAGCCCACTGATAACATTAATTAATGATGTTTTTCCTGCACCAGAACGCCCAAAAATAGCGGTAATCCCTGTCGCCGGAATATCAAGATCAACATCAAATTGCGTTTCACCAAGCTGCTTTTGAAATTGCAGTGAAATTAAACTCATGACTGACTTCCCAAGCGTTTATTGGCTTTTTTGGACAACCAATCAGAAAAAAGTAAAGATGCCAGTGCGATCGCAATTGAAATCCCACACAGTCTCGCCGCTTCGAATTCCATCCCTGGGGTTTCGATAAAATTGAACATCGCCAATGGAATGGTCTGAGTCTCTCCTGGAATGTTAGAAACAAAGCTGATGGTTGCACCAAACTCCCCTAAACTTCGGGCAAAAGAGAGCATAGTACCGGTAATAATCCCCGGAATGATCATAGGCAGTGTAATCGTGATAAATACTTTAAAAGGAGAAGCTCCCAATGTTTTTGCCGCTTGTTCTAACTTAGGGTCAACACTCTCTAAACTCAGCCGAATTGCACGTACCATTAGAGGTAAAGCCACAACGACGCACGCTAATACGGCCCCTTTCCAACTGAAACTGAAAACAACATTGAAATTATCCGCTAACCATCGGCCGATAATACCTTGCTTTCCCATGACTACGAGCAATAGATACCCAATGACAACAGGAGGAAGAACAAGGGGAAGATGTAAAATACTATCTACTATCCCTTTTCCAATAAACTGTTTTCTTGCTAACAGCCATGCGAACCCAACCCCAATAGGAATTAGCCATAAAATGCTGATCGATGCGACTTTCAAACTTAAATAAAGTGCATCGCGTTCAAAGTCTGACAACATGTCGATTCTCTTATTGAGCTAAAGAGTTGAACCCAAATTGATTCAAGATCTCTTGAGCCTTTTCAGATTGTAAAAATGCCGCTAACTCTAACGATTCCGGCGAAGTATTAACGATAGCAAGAGGGTAACGAATAGGATCATGACTTGTACTAGCAAACTCAGTGATCAATTGGACATTCTTACTTTGTAATGCATCCGTTTTATAGACAATACCGAGTGGAGCTTCACCCCTTTCAACCAACGCTAAGGTCATGCGTACATTACTCGTTGGAGCAGTTAATGACTTCACAGCATTCCAAACATTTAACGATTGAAGGGTTTGTCTTGCATAGATACCAGCAGGCACGGCTTGTGGATTTCCGATTGCCAGTCGCCCTTTACCAATATTGGTTTGCCAGTCGCGAATATCCTCAATGGCAAACGGTTCAAGTGTCGATGTTTTAGGGGCTATAAGAACCAATTGGTTTTGAGTAAACGGGAACACATTCTCTTGCAAAACAGAACCACGTTTCACTAAATGCTGCATCCAACTTTCGTTAGCAGAGATAAACAGACCCGCAGGTGCCCCACGTTCAATTTGCCTTGCTAATGAGGAAGAACCCCCATAGATTGGTAATACATCAGTATCACTAGTCGTTTTAAACTCTGCCAATAAGGCATTCATAACATTGGTTAATGATGATGCAGAATAAATTTTCACATTAGCTTGCGCATTCAGTGAAATACAGAGCATGCTTATAACACTTGTTGTAATAACTTTTTTAAGCATTTGAATTGTCTCTGCCCCAGTGGTTTTTCAGTTCTGGCCATAATTGTTCTAAATGCATATGCTCTTCAATCGCATCAGCAATCGTATTGATCGCATTATCTTTAATAGATTCAAAATCAACACTTTCAACCGTGGATTGGTTTGCCCATTCGCAAATCAAGCTTGTCACCTGAGGTGATTCAAACAAACCATGCAGATACGTTCCCATGACTTGATTACAGTTGCTCACTGCCCCGTCCGCTTGCCCATTACTCAACAAAACAGGCTGTGACTCATTTACCTGACTCACACCAGCATGAATTTCATACCCTGAGACTGGAACAGATTTGTTATTCAAAGTGAGCGTTCCAGTTACGTTGGTAAGATTCTTGTCAGATTTAAGTTCAGTTTGAACATCGAATAACTCCAAACCAGCACTCGTTCCTGCAGGGCCTTCAATACCTTGAGGGTCTTCAATCAATTGCCCAAGCATTTGATAACCACCACAAATACCAATCACCTTTCCGCCTAAACGAATATGACGTTTGATATCCGCATCCCACCCCTGAGATCGAGCGTAATCAAGATCCGCTCTTACCGATTTCGTACCGGGGAGAATGATCAAATCAGCTCTATCTAATTTTTCACCTTTACCCACATAACGGAAATCTATATCAGGGTTCAGCCGTAAACTATCAAAATCGGTGTGATTACTGATTCTTGTAAACACAGGAACCACAATTTTTATTTTCGCATCATCATTTGAGACCTGTTCCGATATGATGGCATCTTCCGCTTCTAAATTTAGCCCGTGGATAAAAGGTAGAACACCAAGCACGGGCTTGTTTGTTTTCTCTTCTAACCAGTCTAAACCGGATTGCAATAACGCGATATCGCCTCTAAATCGGTTGATAACAAAACCAATAACACGATCTTGCTCTGATTGAGAGAGTAGCTCTAGCGTGCCATAGAGATGAGCGAACACCCCACCACGATCAATATCGGCAACGATAATAACCGGAACGTCTGCTTTCTCCGCAAACCCCATATTCGCAATATCATTCGCTCTTAAATTAATTTCAGCAGGGCTGCCCGCGCCTTCGATCATGACGCTCTCAAACTCTGCATGAAGCTTTTCAAACGAGTCCATGACGGTTGCCATCGCCACTTTCTTATAATCATGGTAACTCGTCGCCTCCATATTACTAATAGCACGCCCCTGAAGAATGACTTGCGCGCCAGTATCAGAGTTAGGCTTTAATAATACAGGGTTCATATGCACTGTTGGTTCAACATTGCAGGCTTGAGCTTGCACCGCTTGTGCTCGTCCTATTTCACCACCATCTTTCGTAACGGCACTATTGAGTGCCATATTTTGTGGTTTAAATGGGGCAACTTTAACGCCCTTTCTCGCTAATACACGGCATAAACCTGCCACAAGAACACTTTTCCCGGCATCGGATGTCGTGCCTTGGACCATTAACGATTTTATCGGTGCATGCATAGTGGTACGTCTTCTTAAGTCATTAGATTCGTTATTGATAAAACTATTTTACCCTCATTCCCAAGATAGTGCTCCGATAAATGAACCGAAAATGAATGTAACACTCAGTATTAATTCAAAAAAGGAGTGCTTTAATAGTGACAACTTAAACGAACAACGAAAGAGACATTCTTATGAAAAAAACAATTATCGCTTTAGTATCCACTTTAATCCTTGCACCTTCACTAGCGCTAGCGGGCAACGACCACGATAACAATCGCCAAGCTTCTATCCAGTATAATGGCCCTGTCGATACAACTTCCGTTTCAGAGTTACTTCAAGATACCAGTATGTTTACAGAAAAAGAGGTCGTTATCGATGGCACTATCATTCGTCAATTAAAAAATGACAAGTTTGTTTTTTCAGATGGCAACGCTGAAATTCAAATAGAATTGGATGATGTCCATTTAGCAACACCACTAGATGCAAATACTAAAGTCCGTATTTTTGGTGAGTATGAAGGAGGCAACACGCCAGAGATTGAAGTAGACCACATCCAAATCATGTAATAAATCAAAGTTCTAGCACTAATGGCCTGCATATTGCAGGCTTTTTTTGTATTATATCGAAATTCAGTCTACCTATGACTTCGGAGCATTCATGCTAGGACAAGCACGACGTATCGCAGCTTTGGGATTATTAAGCCTTATTCCAATTTCAGCACAGGCTAATAATTTCAATTACAACATGATGGAATTCAGGATGGGTACTAGCCCTGCCACATTTGGAACTGAACTGACTACCTATTTCACTGAAAACTCACACTTTATTGGTCGTTTCGATAGTGAATTTAGTAATGATTGGGATCTCGCTGGTGGCATAGGCTTCAATGGGCCAATAAATCAGTTTGGCGATGTATATGGACAAATGCTACTTCATAGTGTGAAAGACAGCTCAGATACAACGTTCAAAACCGAAGTGAATCTCGGCACCCGATTTTGGGTATTAGAAGGTGTCGAAGCCCATGTCAAATTCGGTAAAATCATCGATAACGACGATACAAAATCGACCTTTGCTTTTGGTGCCCGCTTTTACTCTACAGAACAGCTCGCACTTGGGGCGGAAGTAAAAAATAGCGGTGTTTATGGCCACCAGATGGTGATGTCTGTCCGTTTCCATTATTAGAAAGGCAAGCGTGTTATAAAATTAGCACGCCTGTATAAAAAAACATACCGGCAACATTAATTCACAATGATATAACCCGCCCATTAACCATCCAAAAACCAATCATTAATCATCTGTATTCATTACTTTTTTTGGGTGTATTATTTAGTTGAACTTCATCACAATATAAAAACTAAGATTTTTTTTCACACTCAATATGTTATTATTTTGTATGTATTTATTCTAAAAGATGCACATTTTTAATAAGCAAGTTAGTGCACGAACATAATAGCAGTAAACAATGAAGAGATGGCTATGAAAAAAAAGTTACTAATTGGCCTAATTGCAACGTTATCTTGGAGTGTATCTAGTGCCGAAACTGTTTTAAACGTTGGCTTAATCGATCAGGATCGATCGCCTTACTTCTATCGTTCAGGGGATAATGGTCAAATCCGAGGAGCCTACATCGATATCCTCAATATTATTGGTGAGAAACTCGATGTATCATTCACATATAAGCAGCTACCCCAAGCAAGAATTCGTTTGTATATGAAAAATGGCCAACTGGATCTGGAGCCTGGTATTGCGCAAGACTGGAGACTTGAACCTGGAGAAATTAAAGCTACTGTTTATACCGATACATTCTACCGCTCCGAAGAGGTTATTGTTTATAACCCTAAACAATTTAAACAAACTAAAGTCGATATCAGCGATTTTGACCAGCTTATCCCTTGCTCAATTCTCGGCTTTAATGATTTTAAATTAATTAACGTCAACACTAAGAATGAAATCGCAACAGAAAAACAATCCATTCATCTATTGAAGTTGAATCGTTGCGATTATGCCCTTTTCCCAATTGATGTCATTAAGCCTGAGATTGAACAAGGTTACTTGGAACGAACTAAACCTGTTGCCATTTATAACCTTAGATTTAGGCTGGCAAAAAAGTATCAGTATTTACTTCCTGAATTTAATCGCCAAATCAAGTTAATGACAGAAAGCGGTGAAATAACACGCATCATGAATGAGCATACGGAATAATTTATGCATTTTAAGGCTAAAATACTCTCCATATTACTGCTCGCTGCCAGCTTATTTATTCTTGTGCATCAAGCGATCAAGGTTGAAATGACGCCTTCAGCCAATACAAGTACTGCCATTTCTGTGGCAACAAGTGAAATTGCAGACCTAAGCGCGCCTTTTGTTTATAATATAAACAAAGAGCAATTACGCCATTCCCTCAGTTCACAGCTCAATAATAATAAAATCATCCGTGGTGTTAAAATTACTGACGCCTTTTCTGATGAGGTCTTCTTTAGTTATTATACTTTGCATGAAAAAACGTACTTCAATGTGCCTCTTCCCAAAAAAATTACGAATCTTGCAAAACAAGAAACCAATATTGCATTTAACAATCAATATATAGGTCTATTAGAAGTCTATTACGATCTTGAAATGCAGCCGATACGTAATAGCGAAGAAGGCTCAAGGTTTGAAAATAAAACGATTACCTTAGCAGGGTTTTTCATTGCTCTTATATCTAGCCTATTTTTAGTTTTTTCTATTCTCTCTCAGCGAAGCCTTGCAGACGATAACTCTTACTCATTTGGTACAACCAAGTTTTCAATCATACTCGTGGTTTTAATGAGTATATTTATTACACTGAGTATGGCTGGTGGTTGGTACATCTTAGATGCGAATAAACAGTCAATCGAAGACCAATATAAAAATACAGTCCGTCAAACCTTGCATGAGGTTTCAGTTAACATCAACAAGCTTAGTGAAATTAGAGCCAATATTCACCACTATATAACCCAAAAGCTGACTTTCCAAAAAACACTTGCAAAACTGATTCGTGCCAGTGAAAACGATAACCTTAAAGAGGTCGCTTTCTATGAAGCAGAACTTATTGCCTTTTTTAATAAATATGATGCGTTCATTAGTGGTGAATCGAAGACCATCATCTCAAGTGAAGGTAAGGTTATATTAAATTACGGTTCACCTCTTAACCTGTCTCAAATTGACATGTCCTCTAATAGTGCTTTTATTCGAGCGGTCAGTGGCAAAATGACGCTATCACCGTCGATAACCTCTGTCAGTTTTGATGGAAAAATTAAAACATCACTCTACTTAGTCATTCCTATTTTCAACTTAGATCAACAAGTCGTAGCGGTATCATTTAATGAAATCGGCCAAAACAATGGCTTAAGCTCTGACTTTGATAACTATAATGTTGGAGAGAGCGGTGAGTTCTTATACACAGATCGTAGCGGTAACATTATTTCACCGTTACGCTTTAATATTGATAGCAAAGCTAACGTAAAATTTTCTAAATCCATCGCCCAGATCACCGCTCTGAGTGTCGATGAGAATGAACAAGCACAACTTGCATCGATTGTTGATTACCGTGGAAAGGAAGTATTTGTAAGCGCTCAGTGGAATGAACACTTAAATATGGCCTACTTCATTAAGAAAGATAAATCTGAAGTATTAAGTAGCTTTTATTCATTGCGCGACGGGGCATATATAATCTTCGGTCTCATTACTTTATTTAGTGTCCCATTTACGCTATTTACCCTTTACACAGGTAAACGTGCAAACGATAAAGTGAAAGCCTCTCGGTATGAAATATTAACTAGGCTTGGTAGCGCTGCTGAATTTAAAGATAATGACACAGCCCACCACATTACGAGAATGAGTTACTACTCCGTTATCCTAGCGAAAAAAATGTCGATGAATAAAGAGTGGCGCGAGTTACTTCTTCATGCTTCTCCAATGCACGATATAGGGAAGATTGGGGTACCAGACCATATATTAAACAAACCGGGTAAACTTGATCCTGAAGAGTGGGAGATAATGAAGCGTCACCCTGAATATGGGGCTGCCATTATTGCTGACTCAAACTCAGCCCTATTAAACATGGCTAAAGATATTGCGTTATATCACCATGAAAAGTGGAATGGTAAGGGATATCCGTACGGTTTGATTGGTGAAGCCATTCCCCTATCAGCGCGTATTGTTGCTGTTGCCGACGTTTTTGATGCTCTAACTAGTGAGCGAGTGTACAAGAAGGCTTGGTCTATTGACGATTCGGTAGAACTGATAAAAAGTGAGTCAGGACAGCACTTCGATCCTGAGGTCGTTGATGCCTTTACACAATCTATTGATGATTTCGTTGAAGTTAAACACAAGTTTTCTGATTCAATTGACGACTGAAAAACTAAACCCGCGAGTAATTAATGCTTAAATACTCGCTCTATATCTCAATCAAGAGATATAAATAAAAAGCCTAAATCGGAATACGGTTTAGGCTTTGCTATTTTAATTCGATCAATGTTATGAAAACGGTGAACAGTAGAATTTATTTCTTTCTTTTTGGCTGTACGAATTTTTTACTCACATCGACAACTGCCATATCTCTAAATAAACTACGCCCAATGAGTACCGGATAAGAGAGGTGACTACGATCGGCTAACGTGAACTCGGTTCTATCTTTCAAGTTTCCTATCTCAATCCAAGCAACAACAATCGCTCTTTTATCACCCTCTTCACTGCTAGACTGGCGAATCTTAACCCAACGTTCAACAGGAAGATTAATCTCTGCACTTTTAAGATCCCCATGTGAGATTTTAAATTTTACCCAATCTCTACCGTCCCGCTCAAACTGCACAATATCTGTCGCACTGATAGAGGAAGTTGTTGCTCCAGTATCAATACGAGCTTTAAAACTCTCTTTCAGACCGGGAAAGTAGACCCACTCTTCCTCACCTAAGATCAGCTTCCCATCAGCCGTCTTTTTCTCATTGACTACGGGAAGCTTAGGTTCTTCAACAGAACTTACTGCTTTTTTTTCCTGTTTAATTTCAGCTTCAGCCTCTAGTGCAGGGTCAGTTTCTATCTTTGACTCAATTGCTATCTTTGGCTCAGTAGCTATCTTTGGTTCAATTTCTGCTTTTGGTTGAGATGCCATATCGCTTTGTTCTGATGACAATGGGCTTGTAGAATTGCACGCCATCAAACTACTGCAAAGCATGAGGGGAATTATGTTTTTCCACTTATTCATTCGTTCACCTAATCCAACTTATAATGCTTACAGCTTGGAAGAGTTAACCAACCAAGCGATACAAAACATTGCTCATTACGCCACTTGTACAATCGATCGGGCGACAAAAGGAATGTGCTGCTCTGATAACCCAGCGATATTTATTCTGCCATCTCCAACCGCATAAATGCCAAATTGTTCGCGTAATTGCAGCATCTGTTCCGAATTAAATCCTAGCACAGTAAACATCCCCTTGTGACTTTCGATAAAGTCAAATTGATCTGTGTTGTGTACTGTTCGAAATTCATTACACAATGAGTGACGAAGGCTCACTAATCGCTGCTGCATTTCATAAAGTTCTGTTTTCCAAATACCGGTTAATTGTTGATCTTGAAGAATGGTTTTGACCAACGCAGCGCCATGATCAGGTGGCATCGTATAAGTAGAACGAGCAAGCGTGAGTAGTTTTCCTTTCGCATTCGCCACATCATGATTACTTTTACCAACTACAATTGCAGCCCCTGTTCTCTCACGATATAAACCAAAGTTTTTTGAGCATGATGTGGTGATTAACATCTCTTCCACATTATCGGCCATGTAACGCAAGCCTTTGGCGTCCTCTTCTAAACCATCTCCAAACCCTTGGTATGCAATATCTACAAATGGGGTAAAGCCATTTTTTTGAGACAGCTCAGTGATGGCTTGCCATGCTGAAAAATCAATATCAGCTCCTGTTGGGTTATGACAACAACCGTGCAAAAGTACAACATCGTTTACTCCCGCATTCGAGAGATCATCAAGCATACGACTGGTATCAACTTGCTTAGTTTGCGGGCTAAAATAGTGGTAAAAGCGAACGTTCAGTCCCGCGGCTTCCATGACTGGCTTATGGTTCACATAGCTTGGATTCGATATCCAAACCGTCGTATCAGGCTGGGCAATTTTCATTAAATCACCAAGCATACGCAAGGCTCCACTGGCTCCTGGTGTTTGAATTGCTGCAACTCTCCCGATAGCGGAAGTATCAGTCAGTAACAGATCAATCATACTTTGATTGAATTCTTCACAGCCTGCCAAGCCGACATAAGCCTTCGTTTTTTGAGTTTCAACGACGATATCTTGAGCCATTTTTACGGCTTGCATGATAGGCGTTTCACCTTGGCTATTACGATAAACACCTATGCCTAAATCTACTTTATCAGCACGAGCATCGTTACGGTATGCAACCGAAAGAGAGAGTATTGGATCGAGCGTTGGTTCTGGTAAGTGTGTAAACATGAAAGTCACAACCCTTTGAAATTCAAGTAATGACTTCACGTTAACACTAGTAAGATTAAAAATCGAAAGGAATTTTATAACTTTGTTATTGAACTGTAGCTTAGTTAATCATCAAAGGAAGTAAAGCAGTGGATGATTTGATTTGAACTTCCTCGCCACTCCAGTGCGGGATCAGCCAATTCTTGCTCAAACTTTCCATCAATCAGAGTATCAACAAATTTGACGATTTCTTGTTGCTCAGATGTTAATTCATCTAATCTGTACCCTGTCCACATCCAAATGTCTTTTCCTTCGCATTCTGCTCGAACACGTTTCACTAACGTTAAGATCGCAGATAGATTGGCTGGATGTAACGGGTCTCCACCAGATAAAGATAGCCCTCTTCGCTTTATTCTTGTGTCATTCAGCTCATTAATGATGTGATCTTCTAATTCTTGCGTGAACAGATGACCAGAATCGAGTTTTTGGGTGATTTGATTGTAGCAACCTTTACATTGGTGGATACAACCAGACACAAACAGCGTACAGCGGGTTCCGGGACCATTGATAACATCAACAGATTGATATTGATTGTAATTCATCAATCATTACCCCTTGTGGCAGTGGAGAATTAAGACGGACTTAGTGAGGGCGAAGTGGGACATTAAATTGAGACAATTATCAGGCATAAACATGAATGCTTTGCCTGATAATTGAATTTCAGAATATCAGCAACGAGTCTCTTGTTTTAGGTTGAACCTAAACGTTGCTAATATGATGACTACAAGTGTTTAACGCGTCGCTGCACTTCTTCTTGTTTACCGAAGTTAAATGGACGCGCGTCTGGGCTGCCTAAGTAGCCACATACACGGCGAGTAACCGACACTTTTGTTGAGTCATGGTTACCGCATTTCGGACAAGTAAAACCCTTACTGGTACATTCAAACTCACCGTTATAGCCACACTCGTAACATTCATCAATTGGTGTATTCGTACCATAGTATGGAACGCGGCTGTAACTGTAATCCCATACATTTTCTAACGCTTCAACGTTCTGCTGCATGTTAGGGAACTCACCGTAACAGATAAAACCACCATTTGAGATGTCAGGGTATGGCATTTCAAAATCGATCTTATCGTATGGGTTCACTTTCTTTTGTACATCAAGGTGGAAACTGTTGGTGTAGTAACCCTTGTCTGTTACACCTTCGATCAAGCCAAATTCTTTGGTATCAATACGACAGAAGCGACTGCATAGGTTTTCACTCGGAGTACCATACAAGCTAAATGCATAACCCGTCTCTTTCGTCCAAGTTTCCACTGTTTTCTTTAAGTAACGAACAATATCAAGCGCTTTTTCACGTAATTCAGCTTCATCATAGATGTGGCCTTCACCACTTGATAACGCCGTCATTGTTTCATGGATACCAATGTAGCCCAGTGAAATTGATGCTCGACCATTCTTAAAGATCTCTGCAATAGAATCTTCAGCATTCAAACGTACGCCACACGCGCCTTCCATGTATAGGATAGGAGCAACGCGAGCTTTTACATTCTCTAAACGGCTAATACGAGTTTCTAGTGCTCGACGTGCCAGTTTAAGTTTGTCATCTAACAGAGTGTAGAATTGATCAATATTACCACCCGCAGAAAGTGCAATACGAGGTAAGTTCAGGCTAACCACACCAAGGTTATTACGTCCTTCGTGTATTAATTCGCCATTCTCTTCGTATGTATTTAGGAAGCTGCGGCAGCCCATTGGGGTTTTGAATGAACCCGTCACTTCGACAACTTTGTCGTAGTTAAGAATATCTGGATACATACGCTTTGTTGCACATTCCAATGCTAACTGCTTGATATCGTAGTTCGGATCTGTTGCCTGATGGTTTAAACCGTCTTTAATTGCAAACACAAGTTTTGGGAATACCGCTGTTTTACGGTTTTTACCCAAACCAGCAATACGATTTTTCAAAATTGATTCTTGGATCAGTTTTGAAGCCCAGCTAGTTCCTAGACCAAAACCAAAGGTAACAAAAGGAGTTTGTCCGTTTGCTGTGTGGAGTGTGTTTACTTCATACTCAAGCGATTGGAACGCGTCATAACACTCTTTCTCTGTACGAGACATTGCAAATTTTTCTGGATTATGGATATCCCACTCTTTTGCAACGGCTAAGTGCTTTTCGTAGCTTGTTAGTACATAGGGTTCTAACACTTCATCAATACGGTTGATGGTTGTGCCACCATAAATATGACTCGCCACTTGCGCAATGATTTGAGCTGTTACTGCGGTTGCTGTTGAAATCGATTTTGGTGTATCGATTTCTGCGTTGCCCATTTTAAACCCACGAGTCAGCATGCCTTTAAGATCAATCAGCATACAGTTAAACATTGGGAAAAATGGTGCGTAATCTAGGTCATGATAATGGATATCACCATCTTCGTGAGCTTGTACTATATCACGCGGCAAAATATGAGTTTTTGCATAATGTTTTGCTACGATGCCCGCTAATAAATCACGCTGGGTAGGGATCACTTTGCCATCTTTATTGGCGTTTTCATTTAGTAGATCTGCGTTACTTTCTTCGATTAAGCCTTCGATTTCTTTTGTTAACGCACTCGATTTTTCACGAGAAATATCGCGGTCATGGCGATATTCAATATATGAGCGAGCAAGTCCTTTATACGGACCTTGCATCAGTTCATTTTCCACTAAAGTCTGGATTTCTGAAATGTGTACTTCATCGTAATCTTTTAGCTTCACTTCAACGGCTAAAGCTACGTTGAGTGCGTATATCGCCATTTCATTATCAATGTGTTCAGCTGCACTTTCTACTGCTGATTGAATACGATCTCTATTGAATGGCGCTCTTGAGCCGTCGCGCTTAATTACGATTGGTTTCACTATTTCCCCTTACCCTTAGAATACTCACAGACTTATCCACAAACACACTATATAGGGCTATTTATTATTTAACTGACACCATATGTTGTGGCGTATTAGACGAAAAGCACCTATTTATAGCATTGATCTAGATCAAGGAATTGCGTCTACTGTGCAAGATCAACTCGATCTAACGCACGCGATCCCACTTCTAAAAGAAACAATGAAATTATTGAAAAATGTGCTTTGGGGACTTGAAATTTACTCAGCCCTTTTGGCTAAAGGCTCTAAAGATTAGTGTTCGACGTCGACTGTCATCGGCTCACAAAACGTGGCGTTTTTCTATCATTTTTATTGTTTTTTATGCACCTTTAAATTTGATGTTTTCATGAAACAAAAATGTACATTTCAGACACCAAATATCTAAAATGTACTAAAACTAATCCACAATTTTCGATCAACATCAGCATCACTTCAATCTATAACGCATAGACTCAATAACAATGCATTAATCAGAGGTAGTTAAACAAGATCAGTTAAACAAGGTCAGTGAAACAAAAGCAGCAACCTTAAACTCATTTCAAGTTACTGCTACTGTCGATGGTCATTAGTTCATAGCTTTTTTCATGACTTTATTATCACGATACTGCAATGCCCTATTCGTACCACCGAGTCCAAGCATCATCATTGAAAAGAAGACTAAGACGTCGACATTCCCTAAAGCCAAACTAGATACGGCAGGCCCAGGGCAAATTCCTGCTAATCCCCAACCTAAACCAAACACAGATGCTCCAACCACTAACTGCATATCAATGCTAGTCTTTGATGCTATACAAAACTCATCCGCCGCCACAGGAGCTTGGCGCGGTTTAATTACAAAATGGTAGAACGGCATGAATACTGCCAATGCTCCGCCCATCACAAATATCAAGCTAGGATTCCACTCACCGAATACATCAAGAAACCCAATAACAACGGCTGGGTCAGTCATGCCCGAGAGCACCATACCCACGCCAAATAAAATGCCCGAAACTAAGGCTGAAAGACTAAATATAAGATGCTTCATGTTTATTCCACTCTCTTAAATTAAATGTAAACGAACAAAAACAGTGAATGCGGCAACACCCATAAAAATAGAGGTTGCTACAATTGAGCGACGAGAAACCCTGCCTAAACCACAGATCCCGTGTCCACTTGTGCACCCATTACCTAATCGAGTTCCAACACCAACCAGTAAACCCGCTACGGCCAAAACCAAAAATGACGAATCAAACTGCGCGGGTACACTTCCACCGAATAAGTTTACACAGAGAAAACCACCGCTAATCATGCCAATCACAAATAGTAACCGCCATATGAAGTCGCCTTTCTTAATTTTCATTAACCCGCTTAATACACCACTTATCCCGGCAATTTTTCCACTAAGCAACAAAAGCAAAGATGCTGATATGCCTAGCAGAACGCCTCCAAATAATGCATCCCATGGAATCACATTACTCATCATTACCTCACTTTTATGTACATTTTCTTATGAATTTTGCTTTGGCTTTATTTACAAAAGACGCCATGCAAGCTCTGAATAAGACTCTCAACTCTTGGGTCTGAAAGGGAGTAGAAAACTTGTTGTGCTTCTTTTCTCGTCTTTACCATGCCAAATTTTCTTAGCACCGTTAAATGTTGAGAGAAGGCTGACTGACTCAACGCTGAATTTTGCTGTAGCTCTCCGACGCCGACCTCTCCTTGCGTCAACTGACACAAAACAATAAGTCGCTCAGGATGCGCCATATGCTTGAGCAACTCAGAAACTTCAATCGCCCTATCTTTCATTTCATGGATATCCATTTGCACTGCATCCATCTCACTCTCCCATTTCTAAATCTTTAATTAGAGCATACTAATAAAAGTAAATTAGTCAAATCTAATTTAGGAAAGCTGCAATTAGCAACATTAACATTAGACAAGGCTAATTTAAGGTGTCATAGTAAATTCAACAGCGATATAGTGCTAAAATTCTAATGATTCGGAGTAAGTGATGACTAAAATAGTAATTATAGGTGGCGTTGCAGGTGGCGCATCGGCTGCGGCAAGAGCAAGACGTTTAAGTGAAGATGCCGAAATTATCATGTTTGAGCGGGGTCCATTCGTCTCCTTTGCAAATTGCGGCTTGCCTTACCACATCGGTGGCGATATTGAAGATCGCAGTAAATTGCTATTACAAACGCCTGAAAGCTTTCTCGCGCGATTTAACGTCGATGTACGAGTAATGAACGAAGTGATGAGTATCAATCGTTCAGAAAAAACAGTCACTATCCGTAATTTACTCGATCAGTCAGAATACACCGAGAGCTATGATTTTCTTCTCTTAAGCCCAGGAGCAGGCCCTATTGTTCCTCCAATTTCAGGGCTGAAAAACCCTCTCACGCACACGCTGCGTAATATTCCAGATATGGATAAGATTCTTCAAAGCATCGCGATAAATAAACCCGATCATGCAACCGTCGTCGGTGGTGGGTTTATCGGTTTGGAAATGATGGAAGCTTTCCATCAACTTGGAATAAAAACCACACTCGTTGAAATGGCCGATCAAGTCATGACACCAGTTGACAAAGAGATGGCGGGCTTTGCGCATGCTGAGATCAAGGAAAAAGGGGTAGACTTACGTTTAGGCGTTGCTTTGGAATCAGTGGAATTTGTCCCAAATACAAGTATAGCAAGCACAGAAGCAGGCCAATCAACTGAGCACCAACATTTAACTGGTGAGCTGAATTTATCTCTAAATAATGGCGATATATTAACGACTGATATTTTAGTTATGGCAATTGGTGTGAAACCCGAAAGCAAGCTCGCGGTAGACGCTGGATTGGAGATTGGAGCACTTGGCGGGATTCATACCAACGAATTTATGCAAACCAGCGATCCTGTAATTTACGCTGTAGGTGATGCTGTAGAGGAAGCCGATTTTGTTACAGGCAATCAGGTACTCGTGCCACTTGCTGGCCCTGCAAACCGCCAAGGTCGCATGGCTGCCGATAATATGCTTGGCCGCGAAGAGACCTATCAAGGAACTCAAGGAACGGCAATTTGTAAGATCTTCGATATTGCCATTGCTTCAACAGGTAAAAATGAGAAAGCGTTAAAACGTGATGGAATTCATTACGAGAAAGTTTACGTTCATACTGCAAGTCATGCGAGTTACTACCCTGGGGCGGAAATTGTCTCCTTGAAGCTCCTTTTCGATCCTGAAAATGGCACCATACTTGGAGCTCAAGCAGCAGGTAAAGAAGGAGTAGATAAACGAATAGATATCATTGCAGTCGCACAACGTGCAGGAATGACCGTTGAGCAACTGCAACACATTGAACTGACTTATGCTCCCCCATTTGGCAGCGCAAAAGACGTGATAAACCAAGCGGCATTTGTGGCAAGTAATATAATGAATGGTGATGCTAACCCTATTCATTTTGATGAAATCGATAATTTACAAGCAGACCAACTCTTACTTGATGTTCGTAACCCAAGTGAGCGTGAAGATGGTAACTACATAAAAGGCGATATTAACATCCCTGTAGATCAACTTCGTCAGCGAATAGATGAACTTCCTGAGAATAAAGAAATTGTAATTTATTGTCAGGTAGGCTTACGTGGCAATGTTGCTTACCGTCAGCTGGTCAACAATGGTTTAAAAGCGAGAAACTTAATCGGGGGATTCCGCACCTACAAGTTCGCTAAAGCATAACAATAAGACGAAAAGAGCCTTTATTTATCGTAAAGGCTCTTGTAATCGTCTCATTATAAGCAACTCATGTTGTCAAAATTCAATGGCGCTTTGCTTCTCGGGTATAAAGTAAGAGCGCCATTTTTGTAAGAACATGCACATAATCCTTTGTTTTATTCATAATTCTTTCATCGCAAACAATGTTTCACGACATTTATTGTGACTGACTCGTCATTTTTTGAACAAATACTTATTATTTTAGATTTTTCACACTGAGATAATATTCACTAAAGGCGAATCGTTGGTGATAAAAACTGCTTAATCCCTGCCTTTGCACTGTTCTTGTGAATATTTAATCGAATTATTTTAACTACAAGTGAATAGTGTGAATATCTAGTGAAATGATATTTTGATTGCTATCACATTTAGACCTATTACTTTGCCATACTATAGCTTCATATTAATTACTCCCCTACAGAATAATTAAATCAAATAACTAAGCTCCTTGTTTATTAATAAAAATCAAAGAAGCAATTAGTTAATCCCTACGAAAAATATATAAATCATTATTAAATGATAGGAGATCATTATCATGCGCATCGTATTAGCTTTAGGTGGCAACGCTCTTTTAGCCCGTGGACAAGCATTAACGGCTGAAAATCAACGTGAAAACATTATCAAGTCGGCTGCAAGCATTGCAGCAATTGCACGTGAGCATGAAATCGTCATCGTCCATGGCAATGGCCCACAAGTGGGATTACTGATGGAACAGAATGCGGCATACCATGAATGTTCCCCGGAGACGACTCCTTATCCTATGGATGTTTTAGGTTCTCAAACTTGTGGCATGGTTGGCTATATGCTTCAACAAGAGCTAAGAAATATCGACTCTGAGTTAGAAGTGGCAACGTTAGTTACACAAACAGAAGTAAGTAAAGAAGACCCTGCTTTTGCTAATCCAACAAAATTTGTTGGCCCTGTCTACACAGAGCAACGAGCAAAAGAGATCATGTCTCAAACAACAATGAAATTTAAAGCAGATGGCGAATATTACCGCCGAGTTGTACCTTCACCAATGCCAAAAGATATTGTTGAAATTCAACAAATAGAAACGCTTCTAGATACAGAAAACCTTGTTATTGCTTGCGGCGGTGGCGGTGTGCCAGTATGTATTGAAGAAGGCAAAAGCACAGGTGTTGAGTGCGTGATTGATAAAGATCTAACCGCTGAATTATTAGCAGAGAAAATCAATGCTGATTTATTTATTATCTTAACAGATGGCTCTATCTACCGTAATTACGGCAAAGAAGATCAAGCAGAAATGAAACAAGCAACACCTTCAGGTTTGGCTGAATTTAATTTCCCAGCGGGTTCTATGGGTCCTAAAATTGATGCTGTTTGTAAGTTTGTTGAAGCAGGATTAGGTAATGCAGCCATTGGTTCTCTGTTTGATTTAGATAAAATCATTACTAATGAAGCAGGTACACTTATTACTAAAGGCGACGGTGTCGTTTACTATTAATGGTTTGCTAGTGCTTATTCATTCTTAATAAGAATTTTTAAATACGCTTCTATTATAAGCCTCAATATCATTGAGGCTTATTTTTATTACTATATACTAAACATAGCCGACAACTCACTTCATAATCACGCTTTAAATAAATCACCACCCAGTATGCACTTAATTAAAAAGCAATAGTTACATTACTCCGATATTTTTGCTTATTAAAATACAGTCAGACTATCAATACCTCTTCATTTTCTTTCTTCAAATTAACATTGTGCCCGTTAAAACCTACCACTTGATGCTGAATCTAGAATTCCCCTTAAAAAGGGTAATGAGTAAAGATCGCAGTTTGGAGCGTCATTAATCTGCATTCGCTCTTTGTTGTGGTTAGATCGGTAAGTTTTTGGAGAATACCTCTACTTAACGGTCAGCACTTCTGTTCATCAACAGCTACACCGAGAGACCATATTTCATAGTAAGATTCCCGCCTACTGAATAAAGTGTTAAGATCATCACATCAAAATGGCTATGAACAGATTAATCCTGTTTTTGGGTTAGTTCTCCCTCTTTAATGGTTTGAGAACGTTATGTACCCCAAAAGCCCATAGCAGCACACAAATTATCAATATAAGGCTTTCAAATGGTTAACAACAGTATTCAATGGTTTCCGGGCCATATGCATAAGGCTCGTAAAGAGATTGAAGAAGTTATCCCGCAAGTTGATGTAATTATTGAAGTACTTGATGCGCGAATTCCGTTTAGCAGCGAAAACCCTATGATCTCGGAACTACGTGGCGATAAACCATGTGTCAAAGTACTAAACAAGCGTGATTTGTCAGACCCAGACTTAACACAATTGTGGATCGATCACTTTGAGAAAGAGCAAGGCGTAAAGGCAATGGCAATTACGACATCTAATCTCAATGAAGTTCAAAAAATCATGGAGTTGGTTCGTAAGCTTGCTCCTCACCGTGAAGAAATTGGTAAAAACATTCGTACCATGATCATGGGGATCCCCAACGTAGGTAAATCAACAATTATCAACTGTCTTGCTGGTCGTATGATTGCGGTAACAGGTAATCAGCCTGCTGTGACTCGTCGTCAACAACGTATTAATCTTCAAAATGGCATCGTACTTTCTGACACTCCAGGGATTTTATGGCCAAAAGTAGAAAATCCTCACAGTGGTTTCCGTTTAGCGGCAACAGGTGCGGTTAAAGATACGGCGATGGAATACGATGAAGTAGCATTTTACACTGTTGAGTACTTAGCAAAGCACTATCCTGATCTTCTCAAAAATCGTTATCAAATCGAAGAATTGCCAGAAACTGACATTGAATTAATGGAAGAAATTGGCCGTCGTCGTGGGGCATTACGCTCGGGTGGTCGTGTGGATTTACACAAAGCATCCGAAATACTCCTCCATGAACTTCGTAGCGGAACATTGGGACAGATCACTCTAGAACGACCAGAGATGATCACTCAAGAACTCATCGATGTTGAAATCGAGATAGAGCGTAAGAAAGAAGCACAAATTAAGAAAAAAGAAGAGCGAAGAAAACGTTACTTGCGTAATAAGCGATAGTTCCAATCTCCAGTTCGAAAAATAGAGAGGCGTTGATTAAATTCAACGCCTCTCTTTACATCAAATATTACTTAATACCACCAATTTTCAAAAGCAGCCCTTCAAGCTGACCCCAAGGCATGAGTTGTGAATCAATGACTTCAATGCGAGATTCAAAGCCTTCTAAACTGATTTCATTCACCGAAACGACTTGATTCGCCACATTGAACGCATAACAGCCTTTATCGGTATTGATCACGGCTTTTACTCTTTCCGCCGTTAAGTCACTCAGCAGCGAAAATAGCTCATCAAAATCAAATTTATACTCTGCGCCAATCAACCAACCGCAACTAAAATACCCTTGCCCGCGATTCTCTTTTCGCACATAAGATTGGCTAGGAGGCAATTCAAATTGAGGTTCCAAATCCGCATGATCATGGTGATGCGACTCTAATAGTGTAGAAGCACTGCCATCACGACGTTCAATATCTAGAACTTCTATCGGCAATTCGCCTTTCTGAACTAATTTGCTAAATATTTTAGATGGTGTCTGATCCGTCACCCAATCGTTGAAGGCATCAATATCGTCAGCAAAGCACTGATCGATTTTATTACCAATCACCACATCAGCACTATCAAGTTGATCGTTGAAGTTCTGATTTTCGATATATTTTGAGTTGCTTAAATTTCGTGGGTCCACCAGCGCGATGGTGGCCTTCAAATCGACATATGGCAAATATTGCGCAGACGTTAATGTTGCAACCACCTGTTTCGGATGACCAAGTCCAGTAGGTTCAATCAGCAAGCGATCTGGCTTTTGGCGCAACAATGCATTAATTCCTACACTCATAGGAACGCCAGCTGTACAGCACATGCATCCTCCAGGTACCTCTTTAATCATCGCACCTTGATCAGTCATCAAAGCGCCATCAATGCCGATTTCACCGAATTCATTAACCAATACGGCCCATTTCTCACCCTCTGGCTTTGTTTTAAGCAGGTTTAGTATTGCCGTCGTTTTACCTACGCCAAGAAAACCAGTGATAATATTTGTAGGGACTTTGTTTGACATGTAATTACTCCTCTCTTAATTGGAGTATACAAGAGATATTTCAGATAAACATAAGGTTATGGTGATCGGAATGTGATTAAAGAATACTACGGACAAAAACATCTATCCCGTAGAGATATTGACTAGTCAAACAAATATAACTTCAGGAAATATAGCTTCAGGAAATATTCGCCGCCAAACGTCAAAAGGCGCACTAACGAATTGTCTAGTACGCCTTAAACCTCGTTACTCAATCGTGAGTTCGCGAATCAGGGAGTCTATTGACGCGACCTGAACATATTACGAGGACTTAAAAATGGTTTTCGAATCCATCCAAATTGTAAGTAAAACCAAACATTCCTCCTTGGTGTAGGTTGATGTCGCTTTACAATTTAACTATGGCCCATATTTTCAATAATTCAAGATCCTACATGATGAATGTATGTTTATGTGACTATGGTTCCACTCTACCATCTCAATAATCCGTAGCCTTGTTTCATTTATGGAATTCAACATTGCAATCTTATTGCTACTGGATAAACAGTGAGAGCGTATAATTCCGGCTCCCCTGACGACCAATCCTATTTAACCTACCTAGTGGAGCCCTATTTTTATGTCCAGAAGAGAGAGAATCAAGCAATCTTTACTCGCAAAAGTGCCTAGAGATGCGATCAATCAATTTCTCTCAAGAGACAAAACGCCTGTCTCTGTTCTGGTTTTATCATGCATTGTTGGTTTATTCGCTGGGTTAGTGGGAAGTTACTTCGAAGTTGCGGTTCACTTCGTTTCTGAAACGCGAACAGACTGGTTGAAGCTTGAAATAGCGCACTTCGTTCCTCTATGGCTAGCCGCATTTATTATCAGTGCTGGGCTCGCATTTATTGGCTATTTTCTCGTGCATCGTTTCGCACCAGAAGCCGCCGGTTCAGGCATACCTGAGATTGAAGGAGCAATGGACAATATTCGCCCTGTTCGTTGGTGGCGAGTATTGCCTGTGAAGTTTTTTGGTGGACTAGGCGCACTAGGTTCGGGCATGGTTTTAGGGCGCGAAGGGCCAACCGTGCAAATGGGGGGCAATATTGGACGAATGGTCACGGATATTTTCCGAGTCAAGGATGATGACAGCCGCCACTCATTATTAGCATCAGGAGCGGCTGGAGGACTAGCGGCGGCATTTAATGCTCCATTAGCTGGGATCATGTTTGTTGTTGAAGAGATGCGCCCTCAATTTCGTTATTCTCTAATTTCTATTAAAGCGGTCATCATTTCTGCTATTTCAGCCAACATCGTTTTTCGTTACATCAATGGTCAAGCTGCGGTCATCACCATGCCGCAATATCAGCCACCAGAATTGAACACATTGTGGTTATTTCTTTTGCTCGGCGTTCTATTCGGGTTGTTTGGTGTGGTTTTCAATAAACTCGTGACCCTAGCTCAAGATATGTTCGTTGCGATTCATAAAAATGACCGTAAGCGCTACTTACTTGTCGGCACTTTACTGGGTGGCTGTTTTGGCTTGCTGCTTCTCTATTTGCCTGAATTAACAGGCGGTGGCATTGGCATTATTCCAGATATTACAAATGGCAATTTCTCGACCAATGTTCTACTGATGATTTTTGTTGGGCGAGTACTTACAACTCTGCTCTGTTTCGGCTCTGGTGCACCTGGTGGTATTTTTGCACCGATGCTCGCTTTAGGTACCCTTTTTGGCTATACATTTGGTGTCACTGCTGACGCATTTCTACCTCAATTAGATATAGAACCTGGTATGTTCGCGATTGCCGGCATGGGAGCACTTTTTGCCGCAACGGTTCGAGCGCCAATTACTGGGATTCTGCTCGTGATTGAGATGACAAATAACTACTACTTGATCTTACCTTTGATCATTACCTGCTTAGGTGCAGTAATTATTGCTCAAATGTTAGGTGGACAGCCCATCTATAGCCAACTTCTTCGTCGTACACTGAAAAACGACAAACTTAGACAAAGAGACTTACCAACACAAGAAGAGACAAGTTAATAGCGGCTCAATCTATTTAAAGGATTACCTCTCGGTTTATCACTTAAATAGCGCACGCAAACGTTAAACTTGATATTATCCGCTCAATTACCTAGCACTCTATTTTTGTTGCATATAGGTACATTGAGCGTTGCTTTATCTCGCAAGTAGCGAAATAAATAATATTGAGTTTAATTGGAGCAAATCGTTGAATTGGAAAAGACTCACCCATGTAAAAAATGTGCCTCCTTCACAGGCATCATTAGCGCTAGGTGTCATTGGTTTGGGTCACGCTTGGGCACTCTATGTCCCTAGCATTGGAGAAACAATACGTCCATATTTGGCTTTACTTGGTGCAGTGTTATTACTTCCAGTGTTATTGCGCTACATTACTAGCTTTAAGACCTTCTTCAATGATATTCGTCATCCATTAAGTGGCAGCCTGATGGCCCCAATGAGTATGGCATTACTCATTTTATCTGATTACTTGGCGGTTGTTTTACCTGTGGTCGCTTATCCGCTTTGGTTCTGCGCGCTCATATTACATTTCACCATGATGGTGCTTTTTTTTAGTTTCCAGATCATGAACTTCAAGATGTCCCACATTGTTCCTAGCTGGTTTCTCTACCCTGTCGGACTTATCAGTAGTTCGCTCGCAGGTTCGCAATTAGGTCATGCCGTCTTTTCTGAAACCTTAGCCACCATTTGCATTGCAATCTACTTTTTCATGCTGCCGTTGGTTCTATATCGGCTCGTATTTGAAGGGATGCTACCGCGAAAGGCAAGACCGACTTTGGCCATTATGGCTGCCCCGGTTAATTTAACTCTAGCGGCTTATATTGTTAATTTTGAGCACCCGGATCCTATTTTAACGGGCGCTTTAGCAGGCATAGCCATCACGATGACATTGCTCATTTATCTCTGTTATATCCGCTTAATGCGTTTAAAGTTTCAGCCTTCCATTGCAGCCGTCACCTTTCCCTCTGTTATTAGCGCCATTGCAATGCATCGTTTAACTTCATTTTTTGCCGAATCACACCCAAACTGGTACTGGTTACATAACTTTGGCTTCTTTGAATTGAGCATCGCAACAGGCTTAGTGATTTGGGTTTCTGGCGGTTACATAAAAATGTATTGGCCTGAGTTATTTATTAAAAATCAGCCTCGAACCGATACTCAATCTTAATCAGAGAGTGCTAGCATCTTCCATTCGATTAGAGGGCTCGATTATCCCCACAACTGTACGCGATGATCTGACTAATTTCACTCAAGCTTCTACCCGACTCTTGGTGCCATTGGTTAAAAGCTTTGTTCGCCGCAAGTTGAGCTCGTTTGGTGGTACGTCCGCTGTCGATAATTCCCGTTTGGCGCAAATAGGATTCAACATCTGATGATAAGATAAACGTATCCTTCCCCATTTGACGCAGTGCGTAAGCACCCGTGTTTCCACCCAACCGCTTACCATGTTTCTTTAAGTAGTCCCACAACTCTGTGATACTTTCTGATGGCCACTCTGCAACCATCTCTGAAAAAGAATCATGCTGCTGGCGGGCAGATCGAATCATCATCGCATTCGCAGGAATCGTCATCACCTTAGTTAGGTGGCGAATAATTCGTGGATTTTGTGCTTTCTTTTCCCACATTTCATCTGACAACATCATTAATGAGTCGATTTTAAAACCGAAGAAAACTTCTTCAAAATTGGGCCACTTCTTTCTGACTACATTCCAAGAAATTCCGCACTGAAACACCTTTTCGGTAAACCCAGCAAGCCAGCGATCATCAGTAATACAACGTAAATCATCGTTACTCAAAGGTTGATAAATCAAGTTCTCCAATTGAGTTTCACCACCTTTTCTCTCTTCTGCCCGCTGGTAAATATGTTCAAATTTCTCTTGTGTCACGCTTATTACCTATATTTTTATTTTATCTGTAGAGTCTACAAAAACTAGATGCTGATATATCGGCTATCCACCCAAGTTAACTATTACCCCATAAAAATAATGCCGCAAGCTGCGGCAATATTTATTGATTTCGAAGACGATGTTTTATTATCGCTATTCAGGTTTATTTTGACAGTGCTGAATGGCGTTCTCTAATAGCTCTAATGCTGTCTCTTTACACTCAGGTAAACGTGCATCAGGCTCAGCAATAGGCGTCACACGCTCGCCCCATTTAATATGACCTGCTCCCCAAGTTAAACCTGCACCAAATGCTGCCACTAATATCTCAGCGCCTGGTTTTACACGGCCTTGTTCTAGAGCTTCACACATCGCAATTGGAACCGTTGCTGCCGATGTGTTGCCGTACTGCTGAATGTTTACAAATGCTTTATCTTGGCTAATACCAGACATATCACATAGTGTTTGAATGATTCGGATATTAGCTTGATGGGGAATAACCACATCAATATCATCAGTAGAAATACCCGTACGAGAAAGAACGGTATGAGCCGCCGCCCCCATTCCTTTCACCGCACGTTTGAAGATCTCTTTACCGACAAAATTGAAATCAAAGTAGCCATTATCAACAGCAAAACGATCCATCGCAGTACCAAATTTAGGTACGGCTAAAATATCTCGACCAGCAGAATCACAACCGATTTGCGCTTGCTGTAAACCTACCTTTTGTTCTGTACGGCTAAGAGTCACTGCACCAGCGCCATCACCAAATAGAACGGCGGTATCACGCTTGGTCCAATCAATATAGAAAGACAAACGTTCTGCACCCACTACGATTGCATTGCGATAATTACCCGCTTGCATCAGTCGCGTAGCCGTTTCTAATCCGTAGACAAAACCCGTACATGCAGCATTTAAATCAAACGCAGCCGCACCTTTAATACCAAGGTTCTGTTGCACTTTTGACGCAATATTTGGTAACAGCGAATCCGCAGAGCATGACGCGACAATGATAAGGTCAATATCTTCAGCCGTTAATCCAGAACATGCCATCGCATTTTTTGCTGCTGCGGTTGCAAGCTCAGAAGTATTCACATGACTGATTCGACGGTTTTCGATACCAGTTCGAGAACGAATCCATTCATCTGATGTTTCTAAGAATGTACTAAGATCTTGATTCGATAAAATAGCTGGTGGTAGGCACTTTCCCCAACCTGTGATTTCAGCGTAAAAATTTGTCATTCGGGACCTATTTATTGTATTCCAATTGCGTATTTTAAGCCTCAACCAATAAAACTCGCTTACATTCCTAAATTGTTCATTAGAGGACTAAGTTGAATTGTAATAATTTGGCTTTACTGTATTTCACAGATTATACGCTGAATTGTTAAAACTGTAAGCAGTGGTTACACAATCATAATTCTCAAGTAGACGATCTGTTTGATATTATTTATATCAATATCAACCTTGTACATCACATTTTCTGTAATTTTTTGCGTTACACATTGTTAATCCACGAAAAATGTTTATTTCAAAACTCAGCCTCCAAGATCATCACAAATATATTTAGCCCAACTTCAACCTAGATCTTCATCACGAAAAATAATAATGGTTTCAGTATATTGCAACGAAAACTA
The DNA here is from genome assembly GCF_005146325.1 of Vibrio genomosp. F6. NCBI lineage: Bacteria > Pseudomonadati > Pseudomonadota > Gammaproteobacteria > Vibrionales > Vibrionaceae > Vibrio > Vibrio genomosp. F6. The sequence continues at coordinate 133,839 of NZ_SYUT01000028.1, read as the reverse complement.
AAATCATGTCATAAAAACAAGGATCCCCCTCATGAAGTTTTCCAAATCTCTACTCGTACTTTCTGTAAGTATTGCAATGGCTGGTTGTGGCTCAGACAGCGACAGCACAGACGTTACTTGCGAAACTGCAGATTCATGCACTAAATTTACAGTTCTCCATACCAATGACAACCATGGTCGCTTCTGGGAAAACAAATATGGTGAGTATGGCATGGCTGCTCGCAAAACTCTGATCGAACAAATTCGTGCTGAAGTGACTGCAAATGGTGGTGAATCTATTTTGCTATCTGGTGGCGATATCAATACAGGCGTTCCTGAATCTGACATGCTGAATGCCGTGCCTGATTTTGTCGGCATGAACTTACTAGGCTACGACGCTATGGCTCTTGGTAACCACGAATTTGATAACGAGCGTAGTGTTCTGGATATGCAAAAACAGCTAGCGGATTTCCCGATGCTAGCGGCAAACATATACTTAAAAGATTCAGATGGAAACGTAACAGACGAACGTTTATTTGACCCATACAAAGTTTTTACTATTAATGGATTAAAAGTTGCTGTCATTGGTTTAACAACAAAAGACACTGAGAAACTTGTCAACCCTACTAATGTTGCTGATTTAGAATTTGCAGATCCTCAAATTGAGATTAAAAAAGCAATTGCGGAAATTGAAGCAAATGAAAATGTTGATTTAATATTTGCAACTACACATATGGGTCATTATGCAAATGGACAACACGGAAGTGAAGCTCCTGGTGATGTTAAATTAGCTCGATCTCTAGAAGAGGGAGAATTAGACGCAATTATCGGTGGCCACTCTCAAAACCCAGTATGTATGGAAGGCGAAGAATACGCAGACTTTAAACCTGGAGATGCTTGTAAACCAGATCAACAAAATGGCACTTACATCATGCAAGCTCATGAATGGGGCAAGTATGTTGGCCGTGCAGATTTTGAGTTCTACGAGGGTAAACTTCATTTAGCTGATTACAGCTTAGTTCCGGTAAACCTGAAAGCAAAAGATGAAAATGGTGTTCGTCAATTCATTCAAGATGAAATTAAGCCAGATGCAACAGTAAAATCGATCCTTCTTCCATACCAACAAGAAGGTCAAGAACTGCTGGATGTTGTTATTTCAAATACAGATGATGTACTTGTTGGTGAACGAAGTGTCGTCCGTTCAGAACAAACAAACTTAGGCCACCTTCTAGGACACGCTTACCGTACCTACAACCTTGTAAATGCCGATTTTGGAGTTATGAATTCTGGTGGTGTTCGAGCTTCAATTCAACCTGGAAACATAGCTTATCGTGATGTACTAACGGTGCAGCCATTTGGTAACTTTGTCACTAAAGCGACAATGACAGGTCAAGAAGTTAAAGATTACCTTGATGTTGTAGCGACAAAAACAGCTGGCTCTGGTGCGTATGCTCAACTGGATAACATTAACCTAACGGTAGATTGTGATTTAAGTGATGTAACGATCAACGACATCAATGGCAAAGGTTTTAACCTAACGGATACATACTCTTTCTCTGTAATTAGCTTTAGTGCTGCAGGTGGTGATAACTACCCTGTTATTGATGTGGAGTCTACTCAAATAACTGACGCTGCTGTACTTAGAGAATTCTTTGTCAATAACCCACAAGTTAATGCTGCTGATTATGCTCCTGTTGATGGTGATCTCACTTACATGAGTGGCGGCCAAGAAGTTAAAGGGTGCCCTTCTGCTCAATAAATAACAACACTCTATTAATGAATAGGCTATCAGTGCTATTCAAAAAGGCCTTAATGATTTAAGGCCTTTGTCTTTTCTGGCGACTAAATAAAAGAATATATACAACACATCTTAATCAATTTATCTGATAACAATTTTCTATCGTCTAGATAAAATTCTTTCGTTTTACAGTCAGTTAATTTCCCTCCATATTCGCGCAATAAATCACTATCAACCTGCGAATTGGAGACCACGACATTGGAAAACACCCTAACCTTAGCGCCTAAAAAAAGTATTGCTGTGCCAGTGATCGCGCTAACTCTCTATGCTGTGTCATCAGGCTACTTAATGAGCCTGATCCCACTGATGCTGTCGCATTACGGTTTAGAGAATCAACTTGCCAGTTGGTTAGCGAGTGCCTTCTATGCAGGTCTTTTGATTGGTGCTGTCTTCATTGAGCCTCTTGTCAAACAAATTGGTCACCGCAATGCTTTCGTTTTATGTTTAGCCTGTTTCATGGTCACCATTCTTGCGATGCCAACATTTGCATATTCGTCTGTCTGGCTTGCAGCTCGTTTAGTTGCGGGTATTGCTGTTGCTGGTGTATTCGTGGTGGTTGAATCATGGCTGATGAGCGGTGATGAAGCAAGCCGAGCAAAACGATTAGGTATTTACATGGCCGCGCTATACGGTGGCGCTTCAATTGGTCAATTAGGGATCGGTACCATTGGTGTTGAAGGGGCCGTACCATTTATTGCGATTCTAACGTTGCTGCTGATGGCAGTCTTAGTCTTAATGTTTGGCAATGCGCAACAGCCAGAGAGTCACAACACCAGTGCTCTGTCGTTTAAACAGATCGCAAAACTGAACCATGCTGCAATCATTGGCTGTATTATTTCTGGGCTTACCCTGGGTGCGATTTACGGACTAATGCCAGTAGAGCTTACTCAGCGTGGTATTGAGACGTCTGATGTTGGAAGCTTAATGGCATTGGTTATCTTAGGGGGAATGGCGATTCAACCCGTCGTGCCTTGGTTATCCAAATTCCTAGGACGAACTCTGTTAATGGCAATGTTCTGCTTTCTGGGTGTTTTCTCGATAGGATTAACCGCTCAATCAGACAGCCAAATAATACTAGCTGTTTGTTTGTTCATGCTTGGAATGGCAACGTTCGCTTTATATCCAATTGCGATTAATTTAGGCTGTGAAGGGTTAGACGAGTCGTTCATTGTATCAGCAACCCAAGTCATGCTGTTTAGCTACAGTGTTGGCTCTGTGGCTGGCCCTTTAATTGCGAACAGTTACATGGGTTCGAAAAACGGCCTACTGAGCTACCTATTTATCTCATTAATGGCGACGTGTATTTACATGCTACTGGTAAGCGTAAAAGGCAAAAAGCAAGCGATGGTGGGTTAAGAGAAAAAGGTTTTATGCTTATTTACAAGTACTTATTTATAAAGCTTTTTCTCGAATATTGATTTAAAACGGACACCAAAGGAGAGCTCATCACTCTCCTTTTTTATTGGCATCTAAATAGACGCTAACTGCTGAATAATATTCTTACGATACCGACTAGGAGAACAGCCAAAATATTTACGAAATCGATGAGTAAAATTATACGGATCTTTATAGCCAAGCCGCTGTGCAATCATCGAAATCGTCCACTCTTGGTATTGAAGCAAATCCGCGGCTTTTTCCATCCTCAAATGAATCAATCGGCTTCTTGGTGACATCCCATAGAGATTTTTTGAGATACGGTTCAACTGCTCTTCACTAATGAAACACTTCGCAGCCATCTCTTTTACTGTCCATGGTAGATGCAACTGGCTTTCTACTTCATTAAACAAGGTATGAACCCGAGACACGGAACTGGTCGATTTTGATTCAACGCCAGTCAAAATTAAATTAAGTTCACTGACCAAAAGCCGACGAAACGCCGTTCTTCCCTCTATTTCACAATGAATTAAATTCAGTAATGACCACATCTGTTCACATTGGTGATACGGCAAAATGGTTAACCCTAACGCTTCAAATTGCTGCCATTTGGCTATTGCTTGTGGCAACAACCAGATCATCTTCCAGTAGTTATCGACACTATTGAGCTCAAAGCGAAATGGTTCACCAGCAGGGATCACCAACAGCGAGTAAGGTTCGATCAATTCAACTCGATCCGATGTCGTTAAAATGCCACCGCCCTCTAGCGTGAAGATAAGTGTGTGTACCGCAACCCCACAGCGCTCGACATAATAACCATCCGTTAACTCCGCCATTCCTGCCATGAAAATCCCTTCTTGACTAAGTTCTGGAATGTCTGACGTAGTTAAAAATCGCTCTTTACAAGCATCTGCCAGATAGACCTCTTCATGCCATTCGGTTTTAGGTGACATTTTACTCATGACGGATTTGCACAGGTTTTCTCTATTTTCACACATTCTACTTATAACCCTTTCACTCTATAGTTGCGTTCCAAAATGAGGAATGACAATGACTTTTAAAAACTACCCGAAAACACTCAACAAAGCCACACCTGACGGTATGTTATCTAAGGTGATAAAACTGGGATTCCCTGTTGCTATTCAAAGTGCGCTAGTGGCAATTCTTGCGCTTGCAGACGTCTTAATGGTCAGCGACTTTGGTAAAGAAGCAACTGCATCTGTGGGAATCGCCTCAAAATGGCATTTTGTCGCAATCATGATCATGGCTGGTATGGCATCTGCAAATGGTGTTCTGGTGGCTCAATACTGGGGGCGAAATGACCGCATAACAGCGAAAACGATCACTATGCTGGCAATGCGTTGTGGAGCAAAAATCTTATTGCCTGTGACTTTAATCATTACTCTAGGTTCTAGCTATATCATGATGCTACAAACCAGCGATGCTAGAGTCATTGAATTAGGGGCGACTTACCTTTGGTACAGTTTTCCCGTTCTCATTTTAACTCACTTAATTGTGGTCGCTGAGTCCGCCATGCGATCATCAGGTGACACTGTCACTCCTCTATTTTTAGGTGCAGTGACTATTGTTGTCAATATTGGCTTAAACTTTTGGTTAATCAAAGGTGGGTTAGGAGTTCCGGCAATGGGTGTGGCTGGGGCGGCATTAGCGACGACTATTTCAAGGCTGCTGCAAGTGGTATTGATGTTTGGTTTCTTAAACTGGCGTAAACATTGGCTAATCACGTCACAGACGCTGACTGAGTCAACTCGATTATGGGCTTCTTATAAGCGTCTTGCGATTCCAACAACGGCCAGTGCGGTGATGTGGGCGACAGGTACCTTGATGTATCAAATGATCTTCGGTCATATGGGCACAACTGAATTAGCCGTGTTCAGCATGATTGGTCCTTTTGAATCACTCTGCTATTCACTATTTTTTGGCATTTCAGTGGCGTGTTCCATTTTACTTGGCCAATCGTTGGGAAGAGATGAATTTGCAGATGCATTTAAAATGTCGAAGTTCTTCATCAAAACAGTATTAGGATTCGGCCTGACTGTTGGAGGAGTATTGCTGTTCGGAAAAGGTATGATTCTATCGTGGCTAAATTTGACCAGTGCAGAGCTCTACCCTCTGGCCTCTCCTGCACTGAGTGTACTATGTTGTGCGATCTGGTTACGTATGCTCAACATGATCATCATCAACGGAATTTTAAGAGCAGGTGGTGATAATCAGTTTTGCTTGCGTATGGACTTCATCTCGATGTGGTTGGTTGGAGTACCACTGACTGCATTGGCGGCTTTTGGTTTAGGATGGGATTTTAAATACGTTTACATGTTGATGTTGGTGGAAGAAGTGGTGAAATTTTCACTCTGCTTCCACCGTTATTTAAAACGTCACTGGATGAATAACCTAACGTTGCCAGCATCAGCATAAAATCAGTTAGAACAGCGTAATTAAGAGAATGGATTAGTCGGTGAACAGGTAAATAGGTGAGACAAGTTAAGCGCGCCCTTAACCTTGTTTCGCCTATTTTTTTAAGCGTATATGTCGATTAGAAGCATTTGGTTTAGGTTTATCTGGTACTGTCCGCTTTTCATGTATTAAGTGTCGAATCGCCAAAATAGGATGTGGAAGTAGCATGCGAGGCCCAGCATAGCGCATCACTAGTCGCATCTGCTCTTTAGGCTCGGGTTTATAGCAATGGATAGGGCATTTATTACACGTTGGCTTCGCTTGTCCGTATGGGCAGCGATCAAGCCTTACTTCAGCGTAACGCAATAAATCAGCACACTCAGAGCAGAGTAATTCTCCACCATGATGCTTACGGCAGTATATTTCAACCATCGCTTTCACCGTTTTAAATTCGGTATGTAACCCACCTAATAAAATATCACTGACTTTATTCATAACTCTATCTACTACGGACTAATAAGGGTGGTTCATTCTCTTGTGATTTGGATCAAAATTCTTTATTCTCCCCCACAACGAAAATCGCGAAATTAACGCATAAATGCCAAACGCGATAAGGCCACAGGGTAAACACCATGAACCGTAAAAAAAAGATTAATGATATCCTAAAAAAGAAAATGAAGAAGCAAAACGCGAAGCTTCATTCAAGCAATAAACCTCGTTACATTTCGAAAGCTGAACGTGCAAAAATGGAAGCAGAAGAAGCCGCGAAAAATGAAAACACGGCTACAGAAACAGCTACCGATAACAGTGCTGAAGCAGTAACGGCACCTGAATCAGAGTAACAAATCGTTATCGATCGGGTGAAAACGACTGGCAGAATCAATAAGATTTTGAGCTGTCAGTCCAGGCACACCATACACTTCAACTGGCTTGTTAAAACGCTGCTTAATACGCTCTACAAGTACTTCAAAATCACCGTCACCTGATACTAAAACGATCACATCCGCTTCTTCAGCCAGTTCGATAGCATCTAATGCTATACCAACGTCCCAGTCACCTTTAGCACTACCATCACGCCTTTGGATGAATGGCTTTAATTTAACTTCAAAGCCTACCCCACGTAAGATATGGTGAAATTGGCGTTGACGCGGATCTTGACTGGCGATCGCATACGCATTCGCTTTAATCACTTCACGTCCAGTGGTAGCAACATACCAAAACTGGTTATAATCGAAGTTAGAGCGGTATTTTTCTTTAGTGGTGTAGTAAACATTTTGAACGTCTACTAAAATTGCGACTTTTTCCATACAACATAAGCTCTGTTAAATTTTCATCACCCTAGACGATTCCACTGAAAAAAGCGAACACAATTGTCAGGTCTTAAACCTACTTACCAAACCAATCCAATTTTTCATGAAGCGAAGTGACACTGCCGACCACGATAAGTGCAGGGCTGATTGCTTGTTTTGCAAGTTCAGGAAGTTCATCTAACCGACCGTGGAATACTCTTTGTTCTGGTCGCGTACCATTTTCGATAATGGCACAAGAAATATCCGGTGACAGGCCGTGATCAAGTAGATTTGCGGTTATGGTTGGGCTCTGTTTTAGTCCCATATAGAAAACTAAAGTATTGTTGGACTGAGCTAATGATGCCCACTCAATTTCCTGCCCATCTTTCTGTAAGTGCCCTGTGATGAATTGCACACTCTGCGCGTGATCTCTATGAGTTAACGGTATACCAGCATAAGATGTTGCTCCCGCTGCCGCAGTGATCCCTGGGATCACTTCAAATTTCACACCCTGTTCAGCCAATGTCTCTAACTCTTCACCGCCTCGGCCAAAAATAAACGAATCACCGCCCTTCAAACGCGCGACATGTTTCCCCTCTTGCGCCTTATCGACAAGTACCTGATTGATTTTATCTTGTGGCACAAAATGAAAATCTAACTTTTTACCCACGTAAATCATCTCTGCATTTTCATTCGCCAGTGCCAAAATTTCTTTTGAAACCAATCGATCGTAAACTACGACGTCAGCCTGCTGAATAACACGTGCGCCTTTTACCGTCAGTAAATCAGGATCGCCCGGCCCCGCACCTACTAATGATACAAATCCTTTTTTTTCTGTCTGAGTATTTAATTGTGAAGCTTCTGACATGTAGTACTCCGAATACGATTCGATCCCTTTCGAATCTGATGATATCTAGGATAAACGTAAATATGCGCTCAATCCTTTAAATTTCTAGTTTCTAGACTATCAGTTGTGACAAGCAAACATCAGTCTTACTTCCAATTAAGAAAGAAGTATTTATAACTAAATGATCTATTGTTCTTCACCCTATCTCAATGCCACTGAGAATAGAAAAAGCCTCAAGCTTATAAACTTGAGGCTTTACGGTCAGAACCACGACAAATTACTGGTTGATTATTTAGCATTAACCATTGGGGCTGTTTTTGCGTGCGTTAGGTATAGAGGAACACACGTGAACAGTAGGCCACCAACAATATTACCTAGAATGGTAGGAATTAGGTTGAAGTTCAACCATGTCGCGATACCAAAATCAGCACCTAAAATCATGCCTAATGGGAATAGGAACATGTTTACTACTGTGTGTTCGAATACTAGCGCGAAGAAGATGAAGATTGGGAACCACATCATTGCTACACGGCCAGACACAGTACGTGCTGTCATGTTGCCGATGACACCTAAACAAACCATTAGGTTACAGAAGATACCGCGAACGAAACAAGTGATCCATCCGTCCATACCCATGTTTTCAAAACCTAGGCTACGAGCCGTAGAAACAGCGATGAACTTTTGCGCAACAGCGTTTGGATCTAACGAGAAGTTACCCGTTAAAGAGATTGCAACTAATACCGCAACGATAAGAGAACCGATGAGGTTACCAAGGCCAACAATACCCCAACAACGTAAAATACGACCCCAAGTCACGCCTGCACGGTTATCAAATTTAGCAAGAGGAGCAAGACCAAATACACCCGTCACCAAGTCGTAACCCATAACACTTAAAATAACGAAACCCACTGGGAACACAAGTGCCCCAACAATACCGATACCTGTTTGTACGATCGTTGTGATAGCAACAACAACCGCAAGAGAAAGAATGATACCAGCCATAGTGCTTCGGATCAGAAGATCACGAGTACTTGTTTTTGTTTTTGCTTCACCCACATCGATCATCGTTTGAACGAATTCAGCTGGTTTAAAATCAGTAGACATAAATTGTCCTTATTCAAAAGTTAAAAATAAAAGTTAAAATCAGATAGGAAAAGGCTCTAGTTGCCGAATTAAGGCAATGTCAGGAACTAGAGCCCTTGAACTATCAAATCTTTAAGCTAGGCGTCCAAGACTTAAGCTGCGATCTCTACTGCGCCGTCAGTTACACGAGCTTTATATGCTTTCACATTAAATTGCTCATCTTCCATGCATACGCCAGTAGTCAGATTAAAGCGTTGCTTCTTCAGTGGACTTGCCACCCAAAGCTCGCTTTGGTGCTCTACGATCAAGCCACGCGATAGCACGTTCGATTGAAAGTAAGGATCCGTGTTACTAATTGCGAATACATCTTCACCTGCTGCTGGGCGAAACACTGCAACTTGCTCACCGTCAACAAGCGCGCACACACCAGTACCAGGAACGATATCTTCTAGCGGACAGATTTTAATAAATTTAGAAGCCATAATAATTTCTCTCGCTCTTATTCTGTTGCTGCTACGTGAAGGATATCGCCCTTCGCTTCAGGGTGTTTTTCGGTAAACGTTGCTGGACGGTGTTGTGCACGGCCATCTTTCACAAATACCACATTCTCATCACGGTCATCAGCATTGATAAAGTGAGAGAAACGCTTCAGTTGAACTTCATCATTAATGGTATCAGTCCATTCACAACGGAACTCTTCCACTAATTTCGCCACATCAGCTTCTAACTGGTCGTTGATACCAAGTTTGTTGTCTACAATGACTTCGCGCAGGTAATCGACACCGCCTTCAAGGTTATCCATCCATACTGATGTACGTTGAAGTGGCGCTGCTGTGCGAATGTAGAACATCATGTATCGGTCGATGTACTTGATCAGTGTCTCTTGATCTAGGTCGCTTGCAAGTAAGTCTGCGTGACGAGGTTTCATACCGCCGTTACCACACACATACATATTCCAGCCTGCATCAGTCGCGATAATACCTAAGTCTTTACCTTGAGCTTCAGCACATTCACGAGTACAGCCTGACACACCAAATTTCATCTTATGAGGAGTACGGATGCCCTTGTAACGGTTTTCAAGCATCACACCTAAACCAACAGAATCTTGAACACCGTAACGACACCACGTTGACCCAACACAGGTTTTCGCCATGCGTAGTGCTTTTGCGTATGCCTGACCAGTTTCGTAACCGGCAGCGATTAACTTCTTCCAAATCGCAGGAAGGTCATCTTTCTGAGCGCCAAATAGACCAATACGTTGTGCACCTGTAATTTTGGTGTACAGGTTATATTCAGCCGCAACGTCAGCAAGAACACTCAATGCTTGAGGTGTCACTTCACCACCAGCCATGCGAGGAATGACTGAGTAAGTGCCGTCTTTTTGCATGTTGCCTAGGAAGTTGTCATTCGTATCGTGCAACTTAACCAGTTCTGGCTTAAGAATGTGTTCACCCCAGCAAGACGCTAGAATTGAACCCGCAAGTGGCTTACAGACTTCACAGCCGTACCCTTTACCGTATTTCTCTAGAAGCTCATCGAATGTTTTGATCTCTTCGATGCGAATAAGGTGGAACAGCTCTTGACGAGAGTATGCGAAGTGCTCACATACGTCGTTTTTCACTTCAACGCCCGCTTTAGCAAGTTCTGCATTAAGAACTGAAGTCACAAGAGGAATACAACCACCACAGCCCGTACCTGCACCAGTCACCGCTTTAATATCACCAAGTGTGTGATGTCCATCAGCTACTGCTTGTGCAATCTTGCCTTTCGTTACATCGAAACAAGAACAGATAACAGCAGATTCAGGCAGTGAATCTGCACCCAATGTTGGTTTTTCTGCACCAGCATGCGCAGGAAGAATTAACGCATCAGGATGTTCAGGCAGATCAATTTCGTTCAGCATTAATTGAAGAAGGTCACCGTAATCAGACGTGTCACCCACCATTACAGCGCCCAGAAGTTTCTTGTTGTCTTCAGAAACAATGAGGCGTTTGTATACTTCTTGCTCTTCGTTTTGGTAAACGTAGCTCTTACAGCCAGGTGTACGGCCATTTGCATCACCAATCGAACCTACTTTTACGCCTAGAAGCTTAAGCTTCGCAGACATATCCGCACCTTCAAATTGGCTATCGTTTCCAATTAGGTGATCAACCGCAACCGTTGCCATTTTGTAGCCTGGAGCGACAAGACCATAGAAAGTACGGTTCCAAGAAGCACACTCACCAATCGCGTAGATGTTTTCATCCGTTGTTTGGCAGTGGTTGTTGATTTCAACACCGCCACGAGGAGCAATGCCTAAACCCATCTGACGAGCAAGTTTATCTTGAGGACGAATACCCGCTGAGAATACGATAAAATCCGCTTCTAGCTCTGATCCGTCAGCAAAACGCATTACGTTACGAGCTTCTGTACCTTCAGGAGCAATTTCTAATGTATTTTTACTGGTATGAACATTAACGCCCATACGTTCGATCTTCTGGCGAAGTTGATTACCACCAGCAAGATCTAGCTGTTCTGCCATTAATTTTGGCGCGAACTCTACAACATGAGTGGTTACGCCAAGCGCTTTAAGTGCACCAGCAGCTTCAAGACCGAGTAAACCACCACCAACAACAACGCCGCTTTTACTGTTTCTGGCCGTCGCTTCGATAGACTTAAGATCTTCGATGGTGCGGTATACGAAACAGTCTTTTCCATCGTTGCCTTTAATTGGCGGTACGAATGGGAATGAACCCGTCGCAAGAACCAATTTATCGTATTGAATTTCACGACCAGTGCTTGAATACACAGTCTGTTTTTCGCGGTTGATATTAATCGCACGCTCACCAAGCAAAACGTTGATGTTATGTTTTTGGTAGAAACCTTCTTTTACAAGAGAAAGTTCATCAGCGGTATGGTGTGAAAAATAAGAAGAAAGGTGCACGCGGTCGTAAGCGACACGAGGCTCCTCACAGAACACTGTGATGTCCATTTCACTTACGTCTGTTTTCTCTACTAAATCTTCGATATAGCGATGACCAACCATGCCGTTACCGATGATGACTAGCTTCATCTTGCTCATAAGAATTCCTGAAGGTTATGTTTCTTAACTGCGCGAATAATGAATTATGAAAGAAAATTAATAAATGATGTAAATCAATTACGGAAATAAACTACCCTAAAGGGGTAGTACTAAAGAGGTGCCAGCGCTCAAAAACCAACCAAACAGAGCATTAAAGCATCAGGCAATGTGAATAAATGGAAACACATGAATGAAAGATCAAAGGAAATACGTTGTAAAAATTCACAAACTGAAACTTTTGAATCACATTACCTACATTGCTTTACATTCATCTATTCATACCGCAAGAATCGGAAATAAGAGCTGCAGTCATGAGTTATGAGTTATGAGATAGAGATAGAGATAGAGATAGATGATGACAAAGACGGTGAGAAGTAAAATAAAATGAGAGCGAAGCCGTTCCCATTTTATTAATACTATTAGGAAAAGGTAAGTATTACGCTGCTTGATGTGTTTGAAATTTCCCTAATAGAGCATTATAAAATTCGCTGTCATTCAGCAAGCCAATTAGTTGTCCGTCTTCGACCAAAAGAATCGGATAGTCACTCAACTTTTTCAATTGGATCGCATCGCGCATACTTATATTCGGGCTAGCAGTCACTAATGTCGAGTCATGAATCTCACTCCAATCCGAGTCCTTCTCACCCCACTCGACCAGCGAATCCTCTGGAGAGTTCACAACTGCGATTCCCTCTTCTTTCTGTTCGATCCACAGCTCTTTTTGCTCACAGATCAGTAGACGATTGTTCTCTAAATTAAGTGATTCTAAAGGCTGCATCAAAGAGCGACCTTTTAGAACATTGAGAGGGTTGGTATGTGCCACAAAATCTTTCACATACTGTGTTTCTGGGGTTAATACAATGTCTTCAGGTTTTCCATGCTGAATAAGCTTACCTGACTCCATAATCGCAATATTATTACCAATTTTGAGCGCTTCATCTAAATCATGGCTAACGAACAGAATCGTTTTATTCAGTTTGCTTTGCAGAGTCAGTAGCTCATCTTGCAGTTGCGCTCTAATTAAAGGATCCAATGCCGAAAATGGTTCGTCCATTAATAAAATATCGGTATCCATTGCAAAAGCACGAGCCAAACCAACACGCTGCTGCATTCCACCAGAGAGTTCATGTGGGTATTTCGTTTCCCACTCCGCTAAGCCAACCATTTCAAGCTGTTCACGCGCTTTTGCTCTGCGTTCTGCTTTTGGCATACCCTGCATTTCAAGCCCGAAAGCAACGTTATCTAACACGCTCAGCCAAGGCATTAATGCAAACTTTTGAAATACCATAGAAACGCGGTTCCCGCGGAGGTGACGCAACGTTGCTTCATCACACTCAGCCAAATCAACGTGTGCATCTCCATCTTTCACTTCTAATGAACCACGGCTGATTTCATTTAAACCATTAACGGCTCGAAGTAAGCTGGATTTACCGGAACCCGATAACCCCATCAATACGCAAATTTCGCCCTCTTTAACGCTCAGGCTAACGTTATCAACGCCAACAACCTGACCCGTTTGATCAATAATTTCCTGACGTGTTTTCCCTTCATCCAAAAGATTCAAAGCCTGTTGAGCTTGTTTGCCAAATACAACATCTAAATTTTTGATCGTAATCGCATCCATAATTACGCTTCCTTCTGGTTAGGGGTTTTACATAGACGATCCAAAATGATCGCCACGAGTACAATAGCAAGCCCCGCTTCAAAACCTTGCGAGATATTTACGGTATTTAAAGCTCTCACGACTGGTTTTCCTAGCCCATCCGCACCGACTAAAGCTGCAATCACCACCATTGAAAGAGACAACATAATGCATTGCGTTACCCCTGCCATAATACTTGGAAGTGCCGCAGGTAATTCAACCTTAAGTAATAACTTCATTCGACTGGCACCAAACGCTTTACCCGCTTCAATCAGCTCTTCTGGTACTTTAGTGACGCCTAAATAGGTAAGACGAATTGGAGCCGCGATTGCAAATATAATGGTTGAAATCAGTCCTGGTACGATACCAAGCCCAAACAGTACTAACGTTGGAATTAAATACACAAACGTTGGAACGGTCTGCATGAGATCTAAAATCGGCCTCAATATGGTATAAAGCCAAGGTCGATGTGCCGCCATGATCCCTACCGGAACGCCAATTAATACGGAAATCGTTGTCGCTGCAAAGACGAGGACAAAGGTTTCCAGCATTTCTTGCCAGTAGCCAAGATTAAGGATCAACAGCAGTGCCGCGACAACAAATACCACCAAAGATATTTTGCGATGTAGATACCACGCTAGAGCAGCGGTGATAACAATAGGCACCGCTGCGGGCATCCATTTAAATACATCGACCAGAAAAAGAATCACAGTTTCAAGAAAGAATGAGATGGCATCAAAAAGACCATCGGCGTTGATGGTTAACCAATCCACGCCCGCTTCCATCCATTGACCAAGTGGGATTTTGTTATCCGTAATAAAATTCACAATACTACCTTTATTTGTCGGGCAAACAGAACTGACCCGTGAACTTCACGATAAACACAAATTCCTCTGTGGTTACCGTGAAGAATGTAATTAACTCAACACAAACGCTACGATTAAGCGCCTTGTATTGAGGCTTCAACCGTTACGCTTTCACTTGTTTAAGATACTGAGTCACTGCTTTTTGTGCTGATTCGCCTTTTTGTGACTTCACGTTCTTCAACCATAGTTCAACTTGTTGTGGATTTTCAGCAATCCATTTTTGAGCGGCTTTTTCTGGTTTAACACTTTGATTCAAAATCGCTTCCATCAACTCATTTTCCATCTCAAGCGTGAAGTTTAAGTTTTGTAAAAGCTGACCAACATTTTTGCATTCAGACAAGTAGTCATGTCTAACGTTGGTGTAGACATTTGCTCCACCATAATTAGGACCAAAGAAGTCATCACCGCCTGAAAGGTATTCCATTTCTACATTGCTGTTCATTGGGTGTGGTGCCCAACCAAGGTATGCGATCCACTGATTACGACGCACAGCACGAGAAACTTGAGACACCATGCCCGCTTCACTTGATTCAACCAAGCTAAAGTCTTTGAGCCCAAACGCATCCGAATCGATCATCGACTGAATCAAGCGGTTACCATCATTACCCGGTTCAATACCATAAATGCGCCCTTTAAACTTATCTGAGTACTTCGCGAGATCTGCAAAACTCTTTACGCCAGCATCGTAAACATACTTAGGAACAGCCAGTGTATATTTAGCCCCTTCTAAGTTTGCTCGAACCGTTTCAACGGTACCTGCTTCACGATATTTCGCGATGTCACCTTCCATCGTTGGCATCCAGTTACCCAAAAACACATCAATATCACCATTCGCCATTGATGAATACGTCACGGGTACTGACAATAGGTCAATCTTAGTTTTATAGCCCATGCCTTTAAGTAATTCGGTCGTTACCGCTGTAGTGGCCGTAATATCCGTCCAGCCTACATCTGAAAATCTTACCGTCTCACACTGATTTGCTGCTGCGTTAAAAGCGATTGAACTGATGCCTAATGCAAGTAAGGTCTTTGTTGTCGTTGACATAAATATTCCTTGTAATGATTACTGACTTTCTATTTTGAAGAGATCGTGTCCAATTCTCTTTCTGGTTTATTTACTCTTTGTTTCTTTTCCCAATCTGGTGCGATCCAAACCGGGACATTTTTCGCTTCAAGCAACGCGTTACCTAAAATCAAATCGGCTGCCCGTTCTGCAACCATGATCGTTGGCGCATTTAAATTGCCATTTGGAATGGTCGGGAAAATAGACGAGTCCACCACACGGAGTTGAGCAATCCCGCGTACTCGGCAAGCTTCATCTAAGACTGCTGTTGGATCATCATGAGAACCCATCTTACAACTGCATGATGGGTGATAAGCACTTTCTACATTTTGCTTAACCCATTCATCTATGTCCTCATCAGAGGTGATATGCATTCCCGGTTGAATCTCTTCTCCGCGATACTCATCAAGTGCAGGCTGTGCAAGAAGTTCGCGTGTTAAGCGAATACAATCACGCCAGTCTTGGCGGTCTTGGAGTGTTGAAATGTAATTAAAACTGATCTTTGGTTTCGCATGCGGATCGGCAGACGTTATCTCCACAGAACCTCGACTCTCAGGCTTATTTGGCCCAACATGAACTTGGAATCCATGACCATCAAATGCCGCATTGCCGTCATAACGCATTGCTGCTGGGAGGAAGTGATATTGGATATTTGGCCATTTAAGCCCTTTGCGAGAACGTATAAAGCCGCAAGACTCAAAGTGATTGGTCGCACCTAAACCTTTTCGAGTCAAAATCCATTCCGTACCAATTAACCCTTTGCTGACAAGGCCTAATTTACTGTTTAGAGTGATCGGTTGAGAGCAATGATATTGAAAATAGACTTCCAAGTGATCTTGTAGATTCTGGCCAACACCAGGCAGATCATGTTTTAGTTCGACACCGGCTTGGCTCAGCACTTCTTTAGGTCCAATGCCTGAAAGCTGCAACAGTTGAACCGAACCAATGGAACCCGCACTCGAAATCACTTCTTTTGTTGCGCGAGCTTGTAGCGTTTTCCCCGATTTTTCGAATTCAACGCCAACGGCTGTTTTTCCTTCCAAAATCACTTTTCGCGCGACAATTCCCGTCATCAAGGTTAAATTTTTACGCTTCATTGCACGGCGTAAATAAGCATTGGACGTCGACGCTCGTATGCCTTTTTTAACGGTCATATGCATTGGGCCAAAACCCTCTTGCTGATAACCGTTATAATCTTTTGTTTCGGGATATCCGGCTTCTTTCCCTGCATCAATAAAAGCTTGGTAAAGCGGATTTAAAGCCATATCGTTACCGTTACAGGTGCCCAACGGCCCAGTTCCACCTCGGTATTCATCCTCGCCTTGAATCCAAGTTTCAGCACGACGAAAATATGGTAGGCAAGCTTGATAATTCCAGCCATTCGCACCTTTCTCTTCCCACTCATCAAAATCACATGCATGACCGCGAACATAGACCATACCGTTGATTGATGAACTGCCACCAAGTACTTTTCCTCGTGGGCAGTGCAACTTCCGACCATCAATGCCCTGCTCGGCTTGAGTTTCAAACTGCCAAGCGTATCTTTCTGAATTCATCGGGTATGAGAGTGCGGTTGGCATCTGGATGAAGATGCTTTTATCTGTGCCTCCTGCTTCTAAAAGTAGAACGTTGAACTCACCACTTTCCGTTAACCGATCCGCTAAGACACAGCCAGCCGAACCCGCGCCAACGATAATATAATCGTAGCTTTGTTGCATTGGTCGTCTCCTTGACGTTAGAAAATCGAATTAAGCGTAAGGGCTGGCATAATCACCAAGCTCAATCAGTACACTTTTCGTTTGGGTGTAATGCAGAAGTGTTTCTGGTCCATTCTCACGGCCAATTCCAGACATTTTATATCCGCCTACCGGCATCTCAGCAGGAGAATCCCCCCAAGTATTGACCCAACAGATCCCAGCTTGCATCTGATGAATAACTCGATGTGCTCTGGATAAGTTTTGAGTGAAGATCCCAGCCGCTAAGCCATAATGAGTGTTATTAGCCCGCTGAATCACATCCGCTTCATCGCTAAACTTTAAAACGGACATAACAGGGCCGAAGATTTCACTTTGGACATGTGGCATATCATCTGTGCAATCAACAAAAACCGTTGGCGCGACAAAGTTGCCTTTATCTAAACCATTTTCTGTCACTTGATAACCGCCCGTCAGTAGCGTTGCACCACTGGCTTTTGCCGTCTCAATAGCATCTAACACTTTTCCTAAATGCTCCTTTGAGATCAGAGCGCCAATTTGAGTCTCCAAATCCATTGGATCGCCAACGGTCAGCTTTTCCGTTCTCTCTTTTAGCTGCAAAACAAAATCGTCATAAATAGACTCATGAACAAACACGCGCGTGCCATTGGTACAAACTTCACCTTGTGTATAGAAGTTGGCAACCATGGCGGCAGATACCGCATCATTCAATTTTGCATCATCAAAAATCACAAGTGGTGACTTTCCACCAAGCTCCATGGTGACCGATTTAAGTGTTTTCGCACTGTCGGCCATCACCGCTTTACCTGTTCCCGTTTCTCCAGTGAAGGAGACTTTAGCTACATCAGGGTGCGCGGTAAGCATTTGGCCTACACGGTAATCCCCTTGCACCACGTTAAATACACCGTCTGGCAGTCCCGCTTCTGTGTATATTTCGGCTAATTTCAATGCGGTAAGTGGTGTCTCTTCGGAAGGTTTGAAAACCATCGCATTACCCGCGGCTAATGCGGGTGCGGATTTCCACATTGCAATTTGAACAGGATAATTCCAAGCGCCGATGCCCGCGCAAACTCCCAAGGGTTCACGTCGAGTGTAGAAAAACTGATTGTCACTCAGTGGTTGCTGATCACCCTGCATAGCGGGAACGAGGCCTGCGAAATATTCGATCACATCTGCACCAGAAGCGATATCCACTTCTAGCGCTTCTTGTAATGGTTTTCCGGTATCGGCGACTTCTAATGCTGCAAGTTCATCATTTCGCTGTCTAAGTATTTCGACGGCTTTAAGCAAAATTCGGCTTCGTTCTATAGGTGACATTCCGGACCATATAGCAAAGCCACGTTTAGCGGATTCCATTGCGAGTTCAAGATCTTGTTGAGACGCTTGTCCTATCTCTGCAATCGCTTCTCCATTTGCAGGGTTATAACTGGTAAAGGTTTCAGCAGATGTTGCACATACTGCTTTACCATCAATGTATAGTGATTTCATTTCCATTTGAAGAATCTAACTTATTTTAATTTTGTGAATGAGTGATGTATTAGAAGTAACTGACTCGATACGTTCTTAAATCATCAAGAATTCATCGATTGTTGGGAATAAAAGGTGAGTTGTTTATCTAAGTAATCGTTGATGATTTCAGTGGCTTTCTCTCCATCAATACCATCAGGGTTGAGTGTGCCCCGCAGCCATATACCATCAATTAATGAAGCAACCCCGTGAGCCACGAGATCTGCTTGTTCAATTGGAAATAATGCTTTCAACTCAATTTTAAGATGTGACAATAGACGTTTTTCATTGACCCGTTGTAAGCGTTTAAGCTGAACGTCATGCATTGAATAAGACCAGAATGCTAACCACGTTTTCGCTACTTCATTTTTAACTTGATAGCCTTCGAAATTACCTTTAATGATCGCGTTGATCCGCTGATGGTGAGCATCCACAGGCAGTAATTTCAATTGGGAAGTGATACTGGTGGACAGCTGACGAAGGATCTCTCGCATCGTCTCTTCAAGCAGGCCGTGTTTGCCGCCAAAATAGTGATTAATGATTCCAGTCGACACACCAGCTTCTTTGCTGATCAACGAAATGCTCGCGCCATGAAGCCCTACTCGATCTATCACTGCCATCGTCGCTTTAACAAGTTGCGGTTTGCGAATATCTGGCATTCCAACCTTGGGCATTTCTGAACCTTTTATTTTTTATTGAACGATCAATTAAGTATAAAGTGCCAGAAAAATAGTTAGAGTACAAATTATTATTTCACCAAAACATTACATCTCACAACATACAAGCGCCACAAAATTACATAAAGGCAACATTTAATGCTTATGTTCAGAACGTAAGCAGAGCCATTAATTTCTTTAATTACAACAGTATAGAAATGATACTGAATATTTACAATGTAAACCCAAAAAGAACAACAGGATGGAAAATCATTAGACTACGAATTAATTACTTTGTAACAAAAACGGCTCCACTAACTTCATATAAGACACGTATTAAAGAAACATTCATCTGTTCAAATGGTGTTTTACTGGCACAAAAAAGCCCCAGTATCTAACTGAGGCATATAAGTTACAGGCATTAAAATCTGCCGTTCTCACCATTCATTGATTGTATATTGTCTGATCACCCTAAATCAAATTGCACTAAATCAGGTTCCAATCTTGATTCTCAGCAAGAGTCATTTTGAGGATGCTAAAAACTAATGATACTGACAAATACAGAGATGAGGATCCCGCCGACCATTGGAATCGTTGTTCTTTTTGCAAGTTCAAATGGTGAGACATCTGCAACGCCCGCAATGGCAACCATGTTAGGTGCGATTGGTGAGATATTACGACTCATCCCGGCAACAAACTGCATCGGTAACAGCATCATCACTGGTGCAATGCCCATCTTACCTGCGATTTCAGGAACTAAATTGGCAAACGAGAAAAATGCCGCATTACCTGAACCCATCAAAATAGCTGAAACCATAATGATTGCGACCATCACAATCGTCATAAGTACTGGGCTAAATCCAGCAGATTCGGCTGCATTTACAATCACATCGATGGCACCAATGGTTTTCAAACCTTGCGCAAAAACTTGGCCTGCAACAATGAATGTCACGACGTTAGCAAACTGACGCCCCATCCCATCGAAGAATATTTGAATAGAATCAACGACCGCTTTAGCATTGTCACGACGGACAAATTCAAATCCTAAAGTGATGACAATAGAAACGAGCATTGCCGTAGTCACGTCCATTTTAATGCTACTTATCATTAATTTACTGAAAGTAAAAATAAGCACTAAAGGAATAACCGGTAAAATAGCGTAGATGGTAGGCGCAATCGCTGAGCTTTCTTCGCTTACAGCCACAGTTTCTGATTGCTCATTCAAATGGCGATGTTCACTTGCGATATGGCCACTTTTTACATCAAAATACTTTTGTACCAGTACATGAAGAACAGCAATAACAGCTAATGCAGCAAGCGCAACCGCCAATTGATATTGCACAACGTAATCAACAACATCTATACCAATGATCTCTGCTGCAAAGTTCACGTTACCTTGACCCGGTCCCATCTCTACCGCAACCGCAGTCGCAATAGGCGCACATGCAGACAAACGACTTAAACCAACACTTCGCATTAATGGGTATAGCGTCACCATTAGTAGCACACCTAAACCAGATGCACTTGTAATGAAAATTGAGAGAAACTCACCAATAATGAAACACATCGCCATAAACAGGTAAGGCATATGCTTAATGTGAGTTAGCGGACGAGTAAGAACACGCACCAATGCCTCTGATGCACCAATCTCATGCATATAAAAAGCAAAGCCGGCAATCGCCATGATTTTCAGACCTAAACCGGCGCTCTGACTTGAAAAAGTGAGCTTAATAAAATGGAAAATATCAAGCCATTGAGACCCCGTTGAAGCACTTTCTGGCAGTGGTAAATCCTGCCCAATTAGCATTGCTGAAACCATCAAAACAATACCACCAGCAATTAAGATGGCTTGAGCCTTGTATCCCTTGAGTACAAAAGTCGCAACAAGCCCTGTCACGATCAGAGATATAATAATAGATAACATATAAATTCCCGAATAAAGCCCTAAAAAAAATCGATTCGCGCGGAGTTTATATTAAGAATTTTGACAATAATGTGATATTTGCTCGGAATATAAATTTATATGACATTAAATGCTTACGTTCCAAATATCGAATATTACATTGCATGTATATGCATAAAATATAATAGATAACGTGTTCTCTAGCACTTTAAATATTGCTCAATTGTTGTAGCGCTACAATTAAAATCAGACCAACGATGTACTTTGCCCTATTATTTATTACGAACTATTTTATAAACCAACTGTATTTACCTAATTAATGCGCGCAAATTTTATAATTAAAGAAATACACACTAATAAAGCAAAAGTGATTTGTGATAGATATGAAAAAAGCCCCAGCATTTCTGCTGGGGCTTTTAATCAATAATGGAGGCGCCTCCCGGAGTCGAACCGAGGTCCACGGATTTGCAATCCGCTGCATAGCCACTCTGCCAAGGCGCCATAATTGATATTGCTCTAATGAGCTTTGTTTCGATTTTACTAAAAGTAAAAATAAGATGGTGCCCCGGGCCGGACTTGAACCGGCACAGCGCGAACGCCGAGGGATTTTAAATCCCTTGTGTCTACCAATTCCACCACCAGGGCACGCAATTCTTGATTGCGATAATCGGCACCACTGTCAATAATGACAATTCCAATTTTCGTAAAATTCTTTTACTCAACAAGCTAACTGTGCGTTGCTCCCTGAGAACGAGATGTACTTTAACTGATTAAGAAAATGAGTCAACAATAAATTATATTGATTTGATTCAAATGGTTAAAAACCAAGCTCAACGAACATTTTAACACCAAAACGCAGTAAAAAAGGAGTTCAAACTTACTATTTAAGCTTTAGAGTTCTTGTTCAGAATTTGAAAACTTCAATATCTCAATATCTTTCACCGTCACTTTGCCATCCCTTCCCGCTTGATTGTCTTCGATAACATAATGATTCGCGTCAGTTTTGGTTATTGTATAATCACTTTCTGCTCCTGAAAATATAACGCTATTATTTCCTGAGTTACCCGTAACCCCGAGATTGTCGATTTTGGTTATCAATTGATATTGTTCAATCTCTTTGCTCGTCATATAGTGCATCTCATCTGACGCAGCGACATTAAGCGTAAACCAATAGAAACTCGCAGGAACCCCCATTTCTTGATAGTAATCTAAATATGGCTTATGCACGGGGCTTGATATAGGAAAGCTCCCACCATCCTTTACACCATCACTCCATGAGTGCACTCCCACTCTAGCACCTTCTACGAGTCTTCTCTTTGTTCCAGCGAGAAACAGATCGGTACCACCAGACGCAACATGCCCAGTTTTCCCAATTGACGTTGTAACTCCACTTTGCCTAATAAGCCTGCCTAACTGTAGGTTCGCATCATCGTCCGCTGAGCCATCAATATTAATGAGTGATAATGTTTTTATATTGGAGTTCGCTGCCAACATCTTACTAAATGCGGATGGTGTCCCGTCACAAACAACCCCAGTCACTTTTGCGATATCCCCTTCCACTGTGAATGACAGAGGCTTATCACCATCCATAGGAATTGAGCAGCTTGATTCAAATACTCCGGTGTTAGGAGAGACCGCTGTTGATGTTGAAGATGTTGAATTACAACCAACAAGAGATGAAACAACCATTGTGGTTAAAAGCGCAAGTTTTATATTCATTGCAATAAGCCCTATTTCGAGAAACGATGTGTTTACTTGAAATCACTTTAACAACATCAATACTGTAATTCTGGGCATGACACTTAGTACGACATACTGATATAAAGTGATACACAACAGCACAAATGAAAAGCGTCAGCTCATGTTCATAATTACGCCAAGGGATCAACTTCGTTCCCTATATTTGGGTAACTTGTTCAAAAAATTCGGCTAGTGAGGCGCTTTTGCACTTTCCATTAGATGAAACTTATATACAATATCGAGATTGCTCGCACATAACTAAAAATTTATATAATTAATACCAATACTACTGGGCAAAATTGCCCTATCTTGGTAGATAGTAGAATTATTGCTCTATCCAGTTATAAGAATAAATAAGGAGCAAATCTGGTGCTTCAGGAAGTAAATTTATCCGATCTAGAAATTGGAATGTACATCGTAGAAATCGCGCAACAAAAAAGTAACTCGCGTTTGCGTGATCCCGACTGGGTAAAAAGACAGTCAACCATTAAAAAGCTCGCAGAAAATGGCGTAATAAGTGTCATGGTTAATCCAGAAAAACGTAAATACGTTAAATCTGAAAACCATATAAAACACTTACAGCATAAGAGTGCGTTTGAAGATCTTGATGAAGCAAGTGAGCTTTTTATCGAGTCTAAATCTGTACAAAGGAAAGTTTTTGAAAACATACAAAACGGATTACAAATTGATGTGGAACTTGTGAAAGCAGCCACTGATAAGTCCATAGATATGTTATTCAAAAACCCTAACGCTATCAGCTGTATGCTGAATATTCGTGAAAAAGATGAGTATTTGCTAGAGCACTCGCTAGGTGTTGCTATTCTCACGGCCATGTTTGCTCGTTACCTCAATCTCAAGAAAGAAGTTATTCAGCACATGACTGTCGGTGCAATTTTGCATGATGTCGGTAAAATTGATATTCCAGACAATATTCTGCACAAGCCAGCGCGGTTAACTCATCCAGAGTTCGATATTATGAAAAAACATATCGACCACTCAATCACTAGGTTAGAAAAAACACCAGGGTTATCCAAACTTGCGTTAAGTACTGCGGCTTTGCACCATGAAAAGATCAATGGCAAAGGTTACCCATATGGTTTATCTGGAGAGGATATTCCACTCAATGGCCGAATAATTGGTATTTGTGATGTATTTGACGCTTTAACTGCAACACGTTGCTATAAGCAAGGATTTACTCATACGAAAGCATTCACTATTGTGCGCAAAATGGCAGCCGAGGGTGATCTCGACGAAGTGTTAGTCAAAAAATTCATTGATTGCGTGGGCTCATACCCTGTTGGTGCTATGGTGGAATTAACATCTGACAAGCTTGCGATTGTCGACACTCGCAACATAGATGATTCAACGAAGCCGAAAGTCTACACTTTCTATGACTTGAGCTCTCGTAAATACAGTGATGTGGTTCGCGTTGATCTAGCTGAAAAAGAAAATGTACAAATTGTTAAATGCATTCGAGCGGAAGAATATGGCTTAAATTTCCGTGAAGCGATTGAGCATATCAACACCAACAAAGTTTAAATCCCATTTGCAAAAAATCGCGATACCTAAACTCAATAGATCGAGTAGAAGGTATCGCGATTTCATTTTATCCCACTATAAGTCTTATCTACTACCACTTATTTTCAGAGACAATTACATATATTTGAAGACAAAAGATAAACAATATTAACTTCTGCAAGTATCAAATATATCCATCTCTTTATTATATATATTCGTATTTACATCCATTACACCAAGAATAGAATGAAATATATTATCCTGAGAATACTTGTTACTGCTCGCTTCACCTTTAATGCATGAAGTGTTGATCTTTTTAGTCTGCTTGAAACCATCAGACATCCAAAGCATCAGGGGAACTTTGGTTTGATATTCTGGAGCTAATCCATACGGCATTCCATGTAAGAACATACCGTTTTCTCCAAGAGATTCACCATGGTCAGAAATATATACCAGCGCGGTATTATATTTATCATTCAGATCTTTTAGCTTTTGTATCGCTTGGCTGATGACATAGTCAGTGTAAAGAATCGTATTGTCATATGTGTTAACTATCTCTTCAACGCTGCAGTTCTCAATATCGCTTCGTGGGCAATCGGGTAAGAATTTCCTCGCCTCTTTCGGGTAACGCTTATAATACGTTGGTCCATGACTGCCAATTAAGTGCAATGCAATCATCCTATTACCATCTAATGACTCGACATCTTGCTCAAAGCCTTCCAACAGAGCCATGTCATAGCATGTACTCCCATCACAGAGTTCATTCACTTCACTACGATCTACCACTTTTTTTGTAATGCGTTCGGCGACATTTTTATCCCCACCATCATTCTCTTTCCAAAGCACTGACACCTTCGCTCTATTTAAAATATCGAGTAAGTTATCTTGATTATCGGCAACCTTACGGTCGAAATTATTTCGAGTTAATGAAGAGAACATACATGGAACAGAAACGGCGGTTGCGGTTCCACAAGAGCTAACATTTTGAAATGAAACTACATCTAAATCGCGAGTAAACGCATTCGTAGGTTTAGAGTAACCGTTTAATTCATAATTTTGTGAACGAGCAGTTTCGCCGACCACAAATACAAGCAGAGTAGGCTTAGATTTTGAATCCTGCAGTGCTTCATCACTTTGTTTTGCATCTGCCCCTATATATTTATATTCAAGTGGTGTTGTGAGGTATTTATCCTTAATAAAACCTGTCGCGCTGTATATAAACTGAGTTGGAATGATTGCTTTTTTAAGTGCGCTATTATTTCTGCCTACTGATGCATAATCTTGATAATACATCATTGCAATTAAAGCAATCACTATAACGGAAGCTAGCATCGAACCGAGTTTAGATAAAACCATTTTGATGATATTTTGGTTCGCACTCAGCTTCGTCATCATTAGAATTAAAGCGGGCACTACACCCATTAAGAGAGTCCACACAACGGAGTAAACACTCAAATAAGAGCCGGCTTCACTGGTATCTGTTTCTATAACGTTTGCGATCATATTATAGTCAAACAGAGTTCCATAGTTATAACCCGCATAACTTACGACACTAGATAAAATTAAGACTATTACAAAAAATGGCTTTGTAATCATCGGCCAACTAAACAGATTGAAAATTAGATTCAATGCTGCCAAAAAGAAAATTGGGATTGATATTACAAACCCGACTTTAACGCCATTGATATCATTCAATATTGAACTAAGCTCGCTGTAAACAGGGATATTAACCACTACCGCAAAATACAAAGCGAGTATAAAGGTGACACCAGTATATGAAACCTTTCTTTTAAAGAGAGGCTTAATTAAATAATTCATTTTATTACCAATAGAGGTTAAAGCAGGATAATAGCCCATGTTAAAGCGGCAAAAACAAGCGAAACAAATACTGCGGCTGAGCCTATATCTTTTGCTCGACCACTCAACTCATGCCATTCAGACCCAATTCTGTCAACAACAGCTTCTATTGCAGAGTTAAGTAATTCGGCTAATAGGATTAAAACTAAGCTACCAATTAATACAACCCTTTCTACGTCGGTAATTGTAAAAACAAATGTAGCTATTGTTAATAAAAAGCAAAACACCACTTCTTGTCGGAATGCGGCTTCATTTATCCATGCCGCTTTTAAACCTTTCATTGAATATCCGGTTGCATCATATATTCTAGCAATTCCGGTTTTACCTGGTTTCATAATACATCCAAATATGAAAATCATTTCGAGGTCATACTAATCTTGTACGAGTGAATTTTATGTGTACAACTGAGTTATTTCCTCTTACTTTTTATAAATTAGGAAAAAATATAGTCCATCGGTTCCTAAATTCAATTCAATATTATTAAATTAGTTGCTTAATCTTCCGCATCATATACGGTGTATCCTTTCTTCACTAAACAACGTCTCAACACTTTGCTTTGCACTGCGGTCGCATCATTTGCTCCGGTTGCTGCTCCTGCTCCGGCACCAACAGCACCTCCGGCAACGGCACCAACAGCTGCCCCACCGACACCATCTTCAAGTACACCGACAAGAGCGCCCACTACTGCTCCTGTCACTGCGCTATTCTTCGCTTCCGTTTTAGCTGCTTCTGCTTTATCAACTTGCTCTGCGTAAGACTGGCAATACTTAAAATCTTGGTCATATTGATTTGCATCGACACCTGTCATATCTACGACAGGTTTTTGGTTGTAAGCACACGCTGATAGAGTGCTTGTCACTGCGAGTAACCAGATAATTTTTTTCATAACGGTACCTTATTGATTAAATTTAAAGTAACGTAAATGTACAGCGTTTTATTGGATATGACTGTCCTAATTTGTCTCGCTTTTGTCATACTCTGTCAGACACAAAAAAAAAGCGGTGCAAATGCACCGCTATATTTTTATAGAACACCGTTAATTATCTGACTATAAAGATTAATCAAACATCGTTTGGTATTTTTACAACAAAACAAGCTCCGCCTAAATAACTGTGGGAAATGCTCACTTTTCCTCGGTGACGATCGGTAATTTGCTTGACTATCGCCAGCCCTAAACCATGCCCTGATTTCTTTTTGTTTCGAGCTGAATCTGCACTATAAAATGCATCAAACAAATATGGCCAGTGCTTCTCATTGACTCCTTCACCGTCATCATGAACTTCAATACAGATATAGCCCTCATCTTTTGATAGAACAAGATGTATGTTCTGCTGTGCGAATTTACAGCCATTTCTAACTAAATTGTCCAACGCTCTTTTCAGTAAATGTGAGTCTGCTGTAAGGTAAGTTTCGACCGCAAACAAATCCGACTTAATATTGATCTTTGTATCTTTCCTCCAACGAATAATTTGATCTGTTATCCATTCATTGATTGAAATCGACTGTAGATTTAAATCTGTATCTGGCCTCTCGACACGAGCATAATACAGAAGTTCATCAACCATCGTCTCCATCTCTTCTGTATCTTCAATGATGCTTGCAATCGTCGTCTGCTGTTCTTTATCCAAATTCGTATCAGATAATATTTCAGCCTGCCACTGCACCCTAAAAATAGGGGTTCTTAGCTCATGTGCAACCGCATTAGTTAACGCTCGGTTACTGGTAATCAAACCTGAAATTTTATCAGCCATGTGGTTAAAGCTTTGATTTAAAGTTCCAACTTTTTTTGAACCTTTTAAAGGTGCTCGCGCATTAAAATCACCATCAGCAAAAGCCAAGGTGACTCTTTCTAATTCACGTATTCTGCGACTTAAAAACCAGATAAGTAGCACACAATAAAGAGCAAATCCAAAAATAAAAAATATCCAAACGATATTGTCATCAAAATCTATTTTCCGAATTAACGGAGCATCAGCATCAACATCCATTGTATAGATGTCATTACTATTGTTTATCGTAAACCATAAAATGCGTTCATCATCATAATAAAATCGCTGATCCACATGAGCAGCGATTCCATCTCGAACTTCTTTTGACTCACTACCTGAAGGTATAGTGGTTAGTATTTGGCGTGTTTTACTGGTGAAGTTATGCAGGGCTTCTAACGCAGCTTCTTTTCCTTGCCCATCAGATATTGTATCAATGGTGTCTAGGTAAGCCTCAGCTTCGTACTCTTGTAAAATATAATCGTAATCAGTATTAATTTGATAAATAACGATTTCATAGCCCACTAAACTCATAAAAAAAAGTAATATAAGCCCAAAGAATGACTCTAAATATATTCTTCGCATCTCACCCCTACCATATAACCATCATTATCGAATCTAGTTTTCCCATGCATCAGGGATAAACAGATACCCTTTACCGCGAACAGTGATGATTTTCTTTGGTGGCACGCTCACATCACCCAGCTTTTTTCTTAGAGCGACGATCTTATTATCGACGGTTCGATCAATACCATCATACTCGATGCCTCTTAGTAACTTAGTGAGCACATCCCGAGACAACACCTCTTCCGCTGATGATGCGAGTAAAAGTAGCAGGTCAAATTCGCTGTCTGTCATCACGATGTTCTGAGCACCAAGTTCACAACTACGATGCGCTTTATTTAACTTCAGTTGTCCAAAATGTAATTCATTCTTGTTTTCGACTACAGAAGTACTCTCTGCCCTACGTAACAACATACGGATACGAGCTAAGAGAACCCTTGGCTTGACCGGTTTACTCACAAAATCATCCATTCCAGTCTCTAGAGCTGCCACATGATCAAAATCATCATCACTTGCAGTAAGCATCAAAATCTTACCTCTATAGTCATTTCTGATCTGTCTACAAATTGTCAGTCCATCTTGGCCAGGCAACATGAGGTCGAGTAACACAAGATCTGGATTTTCATTGAGGATAACCTGCGGAGCTTCATTTCCATCCCCCACAGTAATTACGTTAAACCCTTGTTTTAAAAAGTAATCATTGAGCATTGACTGAAGTTTTAAATCATCTTCAACGATAACGAGTTTTTGAACGGACATAATTGATTCTCTGTACTTCAACTAGCGATTATGAATTGTCAGAGTTCGCCTGACACATGATTACAATGTTATAGAATTTCAGGTCATATGTATTTATAAATTGCGGCTGCAACCATAAATATCGCATATTTAGAAAACCGAAGTATCAATAAGTTCAATACGTTACTTACAAAAAAAGAGGCACCAAAATGATGCCTCTTTAAGAGAAAGTAATTATCAGTTAAGCGATGAGCTAATAGCTCACGATTATGGTTTGTTGATGCGATACATTTTGAGCATCAATAGCCAGTTCAAGTGTATTCCCCTGCATTTTCCATGATGTGATTTTTTCACCGTTCAATTCGACTTTTGTTGCTGAGAGCCCATCAAGTTGCCACTCAACCAATATTGGTCTTAATTGAGGAGCGCCTTCATAAGTCCCACTCGTCGTGAGCGTCAGTTTTGCCTCAGATTTTTTCGTATCTAGTTTGATTAATGTACGTCTTAAATCACCATCCAAATACTCGTTAGTGACGCCATCATCTTCATAGAGTGTAAATTCACTGTGTTGAGGTAAACCAAATACTTTCAGCGCTATAGTTTCAGGAACGTCACTGGTTAACTTACCGCTAGCAGCAGGGTTGAATGGCACAATGGCCCCCTCTTTCGCGTAAAGTGGTAGTTGGAACAGTGCTTCACCTTTCAGCTCAGAATAGAGCGGTTGTTCTTTCAACTCGATGCCAGTATCACTGTTATATGATTCGCCTGTTCTAAAGTCAAACCACTTCCCTTTCGGTAAATACACATCCACATTTTTTTGGCCTAACTTTGCGACAGCAACACTGAGTAATGATTCACCCATCATTTTGTGATTGCTTAGCGTTACTGCTTTTGGATCGTTTCCGAACTCAAAACCAAGACTTGGGAACACAGGAGCGTTGGTTAAATGTGCCGTATGAGCATTTGAGTAAATATACGGAATTAGCTGATACCTCAGTTCTAGGTTCGACTTATTACTCTCTAGATCACCGACTCTGTCCGGCGCTGTTTCTTTACAATTACATAAGTTCTCAGTGTGCGGACGAACAGGCACGTCAAACAATGAACTGTATGCGAACCACTGTGTGTAGGTTTCAGCTAGCGCTGCGTCTTTATCCTTACTCGGCACACCTAAACCCGCGCGATGGAAACCACCAATATCTGAACCATAATAATCCATACCCGATAACATCATATTGGTCTGCATACCCAGTTGAACCGACAAACTGGTAAGATTCGAACCAATATCACCCGACCACATTGAAGCACCAAAACGTTGAATACCTGGTGCACCTGAACGTGACATCATGAACGGACGCTGGCTGACATCATTACGCTGATAGCCTTGGTATATACTTTCTAACCATTTGTAATTGAAAATATTGTGTATTTCATTGTGTCCTTGATCGCCAGCATAGATACCATTGCTATTGTACATTTCAGGCTCACCAAGATCCGTCCAATGACCAATTACGCCCATATCAATCAGCGGTTGGCGTTTCCAATCATGCCACTTAATACCCGCCTCTTTATTGGTCCAATCAATCATTCCGCCTTTACCCCACCAGTAGCCACCGCCGTCTGAGTTGGTATTGATCGCTTTACCTGTTTTAGGGTCTCTGGCTAAGAATCCAGACTCTTCCATTATGCTATGCTCTTCGAGATCACGGCTCACGTATGACTCTTCAATCAACATCATGCCAATGCCGCCGTCTTTTAACTGAGCAATTTTCTGTTTCGGTTTTGGAAAATTATCTTCATCCCAAGTCAAAGTGCCCATATGGCTCATTGGATCGTAAGGCTGAACATTCCCAAACCACTGCAAATCCATCACGACGCCATCGATCGGAAATTCATTTGACGCTAACGTTTCAAGCTTGCTGTCCATCTCTTTCCAATTATCAAAGCCGTACTCCGATAACCACATACCAAACATCTTTCTTGGTGGAACAAGTGGGTTACCAACCATCGACATATAGGACTGGCGCAATTCAGGGAGATTCTCGGCTGCGAAATAGAATAAGTTCACATCGCCTTGCGCAGACTTAATTTTCCACGGGGACTGGCTGAAATCCCACTGTGTTGAGTACATATTGTCTAAATAGACGGCAAAATCCGTTTGATTTGGTGATGATGCATATAAAATTGGGAACATGGTATTGCCTGTTCCACCGCCATTAAACCCTTCCATACGGTTATTGGAGTGTCTCACTTTGCCATTCCAACTAGAGTCAATAACGCCTGGGTTCTGAAACTCTTGCCCTAAACCATTAAGTCGATACTGCTCATCCGCTGAAACGGTAAAGGCGGTGTTTGTGTCCGGGCAAATTTCACTTAATTGGTTATCTTTCTGATTTTCAAACGAAATACATAAGGTTTGCTCATCAACAGACACATCCAAGGCTGGCGTATTAAAGCCGTGTTTCGTTTTCTTAACCTTTGATGGTGCTTTAAATTTCGATAGATCAATCAGATCAGAGTGTTTAAACGATGCCTTTTCATCAGCGTCTTGGTAGGTGATTTGTAGAGCATTATCTGAATGAACAAAAATAGACAACTGCTTACTCTTTTGCGTCGCTCTCGCTTTGATGTTCGAGTATATTTTCTCGACAGTCGCGCTATCTAACTGCGTAGAGAGCGCGGATTTGAACGTATCTTCTGTATAAAACACTTCACCAAAAATAGGCCTCAGTGCCTTAGTCACATTCTCTTCTGGGAAGTCTTTTCTAAGACGAAAAACATCAACAGCCGTCACCTTGTAGGTATCTTGACCAGAGAAATGAAAGGATTGAGGCGCAGACGCCAATGCATGGCCGCTTAAGCCACTAAGAATACATGCGGTTAGGATATTAACGGGTAGTTTTTTGATAAGCACAACATCACCTAGAGATTGATTTTCCTTCACTTCTAAAACACATTCACTTAAGAGGAATGTTGTAATAGAGTCCTTGAAGCTTTATCCCATAGTAATAAAAGTGTTCACCGCTGAAAAATAGCCAAACTTAAACAAGATATAGATAAAAGCTATACCTCTGGTGCAACATAACGAGTTATCAGAATTTCGAGCAAGAAACAGAGAATTTATAGATGTTAAATATGTGACTTTACGACTGATATTGATCTCAAGGCGAATTGATAGTGTTCTGGTGCGCAGAAAAAATGAGTGAGCATGAATACCAAATGCTCACTCATTTGTTAAGAATAGAAGGCAGAACGTGCTGCCTTCGATATTAAAGTAGCGTTATCTTTTTCACCATCCCTTGCTCTGCATGTTCAGGAATATTACATGCAAATTCAACATTGCTATCCCCATGAAAGTGCCAGAGTAACTGTTTTGCTTTGCCAGGTTTGACTGTAACGGTACTGCCCGAATCATGGTTATGATGCGGCATAGACTTCATCATCTTACGATGTGCTAACTGCTCTTTCGCTGAACCAATCGAAAATTCATGATCTTGCTTACCAAGGTTCATCACAACAAACTGAACCACATCATTTGGTTGTATCTTCACCTCTTTCTTAAACTTAATCGTCATATCATCGTTGAGTAGAACATGAACAACTTTGTCTGGTTTTGCTCCTTTTGCTGGCATACCCACTTCTGACATACCTTCCATATTCATCATCGAATGGTCCATCTTGCTGTGGTTCATCTCGGTACTGTTCACTTTGGTACTGTTCATTTCTTCGTGGTTCATGGCTCCGTGATCCATTGTAGAGTGGTCAGTATCAGCCAATGCGTATGTTGTTGTGATCGTAAGCAGTGCTGCTAGTAGAGTCTTTTTCATGCGATTTTCCTTAATAAGTCATCTAATCTTTTTGATTTTCCATGTAGAGAGGGGCAGAAACCAATGGCTTCTACCCACTTAGCTTTAATCGTTTACCTTGCTCAGTTCTCGTTGCTTCCAAAGCTTAAAGATGGCTGGGAGTACCAGTAAAGTAAGCAGTAACGCTGATGCCATACCGCCAATCATAGGAGCCGCAATACGCTGCATCACCTCAGAGCCCGTACCTTCACCATACATAATTGGAATAAGGCCAATAATGACGGTGAGTACCGTCATCATGACCGGACGCACTCGAAGTCCTGCCCCCTCTCGAATCGAATGAGTTAGGTCTCTCTCTTGTAGTGTTAAACCTTTTTCTTTTGCATCGAGTTTGGTGTAATGCCAAGCTTGGTTGAGGTACACCAGCATAATGACTCCAATTTCTACCGCGACACCTGCAAGCGCAATGAAACCCACACCAACAGCAATAGAGAAGTTGTAGCCAAGGTAGTGCATTAGCCACAACCCTCCAACCATCGCTAGTGGCAACGTGAGCATGATGATCATCACTTCACCGACTCGTCTAAAACTCAGGTAAAGGAGTAGCATAATGATAGCGATGGTGATTGGCACAACGACACCTAAGCGCTCCTTTGCTCGCTCCATGTATTCGTATTGACCTGACCAAGCAATTGAATAGCCCGCAGGTAAATCAAGCTGATCACCCACCGTTTTCCGCGCATCTTCTACGTAAGAACCAAGGTCTCGACCATCAATATCCACAAACACCCAACCATTAGGGCGAGCATTCTCTGTCTTTATCATCGGAGGGCCATCTTCATAGCGAATATCGGCTACGTCTGCCAAGGCTATACGCGCACCATTTGGTGTAATCAGGGGTAAATTTTGCAGTTTTTCAACCGAATCACGATATTCTTGCGGGTAGCGAACATTAATTGGGTATCGCTCAAGACCTTCAATCGTTTCACCCACGTTCATACCACCGACTGCGGTCGAAACAACTTGTTGGATCTCTTTAATGCTCAGCCCATAACGAGCCGCAGCTCGGCGGTTTATGTCAATCGTGACATAACGGCCACCAGCAACACGCTCTGCATAAACCGATGCAGTGCCTGTAATGCTATTCAATATTGGCTCTAGCTCAGACCCAATCTGCTCAATGATTTTAAGATCAGGTCCCGCAATCTTGATACCGATTGGCGTTTTAATGCCAGTCGCAAGCATGTCGATCCGGGTTTTAATTGGCATTACCCAAGCATTGGTTAAACCTGGAAACTGAACTAAATCATCAAACTCTTTACGTAAAGACTCTGAAGTCACCCCGTCTCGCCATTGGCCTTTTGGTTTCAGTTGAATAACAGTCTCAATCATGGTCAGTGGGGCTGGATCGGTTGCGGTTTCAGCGCGACCTATCTTGCCCCATGCAGTCTTCACCTCTGGTACTGTCATAATCAGCTTATTTGTTTGCTGAAGTAGTTCTCTCGCTTTACCAATCGATATACCTGGGTATGTTGTTGGCATGTACATAAGATCGCCCTCATCTAGCGGTGGAATAAACTCACTGCCGAGTTGGGTGGTTGGGTAATAAGCTGAGCCCATCAGCGCAAGCGCAAGTAGGATCATGCTCTTTGGATACTTAAGGCTAAGGCTAAGTAGCGGTTTATACAGAGCTATCAGCCCTTTATTGATTGGGTTCTTATGCTCTGACAATATGTTTCCTCGAATGAAATAACCCATCAATACAGGAACTAAGGTAATCGCTAATCCCGCAGAAGCCGCCATTGCATAAGTCTTAGTAAATGCCAGTGGTGAGAACATTTTTCCTTCTTGGCCTTCCAAAGCAAATACGGGTACAAAGCTTAACGTAATGATCAGCAAAGAAAAAAATAGTGGAGCCCCTACCTCTTGAGCCGCATCACCTATCACTTGCCAACGGTTCTTATCGTTCAGTGGCGTTCGTTCGATATGCTTGTGAACATTCTCGATCATTACAATAGCCCCATCTACCATGGCACCAATGGCAATTGCAATACCGCCTAAAGACATGATGTTGGCATTGATACCTTGCCAATGCATGACGATGAACGCCGAAAGGATACCAACAGGCAAACTCAAAGCGATGACCAATGATGAGCGGATGTGGAATAAGAACAACGCACATACAATCGCAACCACCATGAATTCC
Organism: Vibrio genomosp. F6; assembly: GCF_005146325.1. Taxonomy (NCBI): domain Bacteria; kingdom Pseudomonadati; phylum Pseudomonadota; class Gammaproteobacteria; order Vibrionales; family Vibrionaceae; genus Vibrio; species Vibrio genomosp. F6. The sequence continues at coordinate 98,447 of NZ_SYUT01000028.1, read as the reverse complement.
TCTGCTAACTTTTTCCAAAGGTTCTCAACGGCAGCATCAATTAATGTGGAGCGGTCGTAAGTCGGAACAATTTCGACGCCTTCAGGTAAACTTCGTTGAAGTTCGGACAGCTTTGCCTTTACCTTAGTAATCACTTCACTGGCATTTTCACCAAATCGCATAACAATCACACCACCAGTAGCTTCTCCCTCGCCATTGAGTTCTGAAATACCACGTCTTATTTGCGGTCCAAAGTTGATATCAGCAATATCACCCAGTAACAAAGCTGTACCTTGTTGAGTGACTTTTAACGGCAGCGCTTCAATATCTTCAATGCTAGACAAATAACCCGTAGTGCGTACCATGTGTTCCGCTTCAGCCACCTCAACAACAGAAGCTCCACTCTCTTGGTTGCCATTTTGAATAGCCATATTGACTTGTTGTAAAGTCAGGTCATAAGCGCGTAATTTAGCCGGGTCGATTTGCACTTGGTACTGCTTAACCATGCCACCAACCGTTGCCACCTCTGACACACCTTCAACCGTTTGAAGCTCATACTTTAAGAACCAATCTTGCAAGCTACGGAGTTCCGCAAGGTCATGCTGTCCCGTTTTGTCTTGTAACACATAGCTGTATACCCAACCGACACCTGTCGCATCGGGACCCAAGGTTGGTTTTGCACTTGGCGGAAGCTTTGGTGCCACTTGGCTTAGATATTCAAGAACACGAGATCTTGCCCAATACATATCAGTATCATCGTTGAAGATAATGTAGACGTAAGAATCTCCAAAAAATGAGTATCCACGCACCGTCTCGGCACCAGGTACAGCAAGCATCGCAGTCGTCAGCGGATAGGTGACTTGGTCTTCAACAACCTGAGGAGCCTGCCCCGGATAGCTTGTTTTTATGATCACTTGAACATCAGAAAGATCGGGGATCGCATCGACAGGAGTATTCTTTACGCTGTATAACCCGCCCAAAATAAGTGCGATTGTTGCCACCAGAACCAAAAATCGGTTACTGATAGACCAACGAATGATGGCATTTATCATTGTTCACCCTCGCTTATTTCTAGTCCTTTCAATAGATACTCTGAACCTTGATTTTCAACTAAAAAACGAACGCTTTGACCTTCTTCAAAATCAACTAAATTCACCTCATCTCCAACAGAGAAGTTCATCTCTCCAGCGTCCCAATCCCATTCTGGTACTGGTTGATGATTAAGGGTGATCATGCCGAAATCAGCCATCAGCATGGTAATGTCACCGTTAATCCAAACTTCAGAAGCCATTAAAGATTCACTGATCTTGTAATCGACTATTTCATACTGACCCGATGCGGCCTTTTGCATCTCAAACTCCAAATGCTGCCCTGCAACAAATGAATCAAACGCTACGCTATCTGCTACGTTAAAGTTCATCACCATTCCGGGCCAGTCCCAATCAGGTACAGGTTGATGATTGATAGTAAGCATGCGATGACCCGCCATCACATCGGTGATTGTCCCTTTTGCCCAAGCCGTTTCAGCAGGAACTTCCACACCATTGATGCGTGATAATTCCGCAGACTGGCTAGACTCTGAATCCAGCATGAAGTGTGCAGAGGTAACGATGCTGTCCCCCGCAGCTAAGCCTTGTAAGACTTCTATTTTGTCCGACGCTTCTCTTCCCACTTCGATTCGTACAGATCGATACTTGCCATCCCCTTCCGCTAACACCACTCGGGCCATGCCGCCAGACCGAATAACAGATGAACGAGGAATCGTTAAGACTGCATCGCTAGTAACCGGTTTTAGGACCACGTTTGCAAACATATTGGGTTTTAGCTTACCTTCTGAATTACTAAAGCGCAGACGTACACGTAAAGTACGAGTGCTTGGATCTAAGATCGGGTAGACATAATCCACTTCCCCACTCCACTCACCTCCAGGTAATGCATCAAGGTTCATTGACGCTTGGCTGCCCTGCTTAATCCAATGGGATTGACGCTCGAAAACTTCCGCGTTGACCCACACTTCATCCAATGGCCCAGCACTAATGACGGCTTGTGCCGGAGAAAGATAACCCCCTTCTCGAATGTTCAAGCTTGCTATAACACCATCGGCAGGTGCTTTTACCTCAATGGTTTGAGAAGCTTCCCCCTTACGAACTATCGACTTAATTTGGTTCCGATCCACACCTAACGTAATTAAGCGCTCTGTCGCTCCTTTAACCATGCCTTTTCGGTTTGTTTTGTATGCACTGATAAGCTCTTCTTGGGCTTTAACCAATTCAGGCGAGTAGAGTGTAAATAGCACTTCACCCTGTTTTACTCTCTCACCTACCGCATTAATAAAGAGCTTCTCTACCCAACCAGATACACGAACATTGGTTTGCCATAATTGACTGTCATCAAAAGCGATATAACCCACCGTTTCGATACGAGGGGCTAATACTTCACGCTGGACTCTTGCCGTCTTAACACCGAGGTTATTCTCAACCGCAGGATCAATCTTCACTGTTCCTGGTTTATCATTCTCACCATTAAGGACCTCTGCATATACTGGTATAAGGTCCATCCCCATCGGTGACTTACCAGGCTTATCTCGTCTGTAATTTGGATCCATCGGAGCTGCCCAATATAACGGTTCATCACTACCAGTAACGTCTTCTGAACTCGCCATTTTGTCGTTCATTCCTGAGTGAAAGAGGCTTGCGCCGTAGCCTAATACGCCACCAATGAGTAACGCCATGCTTGCAACTTTAATCGTTTTCATTTTCGTTCCCTTTTTATTCTTCTAGATATTGGGTATTTGGCGTGCTGACTTGGTACTCGAAAGCACCAAGTAAAGAAGCAAGCTTGCTGCTGGTTTGATTAAAATCGGTAACTAAGCGACTCAGCTCGATCTTCAAGGCTAATTCATCAGTCGAAGCTGTAATCACATCACCAAACTGAGTTGTATTATTTTGATAACCTCGCTCAACAGCTTCGATTCGATCGGTGACTTGTGGCAATAGGCGGTCTTGATAACGCTTGATTCGCTCCTCTAAATTCACTCTATCGGTCACGAGTGCATTGACTTGTGCGTTCAACTGAGCGAGAAGAGTATCCTTCTGATATTGGGCAGCCCCAACTTGATACTGAGCTGAGGAAAGGTTCTTATCTTGTCGATTACCGGTGAACAAAGGGATGTCCATCGTGATATAGGCGCTAAGTAAATCAGAAGCGGGATCGCCCATCATGTTGTCAGCTTGGCGATAGGCATACATCACTTCCACACCAAATTGAGGACGATAAGCCTGTTCCGCAACCTCAACTTGAGTACGAATTGCCGAGATATTTGCGTCTGCCATTCGAGCCATTGGGTGGCCATTAAGCAAAGCGTAATACTGATTATTAGTAGGATGAGCCTTTAAGGTTGAACTCAAACGTTGCCAATTTAACTGGAAGCTCGCTTGCTTTGACGTTTCTGCACTCAGCCAATCCGCTCCTAACCATTCTGAAAGTTGGGCCATCACTCTGGCTTGCATTTGCTTATTTGAGTGAAGTTTTTCATCAAGCTTGCTCACCTGGAGCTGGGTATTCAGTAGGTCTTGAGCTTCGCTTTTTCCAATAGAATAGTTGGTTTGGACATACTGCTCCATCTCTGCCATCAGACTTCGAGTCTCTTTAACCAAAACTTCAACATGCTGGAGGTAACCCAGCTCTAACCATAGCTGAGTGACGTTATTTGCCACATCACGTTCACGTACTTGGATTTGATAAGCGGCACCGTCAGCCTGCTGGTTGGCTTTACGTTGTTTGAGTTCGAGAGTCGACCCGCGTTCAAACTGCTGCATCAACCCAACTGAGATATTGGTCATTGGATCATCATCAAACTTAAACGATTCAACAGGCAAACCACCAAATCCGACTTTAAGTTTTGGATCCATTAAGGTAGCACTGGCAATGCCTGATGCTCGAATGGTTTGTGACTGCGCTGCATATTGCGACCGACGGGGATCATTAGCCAATGCCGTCTCAATCAGCCAATTGAGTTGCTTAGTTGATGCAACTTTAGATGGCGAAACCGTTTGTGTTGCCGCATTAGAAATAGCCGGAATTGCAGATACAACAACGACGATCGTTAAGCAGCAGGTTTTAGGTAAACCTAATCTATAAAATTCAATATTCACTATGTTATCCACGATATAGTGTTATGGATATCCCAAGTAACCAAGCAAAGTAATGGTTAGACTTGAGAGCTAAATGTGCTGATATTGAATTAAGCGGAAGGTGGGCGGAGCAAGCCTTGGATACGCGTCACTTTATCACCAATCTTGAAAGTATGGTGTAGTGCCAGAGATGGTGACACGATTTTAACGCCATAAGACGGATCGATGGGATAAGACACACTCGAACAGACCGACACACAGCAATCATCAACATTCGATTCTGAATCTCCGCAATGCATCATGGTTGAAGATGCCTCTGCGCCTACATCAACTGTCGGAGTATTGCTACTCATCGAATGACAATTTGTTTTAATCGGATTGGTGTGATGATTGGTTGAGGTAGTTTCGGTACTTGTTCGCGTTTGAGCATGGTGCGTAGGTTGATCAAGTGTGGTCATCGCTTGGCTTTTCATATCACTCATCGTCATGACTGGCGTACTCGACACATAGTTAGACATCAGCATCGCAAAGATACTGAACATCGTGATCCATATGTGTTTAAGTGAGTGTTTCATATCATACCTATCAGAGTAATAAGTGGATTTTAAACATTCCCCCTAGGGTAAGGTCAATGCTTTATCACAAATTACTCAATAGAAAGTCTCGATTGCCATAAATGAAAGGCAACCTCATCTCGCTGAAGCAATGATCAACCGAGCCGACCATTACAACCGAACCTTAGCGTTTATTAATAACCCACCTCAAGATTGCACCATTAATGTTATAACTCCAGATGATAACTTTGCTGTAGGAAGATTAACGACAAATAACAACAAACTTGAAGCTGGGTATCAGATGGGTCTAAGGACGGCTAAAAATGCATCCATTTCAGCTTTAGGGACAAATTGAGTAATTCGGTAGCCATCGCTCAGATGATTGAGAATGAGATCATTGATGGGAAACTTATACCGATACGATAATGACGCATTTGGTCAAAAACCGTCTAGCGCTATCATTATGTACTTGAACGTCCAAAACAAAAAAACGAGCACTAGGCTCGCTTTTCTCTGTCATTTTTTAAGCTCTATTACAGCAATTCAATCGATTGTTGAGCAATAACAAATTCTTCATTGGTTGGAATCACCATTGCGACAGCACCTAGCATCTCAGACTTGCCGACGATACCAGCCGCACCGAATCGAGCCGCTTCATTGCCTTTCTCATCTTCTGCGAAGCCTAGTAATTTAAGGCTATTAAGAATTTCACGACGAATTGGCAGTGAGTTCTCACCAATGCCACCGGTGAAGATGATGCCATCAATAGAATCCAAAGCGACCATGTAAGAAGCAATGTATTTTGCTACACGGTAAGTAAATACTTGGAATGCAAGCTTAGCGCCTTCATGACCTTCTTCCATCGCTTCAAGAATGCCACGAGCGTCACTTGTTAAACCAGACACGCCTAAGAAACCAGATTTCTTGTTCAACGCTTCAAAGACTTTCTCTTGAGACCAGCCTTTCTTCATCAAGTACTCAATGATGCCTGGGTCTAAATCACCACAGCGAGTTCCCATCATTAGACCAGACAGAGGAGTGAAGCCCATGCTGGTATCAACACTTTGGCCATCTTTAATTGCACAAACAGAAGCACCATTGCCTAGGTGAACAGAAACAAAGCTGCTCTCTTCAACTGGTTTATTAAGCATTTTTGCTGCTTCACGGCTTACATAGTAGTGGCTAGTGCCGTGGAAACCGTAACGACGAATACCGAAGTCTGTATAAAGCTCTTTTGCAATAGCACCTGTGTACGCTTTTGCAGGCATAGTTTGGTGGAAAGCAGTATCAAACACAGCAAACTGAGGGAGCTCTGGGAATGCAGCCATAGAAGCACGCATACCAATTGCATGAGCAAGGTTATGTAGAGGGGCTAAATCACTTAGAGCTTCTACGTCTGCAACGATAGACTCATCTAAACGAACGGTTTTAGTAAACTTCTCACCGCCGTGAACCACTCGGTGGCCTACAGCAACAACATCTTCAATTAATTTGTACTCTTTTACTAACTCAACTAATTTTGCGACTGCAAGTTGATGGTGATTCTCTGTGCCTTGAATAGCGAATTCAAATTTTTCACCTTGGAATTTCCAGTTCATGCGAGCATCTTCTAGCCCGAAACACTCACCAAGTCCACTTAATACAGCATCACCCGAAGCTGAATCAATAACGGCAAATTTCAGAGACGAACTACCTGAGTTTATAACCAGAACAAACGAATTAGACATTTGTATATGCACCCTGTTTTAGACTGAATTGTGAAGCAATTGCTTCATGTTTGTATGAATCCATTATTCAATAATTTTTGAATCTTTCAACTTTCTTTTAGAAGGAATAGCATGCGAAACGCTTTTTTGTTGATCTAGGACAGTTTTTGATTTTATTTGAGCTTAAAAATATAATTAACCTGATTCATATAGTTGAATCTTGCAGATTTTTTTGAATTCCCCACCTAAACTAATGTTGCAACTAACAACTTTATAACAAGATTAAATTTTAACGAAAAATGGCTGCTAATCTGCTTTTAATTAGGATGGAGTATAACTTTGCCCTTTTTTTCTATGTTACTGGTTACTATTGGGATCGCTCTTTTGATTTGGGCACTAACACCTGCACAACAGATAAAAGAGACCACCAATCAACATGGTTGGAATCTACTCTGTAATTTGATCAGAGCATTTATCATTGGCTACTCTCTGTTCTTGTACAGTTTACTAAATCAAGCTCCCACCCTACTCATCACCGGACTTTCACTTATTCTTTTCGGCGGCAGCATTTTTGTAGTGATGGTCATCCACTTCAGTTCGACAACGATCAAAGAACTTGATTCTTTAGTCGAGCGCGAGCGATTTAATGCACTACACGACTCTCTGACCTCTTTACCCAATCGACAGTTCTGTATGGAGACAATTAATAAGAAGATTAATGAGCAAACAGGGTTTACCACGCTACTGCTCGATGTGGTCAACTTTAAACAAGTGAACGATGCGATGGGACATGCATGTGGCGATAGGTTACTGATTAAAATAGGCCAACGAATTTCTGAATTACTTTCTGATGATGATTTCATGGCGAGGCTAGGAGGAGATGAATTTGTCCTTGTGATCAATAGAATGTCACACAATGAAGTTTTAACCTTAATCAATTTAATTGATATGAATTTACGTCGCCCTTTCAGCATTGATGGTTTTGAAGTCGCCTCAAGTGCGGTATTTGGGGCAAGCCAGTACCCTAAAGATGGCGAGACTCCAGATACTCTCATCAATCGTGCAGATATCGCAATGTACCATGCAAAACAGACAGGAAAACTACTTTCAAACTACACAGCAGAAATGAGTCATGGCGCTAAACGTAAGCTGCAGATCGCCAGCCAATTACAGCTTGCGTTAGATCATGATGAGTTCGTTCTTTTTTATCAGCCTATAATTTCAACAGAGACTGGGCGAGTAGCCAGTTACGAAGCCTTAATTCGTTGGAATCAACCTAATGGAGAACAGATAAATTCTTCGGTTTTTATTCATATTGCAGAACAAAGCAACAAGATCACTCAAATTACCCATTGGGTATTAAAACAAGTTGAATTAGACATTATGGCGTTTCAAAAACAAGGGCTGCACTACCCAGTTCATGTCAATTTATCGGGTAAAGACGTACTAGGTAATACAATCACCAAACTATTAACCGACCTTGTTCAACGTACACCAACGATTGCCCAATATTTGGTTTTAGAAATAACGGAGAGTACGGCAATCAGTAAAATGGCGAATTTAGAACTTATTATTTCTCAAATAAAAGAACTTGGTTTTAGCATTAGTCTAGATGATTTTGGCACAGGCTATTCATCACTTTCACTACTAAAAGATTTACCCATCGATCAAATTAAAATAGATCGCTCCTTTATACAAAAGATCATAACAAATAAACGTAACCAGTCTATCGTTGTTAATACGATTGCACTTGCTCATGGTCTTGGTTACAGCGTGGTTGCTGAAGGGATAGAACATCCAGATACCTTACATTTACTGACCGCATTCAAATGCGACTATATTCAAGGACACTACTATTCCGCAGCACTATCCATTCAAGATGCGATTAACTGGTCACAACAGCACAATGCGGAAGCGGAATATGGAAAAACCTTATCGACCGCAGTAAAAAGCAATTAATTGAAAGCCCTTCTTTTAAATACAAAAAAACCGAGCACTAGGCTCGGTTTTTCTTACTCAGGTTAAATTAACCTTCGTTATTGCGGCGACCGCGGTGACCAGCACCACCATTGCCTGAATTTCCATGACCACGTTCGCCACGGTAGTTACCACGGTTGTCACCACCACGGTTACGGTCAAAACGACGTTCGCCATCACGAGAAGATGAACCACCTTCACGGTTTCCACGGTAGCCGCCGCCTTCACGGTTTCCGCCATTTCCACCTTCACGATTACCACGGTAACCGCCGCCATCACGACGTTGATCACGACGCTGACCACCATCACGACGAGGTGGACGGCTGAAGTCAGTGAAATCAACAACAACAGCACCTACATCTTTTTGACGGATGCGTAGCTTGCGAAGTTTACCCGCAGTGTCAGAGTTCATTGCTTTAGGAAGCTGAACGTAAGTTTGACCTTGGTCTAGCTTGATAGCACCGATAGAACCTTTAGTTAAGCCAAGTTCGTTTGCTAGTGCGCCAACGATATCTTTAACTTGAACGCCTTGCTCACGGCCAACTTGTAATTGGTAAGTATCCCAATCAGCAGTGTTACCACCGAAGTCACGACCACCATCACGACTATCACGTGGATTCTCACGACGCTCTTTACGACGGTTTTTATCACGCTCGATTGCAGCAATCATAGGATCTGGGCCAGTGTAGAACAGTGGCTGTTTACCTTGTTGACGCTTAAGAAGCATTGCAGCAAGTGTTGTTGAATCAATTTCAAGAGACGCTTGTAGTTTCTCTACTAATTCAACGAAGTTTACTAGTGCTGTGCTTTCTTTATCAGCTTCAAGCTCAGTACCTAGCTTAGCAAGACGAGACGCTGCAACTGCATCACGTTCTGGAAGTTGAATCTCTTCCATTTGTGATTTAGTAACACGTTCGATAGTGCGAAGCATACGAATTTGGTTTGTGCGAACAAGAAGAATCGCTTTACCTTTACGTCCAGCACGGCCAGTACGACCAATACGGTGGATGTAAGATTCAACATCGAATGGAATATCGTAGTTGAATACGTGAGTAATACGCGGAACATCAAGACCACGAGCGACAACGTCAGTTGCAACTAGGATATCGATAACACCTTTTTTGATATGATCAACAGTGCGCTCACGTAGAGACTGAGGAATATCACCGTGTAGTGCTGCAGCTTTAAAGCCACGAGCAGATAACCAATCCGCTAGACGTTCAGTATCTTGACGAGTACGAACGAATACGATTGATGCATCAGTTTCTTCAGTTTCAAGAAGACGAGCCATTGCTTCATCTTTCTCTACGCCTTTCACTACCCAGTAGTTTTGTGCCACTTTATCAACTGTGTGGTTTGTACCAGCAACATCAACACGTGCAGGGTTACGTAGGTAACGGTCAACAATAGTTTTCACCATTGGAGGCATTGTTGCAGAGAAAAGTACACGCTGTGCTGATTCTGGAGCTTGCTCTAAAATCCAAGTAACGTCATCAACGAAACCCATTTTTAGCATTTCATCTGCTTCATCAAGAACAAATGTATGCGCTTCATCTAGGTGTAGACGGTCACGAGTTAGTAAGTCTTTAACACGACCTGGAGTACCAACAACAATGTGAGCACCGCGGCTTAGAGCACGCATTTGGTCAACAATTGAAGCACCACCGTAGATTTCAAGAACTTTAAGACCTTTAATGTCACGGCCAAGGTTTTTGATTTCTGCAGCAACTTGAATCGCTAGCTCACGAGTAGGAGCCATGATGATTGCTTGTGGTTTGTGTTGGTTAAGATTAATTTTGTTCAGGATTGGTAAAGAGAATGCAGCTGTTTTACCAGTACCTGTTTGTGCTTTACCTAACGCATCACGGCCTTCTAGAAGAAGAGGAATAGCAGCCGCTTGGATTGGTGTAGGAGAAACGAAACCCATGCTGTTTAGAGCTGAAAGGACATTTTCGTTAAGAGCTAATTCATTAAATTGAATTACAGATTCGGACATTGGGATCCCACTATATAAATTAAAACAAAAGGTCCCAGGTGCTCTACCAATTCAATACTGATCCAATCAGATACTGATTCCGTTCAGTTGCGAAACAGTAATAAAAACGCATCAAGCCATTAGGGACGTCTAAGGGAGGCGGATTATTCCTTAAACGCATAAAAAAAGCCAGAAAAAATTGAAATACATCACAATTTTTTCTCATTAACGAATAAAGTGATCATCTATTCGACATATTTAGTCGAATATTTAGACATCAGCCTAGCTTTGTATGAAATCTAAGCTCTACTTTATTCATCTCCCAAGCTTGCTTTAAGTAGTAATCATTCCTCGCAATGATTATAGTGTGCTTAATCACATTCGTTTGAAAAAAGACAGTATGTTTCAAGATAATCCTCTATTAGCTCAGCTAAAGCAGCAAATCCAAGAGACCCTTCCTAAAAAAGAGGGGACAATTAAAGCAACAGAAAAAGGTTTCGGCTTTTTAGAAGTCGACAGCAAAACAAGCTTTTTTATTCCGCCACCATATATGAAAAAGTGTACTCATGGCGACAAAGTTGTTGCGATCATTCGTACCGAGAAAGAGCGTGAAGTGGCGGAGCCTGAAGAACTAATAGAGCAAGGACTGACACGTTTCATTGCTCGCGTTAAACTATTCAAAGGCCGTTTAAACTTAATTCCGGATCACCCTCAGCTGAAAAAGCTTCAATTAAAAGCAAAAGCAAAGAAAGGGCTGAATCCTGAACTATTGAAAGAAGGCGACTGGGTCGTTGCTCACCTTATTCATCACCCTTTAAAGGGAAACGATAACTTCCTAGCTGAAATTTCAGAAAAAATCACAGATGCGGATGATAAAATCGCACCATGGTGGGTCACTCTTGCACAGAATGATCTTCCAAATAGCGAGCCTGAAGGTATCGACAACTGGCAAGTCAATGATGATGCCGATCTAGAACGCGTTGACCTCACCGATTTGCCTTTAGTGACCATCGATGGTGCTTCTACTAAAGATATGGATGATGCGCTATACGCAAAGAAAACAGAATCTGGCGATTTTGAACTGACTATTGCGATCGCCGATCCAACCGCCTATATATCACCAGAAGATGAGATGGATAAAGTTGCCCGTGAACGCGGCTTCACTATCTACTTACCTGGTCGTAATATCCCGATGTTACCGCGCGATCTTGCTGATGACTTATGTTCACTGATCGAGAACGAAGTTCGCCCTGCCCTCTGTTGTACCGTCACGGTAAGTAAAGATGGCGTTATCGGTGACGATATCAAATTCTTCGCTGCGAACATCAAATCTCATGCTCGTCTTGTATATGATCATGTATCGAACTGGCTTGAAAACGGGAAATCAGAGGAATGGCAACCTGAAGAGCAAATCGCTACCGTTGTTAAAGATCTTTATGATTTCTCACTTACACGTGCAGATTGGCGTAAGAACAATGCTGTCGTATTCCCAGATCGCCCGGATTACCGCTTTGAATTGAGTGAAGACAACGATGTGATTGCGATTCATGCCGATATGCGTCGCTCTGCAAATCGATTAGTTGAAGAGTCGATGATCACCGCCAATATTTGTGCGGGGACTATCCTTAAGAACACTTTTGGCAATGGCGTATTTAACACTCATGCTGGTTTCAAGCCGGAAAAGCTGAAGGATGTATTAGAGCTAGTCAATCCTCAATCTGAAGACGCATACACAGAAGAATCAATAACAACATTAGAAGGATTTGCAAGCTTACGTCGTTGGTTAGGCACGTTAGACACCAACTATTACGATAACCGTATCCGTAAGTACCAAGCATACAGTGAAATTGGCAATCAACCTCTTCCTCACTATGCCATGGGCCTAGACATTTACGCGACGTGGACATCACCAATACGTAAATATGGTGACATGATCAACCATCGAATGTTGAAAGCGCACATTCTAGGTAAAGACCCAATACAGACGGCAGATGAGTCGGTGGGTGAAGAGCTAGCGTTGCACCGTCGCCACCATAATATGGCAGAGCGAAATGTGGGTGATTGGCTATATGCACGTACTTTATGTGATGAGCCAGCTAAGGAAACGCGTTTCAAAGCAGAAATTTTTGACATTAACCGAGCAGGCATGAGAATCCGCCTTATCGAAAATGGAGCCGCCGCTTTCATACCTGGCTCTCTTATTATTGATAATAAAGAAAGAATTAGCTGTAATAGTGACGACGGTACTATTTGTATTGATAAAGAAGTGATATATAGAACAGGTGACGAATTAGAAGTTGTTTTAACAGAAGTCAACCTAGAGAATAGAAACCTGGTCGCAAAACCAACTCAAGTTTTTGCAGAGCAGCCCTCAGAGACTGATGAAACTAAAGCATAATTAATTCAACCTCTTAGATAGGCGCTCACATTATGAGCGCCTTTTTTTGTCACAATTAAACGCAAAATCTGTTTTATATTGACAATCGCGGCTTAGGTCTGCATTTGAGGTAATCAATGCCCATCATCGATATCATAAAGTTATCAAATTTAGAACAAAGGAAAACGGAGCGTTACCCAGCGCCCAGAAATGGCATTTTTATCGTCAGACAAGGAACAATGCATTTTAGCTACCCAAACGGGAAGAAGGGGAAACTTGAGGCTGGGGAATTTGTGCTATACAGTTCGGGGGAGTTTTATAGTGCGAATAAAGAGATAAATGGAGACAACTTCGTCGCAGAATCAATCAATTTTGATATCAGTCTATTTCAAGAATTTAGGCAACATTATGATGATATCAACTTTATCTCTAACTCTAATAAACTGTACAAGTTCGATCAATCCGACACAAAAATTTTTAAACTACTCACTTTTTTGATCGATACTCACCACAGTGCTTCATTTAATAGATTTGCTCAATCACATATCGCGTTTGCGCTTCTCGCGATGATGTTAGAGAAGTACCCATCACTATTCAGTACTGTGGTCACGGCTTCAGAGCTCACTGTCACCCAGAAAGTCATCAACTACATAGACAACAATATAGAGAATGATATCTCACTTGACTCTCTCGCTTTACATATTGGAATGTCAACGGCCACATTAAAACGCAGGCTCGCAGCCGAAGAGCTTTCATTTTCAAATTTACTCAAAATAAAGAGAATTAATCACGCCTCTAACCAACTAAGAAACTGTTCAAAATCAATCACTCAAATTGCGTATGATTCTGGCTTTAAAAGCGCAGCCCACTTTAGTACTGTATTCAAGAGTTTACAAGAATGCACCCCAAAAGAGTTTAGGGCAAAAGCAGCCGTAGAGGCCTAACCCTACACGGTTTACCAAATATAAGCTTTAGGATCCCTTTCTATCTCTTTCAACACTGCCACCAAGTCAGTACTTGAAGGCAAATAAGGGTAAGGGATCCATATCAGTGTTTCTCCACTATGCTGTGGAACAAAAATAGACCACCTTCGGGTTTGGTTATCAAATTCAATTTTGGCAACAGGACTTATATATTCACAGTGGCTAGAGTCGAGTAAGTAATGCGCTTTAGAGAACTGTACTCCATTCTCACATGTTTCAAATAGAGACTTCCCTAACTCCACAGGATGATTACTATTACGCTCATGACAGAGTTGTGTCGCACTTCGTTCGAGCCGATGCTTATCCATCTCAATAACTGCCATTCAAACCTCCTTAGGCAATAAAACATTTCTTGAAGCGGTGAATAAGAACCCAAGTAGACCTCCCTAGCACAAGTCTAGGCTCTCAATCTTTATAATACCATTTATCCTATTCACAAAACTGTAACCAGAACCTCATATGATGCTGTGAGCTTAAACATACCATATGGAGTTATTTATGTTACGAGTCGCAATTGCCACTCTCCTGTCTGCTTGCCTACTCACTTCTAATGCGTTTGCACAAGAAACGAATATATCAGGATCAACGTCTGTTGCACGATTGATGGACGTTCTTGCCGAGAAATATAACGCAAGCCACCCAGATTCTTATATCGCGGTTCAAGGGATTGGTTCGACTGCTGGAATTACAATGGTTAAAAAAGAGGTCACCGATATTGGAATGAGCTCCCGTTACCTTACCGAACGTGAACAAGAAGCGGATATGGACGTGTTTCCCATTGCTTATGATGGGCTTGCATTGGTCGTTAATCGTACTAACTCGATTGGCAATCTAACCAGAGAGCAGTTATACGATATTTACAAAGGAAAAATTACAAATTGGAAAGAAGTCGGTGGGGAGGATAAGCCAATTGCAGTGGTCACTCGTGAGCCTTCATCCGGTTCAAGATACAGTTTTGAGAGCCTGTTAGGTTTAACAAAAATCGTCAACCATCGTTTAGTATCTGATATAAATCCAAACAATTTAGTCGTGAACAGCAACAGTATGGTTAAAACAATCGTTAACCATAACCCGCACGCGATTGGTTTTATTTCAAAAGGGTCCATTGATCAATCCGTAAAAACGATCAACTTTGCAGGTGTTAAGCCTACTTCTCAAAACATCGCAAAGGCCCATTACGGACTATCGCGACCTTTTTTGTTATTACATAAAAAAGACTCATTAACGAAAGAGTCCTCTCAATTTATTGAGTTCATAAAATCGCCTCGCGGACAGGCGTTAATCAAAGAGTATGGATACACTCCTGTTAAGCATTAACAAAAAGAGAGAGCAAATGCTCTCTCTTTTTTTATTCAAAACATCACGGTTTAGAAGTGCAATTGAATCACTGAGGTCACTACACAACCAGGTCTACGAATTCCTTCAATCTCAACGCGAATTTCACGTTCAATCTCAAGACCTTTTTTAATCGGTGTCACTTTTAGTAGTGTGCTCTTCGCTCGAACATTATTTCCAGATTTTACCGGATATGGAAAACGTACTTGATTCAACCCTATGTTTACGACCATTTTTGCCGTTGGGAACATTGAATTTGATTCGTCTACACTATCAGTCAGCTTAGGGAGTAACGCTAAAGTGAGAAAGCCGTGTGCAATAGTGGTTTTAAATGGTGAATCTGTCGCTGCTTTTTCTGGATCCGTATGGATCCACTGATTATCTTCAGTTATCTGACCAAACTGATTAATACGATTTTGGTCCACTGGCAACCAGTTACCCACATGGATAACTTCACCAACCTGAGTTAATAGTTGATCATATACTTCTTGGGCTTCTGGTTTTAACTCAATAGGCTCAGGAGCCGGAGCTTCTTCATTAACAGCAGGTAGCTGATGATCTCTCACCCATGAGAAAAAATGACTGTTTTGAGTTTTATTCAGAAACTCTCCCCAGTACTCACGTAATGCAGGGGACATCCATTGCATGAATTCAGAGTGCTGTGCAGACCAGCTCTCTCCACGATGTTTAAAAATATTTGCGACTTTCATAAAAAACCTCAGTCTCACCCAAGAACACTAACTATTACTCTTTAATTTTGAAACACTTCACAGTTTCGTGCAAACACTTTCGAGCTAACACGCGTACTCTTAATAGCATAAAACCAATAATTTCAATATCTTGCCAATAAAACATTATTTTATTAGATATCACCAAGCTGAGCATTTACTCAAAAAACTATTGATATGATGAATAAAATAGGCAAGCACCATAAAAATCAGCCTCAATGCATCTAACGGCTAAAATAACAGCAAATAAATAATTTTCTTCATTTTTTTCTTTACAAGGTTCGTGCCAATACATATTATACGCCACGAAACGGAGGGATGGCTGAGTGGTCGAAAGCACCGGTCTTGAAAACCGGCAACCGTTAATAGCGGTTCTAGGGTTCAAATCCCTATCCCTCCACCACATTTCGAAAAAAGCCTTTGATTATCAAAGGCTTTTTTTATATCTGCAAGACACGTAACTAATCACCAAGAATAATCGACACCACTCCCTTTTCTTGAATTCAGTTTAAATTATTCCACCGATCTATTTCTGTAGTACTACACAGCGGACGGCAATTCACTTCCTCCTTATTCTAGTTATACAAACACTGGTAACGAACCATTGCCTTTTACTTGCCGTATAGCCAGGTGAGTATGGATATCTTTTACATTGGTTAAACGCTGTAGTTTCCTAGTAAACGCTTCGTAGCCCACAAGATCTTTACTCACCACCTCTAGCAAATAGTCATAAGCTCCCGAGACAACATGACAGTTCACTACTTCTTCCATATCCACAATGGCATGTTCAAATTCATCAATAGAGCTCTCTTGATGGTTATTCAAACTCACTTCGACAAACACAGTCATCGCGATCCCAACGGACTTCCTATCCAAAGTTGCTCTGTATCCGTTGATCACGCCCTGCTCTTCTAACCTTTTCAAGCGTCTCGCGCACGGTGAAGCAGACAACCCCACGAGATCAGCAAGTTCAGCCGTCGTTAAACGTCCATCACTTTGAAGTAGATGCAACAAATGACGATCAATCCTATCCATGCGCACTTTCCTTTCATGTTTATAGAAAATTGAGTGGAAACCATTAAAACCAGTCCACCTCTTAGCGGAACCCACCATTTACACCTTACTATAACTGCAAGTTTGCCAAATTCCACCCGTAAAATTGATACATAATTCCAACATCCACCTAAAAAGATACCAACATCATATGAATTACGGCTACCCTGCAATCATTGCGACTCTTTTACTTTGGTCTGGTTTCTTTTTGTCACTAAAAGGAGGAGCAAATTCAAATCTTACTCCGGCAGATATTGCAATGATGCGATTTGCGTTACCTGCTTTGATATTACTTCCTTTAGTGGTAAAAGCGAGAATCGAGATAATGAAGGTTCCTCTGCGTTATTTGATAGGAATGTTTATTGGATGTGGCCTACCCTATCTACTCATTGCAAGTACAGCCATGCACTTCGTTCCTGTTGCCCATGGCAGTGCTTTAGTCCCGGGGACGCTTCCACTTTTTGTTTCTGCAATTGCGGTTGTTTTATTTAAGCAACCTCTTAGCCAACATAGAAAGTTAGGTCTTGCATTTGTGTTTCTAGGGATCCTGTTATTTTTAACGAGTAGCTTAGCTGAGTATGATGGAAACCAACTGACTGGGCACCTACTGTTTCTAATGGGAAGTATGATGTGGGCGATGTTTACCATTTGCGCTCGTGTGGCTAACTTAGATGCTCTCGTAAGCGCAGGGCTAATTTCATTGTTATCCGTGATCGCTTTGTTTGCACTGGTGAGCACTGGCACGCTCGATAGCCACTTAACATCTATACCGTTTAACTCTTGGCCATGGCAAGAGCTCGCTGGGCATTTGATGATACAGGGCTTAGGGGCCGGCTTACTTGCAGCATTTACCTATTTATATGCTATCAACAAGTTGGGGGCAGAACGCTCAGCAGCCTTTGGATCCGCAACTCCGGCAGTCGCTACTCTGCTGGCTATACCTATTTTCGATGAAGTTCCAGACTTGACCACATGGGCGGCACTAGGATTTATCTGTGTTGGCAGTATTATCGCGAGTAACGTATTCCTTAAAAATGACGCTTCGCTTCAATATCGCCCTCCCACACGTGATCAATAGACTGATTTCAATCGCCTCTGATTCAAGCGGGGATTATTTCGATTGTGGGGGAAAGTCGACTACGTTACATTATCTTTTTTGTAAGGCTCTCGGAGCAAATTATGATCACTCCTATCGCTATTCGCCTCACTCAAGGTCGAGATTTGAAACAAGCTATAGCTGAACTCGTACTAGACAACAAAATCAGTGCAGGCTCTATTGCTTCTTGTGCAGGGTGCATTTCACAGTTAAATATTCGACTGGCTAACGCAGATAATACGTTGAATGTTTGTGCGCCTTTCGAGATTGTATCTTTGACTGGCACGCTCACGCCAAACCACCAGCACATTCACATATCCGTTGCCGACAGCGAAGGAAAGGTATGGGGTGGTCACCTATTAGAAGGTACTATTGTTTCGCACACCGCAGAACTTATCGTTCACCACTACCCTGATCTGATGTTTTCGCGAGAACACGACGCTAGTACGGGTTACACTGAACTGCTGGTTTCCTCATCACAATAGTAAAGTCCTCTTCAGCATAGTCATCGATTAATGACACATCATCACACTGAAGTTTGCAGTAACGATAAATAGCCTGTTTGTTATAGCTCACAAGCAATGGCTGAGGTGGGAAAACATCTGCATTTAAAAGGTTGAAAATAAGTACTTTGTCCGCAGCTTGATACATCTGATTTATGACTGAAGATAAGTAATCGTCATTACGCGAACGATAATTTAACGAGCCAGAAGCGACAACAATATCATGCGGCTTAAGGGTCATCTGGCTAAAATCACCCCATATAAAGTGACTTGCTGTTTTGGTGCTCGGATCGAGATGGTGTTGAGCAAACCTCTTTTTCGTGGTTTGAATAAATGGGCGATGCTGATCTATCCCTGTGTATGAATCGAGAGTGTATATCTCATCAAGATAACGAAACAAATCACCGAACCCACACCCCAGATCTAAAACGCTCCGATCATTAAAATTCGTCGCCGTGGCAATAGCTTGAAAGCGTTTATTCTGAGCAGTTTCATCTGACCATCCTAATATTTTCGCGTTTCTTCCTCGCCATTTTTTCAAACGAGTACGATGAAACAAATAGATCTCTAATCGGTCCAAAAGGTGCATTATCTTATCCGCTTTATTCGTCGCGTTTTGATCTATTCAATAGAAAAATTGACGAGTATTAATTAATGGTCGCATATCGAGAAGTATGTAACAATCCCACCTCTTATTTACCCGTTAAAGTCATACCAATGAAATTTCAAGCCGCTATTTTCGACATGGATGGACTCCTCCTCGATACAGAACGTGTCTGCATGAGAGTCTTTAAACAAGCCTGTGAAGTCCAAAATCTTCCATTTTATGATGATGTCTACCTTTCTATCATCGGCCGTAATTCAGCAGGAATTGAAGTCATTTTTCGCAACGCTTATGGAGAGTCTTATGAACGACTTAATGCAGAATGGCGTGAACGCTACGGTGCGATAGTTAAACACCAAGCAATTCCAATAAAACATGGCGTGATTGAGCTACTCGAATGGTTGAAGGAAAATAAATACCCTATTGCTGTCGCTACCTCAACCCAAAAAGACATTGCTGAAATTAAACTTCGGCTCGCCGGGTTAGATCAGTATGTGGATAGCTTAACCACGGGTTGCGAAGTCAGCAAAGGTAAACCAGATCCAGAAATCTATCTGCTTGCGGCCAATCGCCTTCAAGTACAACCTGAATTGTGTTTAGCATTTGAAGATTCCAATAACGGAGTTCGTTCTGCTATCTCTGCCAAGATGATCGCTTATCAAATACCAGACTTGGTTGAGCCTTGCGAAGAAGTATTGGCTCTGGGGCACTCCATTTTGCCTTCGCTCTCGCATGTATTAGCGTCATTAAAAGAGTAAACATACGATAGCAGTAGCAATAACATATAAGTTCGAGTTCAATCGCTGGTTAATTACACTCCCTCACTCACATTTGAGTCGATGTGGGGGAATGTGCTAGCTCCTTGAATCAAGCTCTAAGAGTTTGAGATCGTACTTTCGAATCCAAGTCGAACAGAAACTTTGCAGCCTCAACATGTTGCGGGTATTCGATAAATTTCTGACGACAAGCTTCTGTCATCATGTGAAGCTCTTCTGCCAACATTAATTCCCAGTAGAGTGATGTTGTATGCAACATCGCTAAAAGTGGCTTAAACACCTCTTTTTCATACGCCAACATTAAATCTTCTAAGATTATGTCACGTTCATCTTCACTGCTGATCGGTAATTCAATCGCTGCTTTTGCTTTAAGGTAATGTTCGTTACCAAGCAGATTATTCATGACGGGTTGATTGTCTTGAGCTAATTCAATGAGTTCTATCTTGATAGCTTCTCGCCAGTTCTCTTGGCTAAGATCATCTTCAGCAACAGTGTCAAACTCATCATAGATCCTACGCTCTGTTGCTCGTTGCACCTTCATCAGCACCGAGCGAACTGTTTGAAAGGGTAATTGATACTCTTTACAAAGCTCAATGATTAATGAGTGGAAACCGCCATGAGGGAGATGAAGATTTGTTTTGAAAATAGCAAGAGCGGCTTCTTGCTGTGGCGTAAGATCGCGCATGATGGTTATGGTCCTTTGTTCTAGTTTACTCTTTATTTAGACGGCTAGCTTTCTAGGAAAAGCTAGCGGCGTAAACCATATACCAACCATAGGCTTGAAGATAGCTTTATAGTGAAAAGAAGCCCAACAATCAGGCCAATCAACCCAACCGTTCCATCAAAACCTTTAGATTTTTATTAGATAGCGATATTCGTTTGATGCCAATAAATATTTAGCAAAATCACGATCGTTCTCTTCTGCCATAATGTGCTCAATAAGCCAATTTGCCATGAAGAGTATTACCGTCTTCAATTCACAATGGTTATTGATAAACTGAGAGCATTGATTTTTAAGCTGCTTAAGTAGCATATTATGAACATTAGTATGTTTTTCATAGCCGTCATAACGAGAAAGCACCATAAGGTTCTCTTCACTTATGAAATGATATTCCGCATAAGCGATAACTTCGTTGATCAAACGCTGCATTATGCCTCTCGATTCATTTTGATTAACCAATAACTTATTAATCATCGCGAGCAAATTCTTATGTTGCAAATCTATAACTTCGATACCAAGATCATAGCTATCTAGCCAATTGTAAGTATGCATTCCTACCCTACCGCAATTTGTCATTAATAAAACGGAGTATGAAGAGGTGCAATTTTTGTAACATACCTTCAACCCACTCCGTATATCGTACCAATAATCGAACACTTTTGGAACGTAAACAAGCGGCATACGGTAAATTGGTGGCATATTCTCTCTTAAAATTTTGCCCAGAAGCAGAACTAAGACATACCGCCTCATTTTAATCCACCAGTAGCTTATAAGCAGTATAAAAAACTATGATTCGGGAACAAATAAACACGTTTATTGTAAAGGTAAAGATCAAAGATCAGAGCGAATCCAATGCCAAAGTACCTGAATCGTTTTAAGAAACACGATGATAAAAACAAAATTTATGATCGCTTTCATGATTCCCACTTTAAGAAGTGATATCAGAGCAATCAATATGGCGCTTGAAATAACAATTTTGTCGTATAGTGGTACGTCTTCCGTTTGTTTACTCATAACTTACTCGATTTTCCTGCCGTAACCCTTGTAGTACCTATCAAGAATTTGATTATATTATTAACCTGATGAGATTCTTCAATTCCAGTTTTACACCAAATCGCAAAATGCTCACAGTTATTAAAAACCAAATTATAGCTATCTTCTCCAAGCCGAGATCTTGCCCTTTCTACCGTTTTCGTTGCAGAATAAAGCTTATAATCATGTTTCTTTTTATGCTTTAGAAAATGATCCAATATCAAGGTCTTGTCGATACTAAATGATGCCTGACTAGCCAATTTAACTTTATCTGGTTTCGCATACTGATCAGGAAAAACAAGAACAGAGTACTCTCTAGCCCCTCTTAAAAAACGTTCAAAAGAGGTTGATTGAATTAGATTATCACCAATATCAGATTTATCTGATGTGTAGCTTATTACTTCGTGCTTATTAATGTAGATACCGTAATGATCATAGAGGCCCCTCGACACTGCAACAATATCACCGGATTTTATACCTCTTTTCTTTTTCTCTTTTTGTTTCTTAAATGTACCTTTAGAGTGCCCGCCAGATAAGCCTATCAATCTTTCAGCTAAACTGGCATCTTCATACTCTTCACAACCGAATAGAGCATCGCCTCTCCTTGCAATTTTTCGCCCTTTTTCTTCTATCGTATCCACAAGCCAATCACCAAGCCCCACAGCTATCTCCTAGATTCCATTAATAAATCAAAGTATTTTTATTGTCATAAATATGACACAATCACCTATAAAGTCATTGATTAATTTCAAGTTTTTATGAATTGCAATGATAATTATCGCTATACTCCAACCACCTTGCTCAAAATCAAGAAAAGAATCCAATATAAAACCTCACCATAATGAATAACAATGCAATTTAACTGCCTGTGGCAAACTCATCATAAATCCGGTGTAGACACTTTTGAGACAAGCGCTGTTTTTAGGCAAAAAAAGAGCCACTAAAAAGCGGCTCAATTCTTAAAAATTTAAATGTTGAAACAACCATATATTGATATCACCAAAAACAACCATAAATTGATATTTTTGTGAAAGTTAAGATTTAGTCGAATACAGCCTTAAAGAAAATTACTTTCAAATATTGGCTAATCTTTCAAAAGACGACTTCTTAAACCGGAGACTCACACTTTGGGCATTTTATATTAGTCGGCTGCATTGGCATTGTGGAATGATACGTCCAATACTCGCCATTCTTAATCAGTCTATGGTTGCAGCTATGACAGTGGTTGTAGACGGTAAACAGTTCACATTCATTGCATTGGTACCACAATTTCTTAGAATTTCTTTGGTTGTGTAGGACTAGTCGTAGGGAACTAGATCCACAACCGATGCAAAAGTTATGGTTCTCCACATCATCACTCTGATGAAATTTTGATGGCTCATACTGTAACAGCATTCCAATCAACCTCTGCATTTCGTCACTGTGCTGATGTGATAATAGAGGATTTAAACAAACGGCCCCATATTGGTGTGGAGGGTTTCGGCTGTCCCAATCAAACAACCTTAACTCACCCAGATAGGTGATTGCACCCCACTCTTGTGGTGACACAGGACCACCCGCATCTTCTAAAGCATGAGCTTCTGGATGCAACACATAAACAGCATTTTTGCTATTCTCAGAGTAGTCTTTTTTTATTGCGAGTTCTTCAAGAACGCCATTTAAGCCCCCTCGGCCACGCATGAACGCTCTAGAATAAAATTTCGCATCCAGTACCACTCTTTTTTTCAGCTTAACCCCTTTTTTAGTTTCAAACGTCATATCAAGAACAAAATCAGGAGTCTTACCATTGCTCAACCTTGGTTCATAACTCAACGATATCTCTCGTTTCGAGCTATTATTAAAAAAGTAAATCACATCATCAGAATATTTGTTTTCTAATATTCTCAGTAATTTACGCTTCCACCCATCTTCAACCTGAAATCTAAAGCTATGGATAAAAGATTTGATTAACTGAAGAAGGCACCAACGTTCATACAAGAGAGGAATATTAACCAAACCAATGCTATCAACTTTCTCCAAGGACATTAATATATCCTCGTCTGTTAAACCGACCTGCTCTTTTAATTTCTTGTACCCACTATGGACCGCCTGATAACTAGGATTTTGAACAAACGTCATTGAGTTCGGAAACGAACTCTTAGGGTAAACTCCTAGTGCTTTAATCTGCTTGATTAACTCTCGTAGTTGTTTTTCTTTAGGAGTAAGAAATTCATAAACATGAGAAATACTTTGTAGTTGATGACTAAAAAAAACTTGTCGGTTTCTGATCGATACTCGTTCTTTCTCTTGTTCTTTCAACTCTTCATTCGATAATTTCCGCTTCCACCCGTTACTCTTAAGCTCAATGGCTTGTTGCTTGATCTTTTCAATGTCAGCGATTTTTTTAGAAGACGGTAAAACCTTAATATTACTAATATAGACTGGTTTGAACACTACTGTCTGGCCATTTTTATACCAGCTTGTAGTCATTTCTGCAGAAAGTAGATACTCGGAATTCGGCTCAAATAGAGGAAAATATTTCTCATTAAGATTCAAAATCATCGAACTGGAATTACCTAGATTCTGCCATTCTCCATTGTCATCGTACTTAATTTTACAGAAATAACCATCGTTGTTATTGGTTGCTTTTTGGACTTTTACGAAGCCCGTTGTGCCCCCCCCTGAAGAGGAATATTGGTCAAGTTTCTCCAGATATTTAGCTTTGTCTAAGTTGATTTTTTCTACGTTCACGCTTTCAAGGGCAACCTTATAATCCTTTACCACCAAGTCACGCTTTACTTCTTTATAGTCTTTAAAACTATCAGCACGCTGTTGTAGCTTCTCCAAATTGTTTGATAACCGTTCTGTCTTGCTTCGAGATACACGGCATAACTGGGACACAATACGCTGAGTGGCCATCAGCACATACAGTACATAGCAATTTTCTGCGACGTTGAAGTTTGCCTTGGACCCCCGGCTAGTTAGTTGCCTGCTTTCACCCTTAGTTGCTATCTCCATGAAAGTACGAGGTACAGGTTTCACCGCTTTTCGTGGTTTGAGCGTTTGTATTTCCCTCAGTTCTGACTTTGGTTTTTTCAGAACATGACGCCCAGCACTCAATATTGAGTCGACTAGCTTTAGTGTCGTTTCGTCAACACTTCCTGCTATTCCTTTTTTTGCTTCGGCATGAATGTAACTACTTTCATCTAAAATTAGTTCCCACATACCCGATTTGAAATCAATAAGGTATTTATCCAAATCATCTTTGGATGCATCACTTAACGTAACGTGTAATTTTAAGTTTTGCTTACCAATACGGAAACTAATAGCGCCGGCGGTTCGATGAGTATTGTTACGCCATTCTTTATTATGAGAGTTCCACTCGCCTGGCTCTACCCACCATATTTTTCCAGTATTAGGATCTTCGATTTTTGTGAGTGGAACTGTAGTTCCGCCAGGTAAGACAATTACTGGAGATCGGTGGGTTTTCCTATCTGTATAGGAAATAGCTATTTGAGAACGCTTAAGGCCCTCTACATTCGGGTAGATAGTGGTAAAAGCCTCAAATTTTTCTTTAGAGACTTCATCGAGAAGTAAGTGATACTGAGACTCGACAAGTTCAAGTAGAGTGAATTTGTCGTGCCAAGAAGTCTCAATATACTTAATTACAAAATTGGCGTTGCTCATTATTACGCCCAATAGTTAACAACATCATCGTTGGCTTTTGCAGTTTCTATTATTTCTTTAATAGCTTCTGTAACCGAAAACTCTTCCGTGACAACTAAACCATGTAACTGTTCTTCAACTTGAGTTAAGAACACTCGCTCAATGTGAGTAATCTTATCTGTATTTCCCATGGGTTTAGAACCGTCAAACGTAAATTTTGGCAACACCTTGTGGAGAAGAAAGTTATTAAGTGCGAGTAAATCGTTAGGATTTACATCTCGATAAAGCGCAACGTAGTTCAAACCTTGTCTGATAGTTCGCATTCCGAATTCAACTCCCAATGGGTGAAAATGCTCTCTGTTGAAATCAGTAAATTGTCTACAAAACTCATCAGAAGGTGAGAAGTTGGGGTATTGTTCACGAACACCTAGTTCGTCAATCGACAAGCGTACCGACTTGCTCATATCATCCAAGTTATAATTTTCTATTTCTTGTTCAATAGCATTCCAATCAGTTAAAAGCGGACTATTGAATTTCATGATGTGTGCACGATCGAGAATTTTGGGTGACAAGTAATGTGTAGTTTCATCAATGTTTATAGCACCGACAATGCGAACATTACTCGGAATAGTGATTGTTGATGGAATACCTAGAACACCTGACAACATTCTTCTTACATCGCCATGGTATTTAATAAGGGAATCTTTATCACTGAAACCAAATGCGCGCTTCATTTCTACATTGATTTCATCATCCTGCATCAGCGCAACAAAATCTACGATACCGTTCTTATTGTACTTTTCTCTCGCTCCACTAATGATCGAAACCACACCTCGCAACTCTGAAAGTACATGAGCTGCTTCATCGTCAGAATAAAGTTGGATCTCAGGCTGCTGTTTTCGCTCTTCTAGTTTCGAGAGAAAATCTGCGAAGTAGTATTCGACACGAGCCAAGTTCATCTCATCAAGGCAGATAAAATAGGGAACCGTTGGGTTTTGGTTTGCTTCTAACAACGCTTCCAAGAAAGGAGTGGCTAAATACTTCTTCTCTAAAGGGTTGTAATAGCCTAATAAGTCTTCACTACTCGTCCAGTTTGGTTTCACTGGAATTATTTTAGCTACCCCGCCAACAGCTTGGGCAAATGATTGAACAAGGCTCGTTTTTCCTGACCCAGAATCTCCCGCTAGGATAACCAGATCGTTAGTGCGGATAAGAGTTAAATAGTTTTCGACAATGTGACGGGAGTAATACTGCCCTTGTTCTTTTAAGTATGCCTGTAGATAAGACGTTAGCTTTGAGTAATCAGAACCAAAATCATCCACAAAGCTTAAACCTGAGCTATGCTCACCACTGTCGGGCTTACTGCCTGATAGCTCGGCATGAACATCCTCATCAATAAACTCAAAGTCTCTTAGAAAACTTGCCTTTTCTTCAACGTATTGTTTTAGTAATTCTATTTTCTTGCTCATTTCGTCTTCGATCTGCTGTTGTTTTTCTATGATTAAGTTGAGTGTTGATTTTTCTTGCTCGATATTAGCCTTGACTGTGTACTGTAATTTTTCGAGATCTTTCAGTTTATCCAGCAAAGAGTCTCTCTTAACGTTCAGACCTTCGACCTTACTATTGATCTCATCAAATTGAGTATCTAGGATTTTTTGCCTCTCTGAGTATGTAACATCGAGCCTTTTTAACTTGGCCTCAGCCTTCTCTTCATCAACTGCAGTTTTGCTTTCCAAATTTGATAAGAAATGCCGATAGACGTTCTCAGATACAAGAGTATTCAAATCTGATTGCATAATGTCGTCAGTACTGAACTTGGGTAGCTCAGTAAGAACCTCAACGCTAGAGGGTACAAGCGATACCAAGAAAGGATTATCTTTACTCTTGCGATTGTTGACCGATGCTAACTTGAGCTCTCCCTTAACTAGAGCTGACTCTTTTCCATTTAATAAGGCCTGAGCTGTTGCTGGATGGAGGAATACTCCCGCCTGCAAATCATTGTTGTTCGGAAGTGGATATTCGATGGGCTCACCAGTATCGATGAGTTTTGCTTGCTTTAACGAAAACCAAGTTCTAGCGGCATTACCCTCTAAGCTCCCCCATACTTGGATAGTATCATTTTGGACCTTCCAAGCGTCATATAGGCATTTGTATAACTCGTTATCATCGAGTTGCTTAGCGTAATTCTTATCATAAAGAAACTTGTTATCATCCACTACTGGTCTACCCTAAACCTTAAAACACATATGAATACATTCACTATCTGATTCCTAAACGAATTAACAATTCACTTGTTAGCTGAGCCAAAGCATCATGGTGCTTCTTTTGTTGAGTTTTCATTGGCCCCCCAAAAAGGTCATTCCAGAAAGATCTATGCTTTCTAAATAGGGCAAGTTCTGCTTGAATTTTAGGAATATACTCAGACATCAGTCTGGCAACGTTAGCTTGTTGTTTCCTAGCTTCACACAATTGAGATCTCGCTTGAATCAATAATGTATTTAGTTTTTCACACTCTTCCGTTAACTCACGCTTTTTTTCTTTTAGGGTATCGACTTTTTTGTAAGCGTTTTTAGTTGAAAAAAACACAATTGGAGCAGCGACAATTCCTCCAAGAACCCAAAAACCACCAGCCATGCCCGCACCACCAGTTGCAATTGAGCCACCACCAAACCAAGCCAATGTTGCATTAGTGGCAGCAACGCCGGATAGAGATGAAATAGCTGTTCCGGTTGATGCTGAACCAATTAATGAAACGAGCCCCCACGCACCCAGCGCTGTGGAACCTCCAACTAAACCACCAAACCCGGTATTCAAACTCGTATGAAATCCAGAATGAAACTTGTCCAATTGACTTAACGAATATCGAGCTTCTGACTTACTAGTAACCTTTGCTTTCAGAATTCTACTTACAGATTTCAGTAGCTTATTAAGGCCTGTTAGTTGCTCGCCTATTGAGGATAAGCTTTCATTTGTATCTCGTTCAATTGATTCAATATCTTTACGGGTCGGCTCATATACAGCACTATAAATATCAGTGTAATGTTTGTTATGCATCTCTAGCATATATGAGCCACCAAGCGAGACAATGCCACCTATAATTTTACTGGTATTTCGAAGAATCCCTCGCTTGCTTTCAGTTGATTCATAAAAATCAACTTCTTCGAATACATCTTCTAATAAAGAAAACGAATCATTAGCAATATCTTTTAGTGATTTCGAATTGCAATCGGTGACTTGTTGATAGGCAAGAATCGAGTTGCCAGTATTACGGTATGCTTGGATAAAAGAGGACACTTAAAATACTCATAGTGAACTTGGATAACTGCAAAGCAAACTTTACCACATGGCGTGCCGATATGTACAACTTAGATTTTGCTTAAGATCAATCAAATATGTAATGTTGCTATCACACGAGCTTTACGCAAGTAATCCGTGCTATCCCCCCTTCTGCTACATTTTGAAGCAAAAGATGGAAATAGACTTGCCTAACGGCCAAGCTTCTCACGTTCTTCGCCATACTTTCGCTAGCCACTTCATGATGAACAGCGGGAATATACTTGTTTTAAGAGATATCTTAGGCCATGCCGATATTAAAATGACGATGAGATATTCGCACTTTGCTCCTGATCATCTTGCTGAAGCCATAACAAAGAATCCAATATCAAACCTCGCCGCAATGAATAACCATGCAATTTAACTGAATATTGCAAGTTCATCATAAACCCTGTGTAGACACTTTTGAGACAAACGCTGTTTTTAGGCACAAAAAAAGAGCCACTAAAAAGTGGCTCAATTCTTAAAAAATTTAAACAAGTATTTTAAACGCTACTCTTTACCGAACACGTTGTTCTCTTGCTCTTGCACACGAATGAAAGTCGTACGCTTGCTTAGCTCTTTAAGCTTTGCTGCGCCTACGTATGTGCACGTTGAACGTACGCCACCAAGGATGTCAGAAATCGTATCATGAACAGAACCACGGAACGGAAGTAAAACAGTTTTCCCTTCTGCTGCTCTGTATTTTGCAACGCCGCCAGAGTGTTTCGCCATCGCACTTTCTGAAGACATGCCGTAGAACTTCATAAAACGTTTGCCGTCTTTTTCAACAACTTCACCACCAGACTCCTCATGCCCAGCTAACATGCCACCAAGCATTACAAAGTCAGCACCACCGCCAAACGCTTTCGACACATCACCAGCACATGAACAACCACCATCTCCGATAATCATACCGCCTAGACCATGCGCAGCATCCGCACATTCAATAATGGCAGAAAGTTGAGGGTAGCCAACGCCCGTTTTTACACGAGTCGTACAAACCGAGCCAGGGCCAATACCCACTTTTACAATGTCAGCGCCTGCAAGAATAAGCTCTTCACACATATCGCCAGTCACAACGTTTCCAGCAGAAATAGTTTTGGTTGGAAACTCAACACGCACTTTCTCAACGTACTCAACCAAATGCTCTGAATAACCATTAGCAATGTCGATGCAGATGAAAGCCAGTTCATCGCTAAATGCCATTATTTCTTGAAGTTTTTTAAAATCAGCATCCGAGGTTCCAGATGAAACAAACACGTTATTGAGCGTTTGAGCATTTGAATTTTTAACAAATTCGCCCCACTGTTCTACGCTGTAGTGTTTGTGAATTGCGCTCATCACCCCATGTTCTGCGAGAGCAGCTGCCATTTCAAAAGTGGCAACAGAATCCATATTTGCAGCGATTACCGGAACTCCTGACCATTGACGACCACTATGCTTGAATGTAAAATCGCGGGTTAAATTTACTTGAGAACGGCTTTTTAGAGTTGAACGCTTAGGGCGAAACAGTACATCTTTAAAACCTAACTTAAGTTCTTGTTCGATACGCATGGTGTAATTCCTTGATTCATTAACTTATGTGTCATTCGCATTATGCGTGGTTTTGACTTTGGCAGAAGTCGTTACCATTTTTCGGACACAAAAAAACCGGAGCGTTGGCAGACGCTCCGGTTTTCAGCATTATAGGCCCTGATTTCCATTCGGCAAGTCTGATAAATGCATTTTTTTTGTGATATCATCTTAGAAATTCCAAACCTAAATACCCTTCTTACCCGGCACTTCTAGCTGTTATTAATAAAATCAATTAGTTACAACAACCTTAAAACTTACCGATTGCGCAAACCTTTGCGTGCCATCTCTATCTCTTGCTGTTTTCGCCATCAATGTTGCCGTTTATATCAAATAATGTGATCTATACTGAGTATAAATCCACGCAAAAAGTCCAAAAAATTCAACGCTAAATTCCTTAAAAGTGATCTCACCCCACTATCGGTGGAGCATTTCTTGCTATGAATTTATAAAAGGAATACTTGCTGTCAATGGCAAATCACAGGAGTTGAGAATGAAAAGACCACTAATATTGATATTTACCACGATGGTTTGTCTGCCCACTATGGCAAATGCAGCAGGAAACCGTGGTTCACTTTATACCAATGTGGGAGCGACATTAGTTTCTAACGATTCAAATCAAGAGACCGCCTACTTTATTCAAGCCGGGTATAACTATCAGATGACGAAACTATTATCTGCGGATGTGAGTTATAAAAGAGTGGAGACATTTAACTCCAGCGTGAGTGCTAATTCTGACGATTTTGTTCAAACTTACGATGCCTATGGTCTTGGGGTGCGCGTTGATCAACAAGTGGGACTTCTTGGTATTTACGGTAAAGCGGGAGGAAGTTATATCTCATCTGAAACTACTGTCTGGGATACGGTTGCAGGCGCGAAGAAAACAGAAACCGATGAC
This sequence comes from Vibrio genomosp. F6, assembly GCF_005146325.1. Taxonomy (NCBI): domain Bacteria; kingdom Pseudomonadati; phylum Pseudomonadota; class Gammaproteobacteria; order Vibrionales; family Vibrionaceae; genus Vibrio; species Vibrio genomosp. F6. Next base: position 67,485 of record NZ_SYUT01000028.1, on the reverse strand, counting down.
AGCTTTAAACCTTATGCCAGTGCAGGAGTCAGTTTAATGTCTCCGATAGGTCTAGTACTTGATGCAGGGGTAACTTATCAATTACTTCCAAATGACGAACACGCGACCTCTTTTAACGCAGGCGCTAGATTCGCATTCTAGATCTCTGTGGTTTAATTGCTCAGTCTCCCCGATCTCGCATCTCAATTACGGATGTGAGATCGAATACAAACGCTAGCCTTGGATGAGTGGACCATTGATGACACGACGAAGCGTTTGAAAAAGGTCACTAGCGACTAAGCCAATCTCACCATTCTCTTTGGCACAAAGATCAGCAGCACAACTATGGATAAATACACCAATTTGAGCCGCATCCGTTAGTGTAAGATTTTGCCCCAACATCGCCCCAATCACGCCTGACAATACATCCCCAATACCTGCGCTTGCCATTCCAGGATTTCCCGCGTGACAAACCCACGTTGCTTTGCCATCGTACACAATAGTACCCGCTCCTTTTAATACGACAACACCACCATATTTTTGCTGAAGATCTTGAGCCGCTTGATAACGGTTTATCTCAATGTCAGCAACCGTACAGTTTAACAACCGCGCGGCTTCTCCTGGGTGTGGCGTTATAATGCGATTTGGGTCTTGATTAGGTTCAACGGCCAGTAAATTAAGCGCATCCGCATCCAGAACCTTTTCACCTGAAGATTGCTTTATGTATTCAAACCACCTTTGGGCTTGCTCATCCTGCCCCAAACCTGGCCCTAAAACATAGGTGCTTGCCCAGTGGATCTTGTCTGAAATGACTTTGCAGTCGCTTTCCCAACTCTGAGCCATAATCTCAGGGCGAGAGGATAAGATTGGTAAAATATTATCAGGATGGGTTAATACACTCACTAAACCCGCGCCGCTACGAATACATCCTTCAGAAGCAAGGCGGATTGCCCCTCCCATCCCAACATTTCCGCCAATCAACAAGACTTTGCCATTTAGCCCTTTATGAGCGGTGCGTCTTCTTGGCATGAGTAAGGTAGGAATTTCATCCGCGCAAGAATAGACCGCACTGGCGACATTCATTTGATTAAAACTTTCATCGACACCTAAGCCGGAGAAGTGCAACAAGCCCGTATGATCTCTTGCCGATCCCGTTACCAATCCTTGCTTAATACCTATGAAGGTTATGGTATGAGATGCAACAATCGCCAGGCCGTTCTGCTCTTGCCTTCGATTGGCTTCTTCAAGGGAGTGCGGTTGAACGTGACCAGTATCAGCATCTAGTCCTGATGGAATATCGATGGAAACAATGGGTAAGTGAGTGTGGTTAATTCTAGAAATGAGTTCAGCATAGTTAGAGCGAAGTGGTGGTTTAAACCCTGTACCGAGTAGTGCATCCACAATAAGATCACAGTCTGGTGGGATTCGGTCTTTAGCATGACAAACGGCACCATCTATTGTTAGCCAAAGCTCCAACGCTTGCTGAGCATCTTCTGTCAGCTTGTCGGATAAATCCCCAGCCTGCCAAACATGAACCTCTATTCCTGCTTGCTTTGCCAAACGCGCCACAACATATCCATCGCCGCCATTGTTGCCTTTACCGCAACAAATGAGCCATTTTTTAGAATGTGGGTAGTGAGATATAATCAATTGAAAAGCAGCCTCTCCCGCTTTTTCCATCAATTCGAACATTGTGATGTTGTTCTTTTTGGCCGCTAGGACTTCTCCTTCACGCACCTGCTTTGCCGTATATAAAGGCTGGGAATGTAATGAGGTCTTCATTGAGCTATCCCTCCAACTCACTTAGTTAATCTCTTCGTTATTTAAGCTCTTGTTTAGGTAAAGCCAAGAACTTCGCTTGGCTTTAATCACTACTTTTTCACTTGTGATGCAATGGCCTCTGCTGTTGCATCTTGAATGGATAAAAACAGAGAGTTTATTTTTCCTGTCGGCGTTCGCATCGGGTTTAATGTCACGTTTTGATACATGAAGTTGGCCTGCTGCGTAATCGGTCTAACATTTCGACAGTGGAAAAGATAAGGCCTTTGCTGCCAAGTAATAAAACTGCGGCAACCTAGGTCATAAACAGGTTTTGTTTTTAATCGAAACCAGTCTTGCGGAATTTCAGGGAAAAGTTCGAATATCGACTTTCCAATAGCGTCATGTGCTTGTTTACCACTGTGGTGAGTCATGAACCCATTCCACACCTGAACATTATAGTCACGATCCAAGACAATTAAGCCCATATCAACATTTTGGACCATATCCACCATCCAGTGGAATTGTTCAAACTCAGCAGGAAGATTAAGCATTAAAAGTCCTCCATTAAGTAGGCTAATTTGTTATCTAATAAAGGCAATGATTCGTCCACGAACATAAACAGTAAATCACATCGAATCGATGTATCATCAATGTTATAGCTCACTTCAAAGGTCATCGTTTTATTAAATGAACCTGAAGTAGAAGCAATAACAGAATCAATTGAGATATGTTGGCCTAGAAGTACTGGAGAACTCTGGAAGAAGCGAACTTCAGACTGCTCGCCTAAACCATTTAGGAATGAGCCCACTAAAATATTAGAGACATCCATGAGTAGTTCTAATTCTTCTAGCTCTTCGCTATCTGCAGGGATCTTCATTAATTTTTTAAGATCTGCCACACTGGAGTCACTCAGTAAGACTAGCGCTTCACCTGCGATCCCTTCTCCACTGAACCCTTGGCAAATGCCAGAAACCTGATCGTTGTCCGCCAAATCCCTTAATGCCATGTGTAATTCACTCACTTCGAGGATATTTACATTTGGCAGAGGCAAGTGGACAAAAACATCAAAATGCCGTGCTAATGCATCTGCCGCACGACCAATTGAGACGTTCGCCACTTCCATATAAATATCACGTCGACGGAGAATGGGAAGATCAACACTGGTTGGTGTAATGATGCGAGGCTGCGCGACTGGCTCAACGAGTTCTTTCAGAACATCATTAAGAACAGCTTTATCAATTGGCTTTTGAATAAATGCTTTCGCACCCAAAGCTAACACTTTTGCTTTGGCTTTCGGCTGAATATCACCAGAAACCACGACCACTGGCGTCGTATTTCCGAGACGCTGTAACTCTTCTAATGTTCCAAAGCCATCCAATTCCGGCATGGTTAAATCTAAGAACATCAATTTGAAATCATTGAGTTCGAGTTGTTTTAGAGCGTCGAGACCATGAACCGCGAAGGTAATATCCGCATTTAATGATGCAGGGAGGGAGCGTGCCATCTGCTTGCGCGCAAGTGCTGAATCGTCACAGATAAGAACGGGAAATGACATTCAATCACCTTCTTCTATTAGTTCGTACAATAAATACAGTGTAACAGAACAATATAAAGTCAGGTATGTCGAATTAACCAATATAGGTTGATTCGCGTAATAAAAATAAACGTATTAACCTCTTTAATTATCTTGAATAAACAACACACTAGTACTTACCTATCGAAGATTAGTAAGAAGGCCAAAGAGTTAAAAGTAGAATACGCAATATAACTGCAAGTACGATAAAAGCCACGCCTAAACGATACCATTTATATTCGCCGATACTGAGAGGAATGCGCTTATAAAACATCGTCACCACCCCTTTCCAATCATGGCTGCGTTTGCCATATTGCATGACGCTGGTTAGTACAAACATAATACCTACAATCAACAATCCTTTTTCCGCCACAAACAGTCCAAACTCCATAGCAAATCCTTTTATTCCAATCATTAAACGGGTTAAGTCTACCCAGAGGCGTGAATAAGATCTGTAGAACTATAGTCGTAGAGTGACCACGCTTTTACCAAAATAGATGCTTTACCAAAATAGATTGTGTAGAGGAGAGCGACAAATGAGTAGAAGTGTATCGAAACAAAAAAGCCTTCTTTTCAGAAGGCTTATCGCGAGTATTTAAGCTGTGACGTTTTTGAATTTTGCAGTGATGTTATCTCGATATGTGAACCACAAATAAGTCACAATGATTGAAAAATGCAGATAAGAAAGAGCAAATACAATGGGTGACGTAATTAGATCTTCAGACATACCCCAAGCGACTCCAATGACGGTAATCGCCAGTTTAGATAGCATTCCACACATTAACAACAGAAGAGCAAGCTCAGGAAAGCGAGTGCTACGGAATGCAAACCAGTAACAGCTTCCAACAGCCAAAGACGCAATTGATAACCCTAACATGAAAGAATGTAAGTGGTCTGCAGAAGCCACCCCAGCGGAAAGCGATGTCATTAAGATTAATAATAATTTCATGTTTATTTGCCTTACTTTTTAAGAGAAAAGCATCCTTTCATTTTTGCAAACTCATTTTGCATGACATTTTGCGTATTTTCCAATGAATTGCAAGGCTAAAAACCGCACAACAAATGCGCAAAAATCGAACAGCAAACTTCTAATTACAAATATTTAACAAACAAGATGGTAGCAAATACCATTACAACAGGCTCTTATTGATTAAATGATTGGAATAGACGGTTCTTAAACAAAAATTTAACATGTGGATTTTTTCTTTAAATTACGACTGGTCAGGCATTTTGTACACTTAACTTAGCTAAAAAAAGCCAGTACAAAAATGCACTGGCTTGCTGATTAAGGTAATAACTTCCTACTAAGGTTATTTCCCTCACAGATGTTCTAGATTGAATTCATTGCAGAAACAAATGTAACCAAAACTAGATCCGAGCGGTTTTGGTATACACGTCCAACTCTTGCACACTAACAAAAGTGATAAGCTCATTGTCTAAATAAAAATTGACGCCTCCAATGCTCTTTTCACCTCGGAAAATCTGTTTAGTGCCATCTTGATATGAAATATCCATTTGAAGCGTATTTTCATCTATTTGCTTCATCACAGCATCTTCAACCCACTGATTATTAACTTGAATTGGTTCTTCAGTTAAAGATTTATCAAGCTGACTATTAACTTTAATTATCGCTTCTAATTTCGAGTCAACCACTGCTGGTGACTTCCCGGAAATAGGATTTTTTCCTGTCCAGAACTCAATTGAATTGAAAATAAACATATCGGCTACTGATGCGATCCCATATACAGGAGACAACAAAAGAAACACGCCTTCACGAGCGTATCTATTATCCACAAGCTGCAAGTTAAATTTTGAGACCAAGCCTGTTGTTGCCATTTGTCCCATACAACCTGTCAACGTTGATGCACTCAGCAGCATCACAGACACCAATTTCATTTTTTGCACTTTCATTTCTCTTACCAACAATAATGTTTTAACTTCAGATATTGAAGCGGGCCGGAGTTTAATGAATATAAATAGAATTGAATAGTGAAATAATCATTTATCTACAACAAGTTAACACGGACATTTTTACAACATCAGAAAAACCCAACTTTCATCATCAAAGAAAAAACATTGAGTATGAAGCCACTGCCATATCAACCTTCAATCCTCATCCCAACCAAGCAGTTAACAACTAATTATCAATTACTTTTCATTTGAAATTATTTTACATTCGCTCACAAAAAGAGATTCCAATCACACTTTTATTGGTTATAATCCGCGCTCTTTGCGACATCTATTGATAAATGCAAACTTATTTTGAGAAAAACACATTAACTAACTCTTCTTTCTATGAAAGAACCAAACTGAGAATAAAAATGAGCAAGATTGATAAAGCAATGCGTATCCTGCTAGCAGGTTTTTGTATCAACCTGTGTCTTGGCATCTTGTATGCGTGGAGCGTATTTAACAAAGCACTCGTAACCGACTTTGGATGGAGTGCGGCGGACGCATCTTCTCCTTATGCCATCGCGACCGTCACTTTCTCAGTTTGTCTTTTAGTTGCAGGTATCCTTCAAGATCGCATGGGACCACGTAAGATCCTTATCCTAGGCACAACATTAACAGGCCTAGGGATGATCGCTTCTGGTTTCGCTTCATCCGTTTTTGCGCTAAATATTACGTTTGGTGTGATTACCGGTGCGGGTATCGGTTTTGGTTTTGGTTATGCTTGTCTTGCTCCATCTGCAATGAAATGGTTCCATATCTCTAAGAAAGGCATGGTAAATGGTTTGATTGCGGCTGGTTTTGGTTTAGCGGCAGTTTACCTAGCCCCGCTAACATCAATGCTAATCTCTGAAGTGGGCATCAATACTAGCTTTATGATCCTTGGGGCTGGCGTGTTAGCGATTGCTGTTCCATTAGCGTGTACGATCAACAACCCACCAGAAGGCTACCAAGCTGAGCAACCAAAAGTAAAAGCAGGAAAAGCATCAATTGCGGTTAAAACGTCTGCTGATATGACTTGGAAAGCGATGCTAAAAACGCCTCAGTTCTACTCTCTTTGGGTAATGTACGCTTTTGCTGCCTCTGCGGGTTTAATGATCATTGGTAACATCACTAACATCGCAAGTGTTCAGGCTAACTTGCCTAATGCCGTTTACCTTGCATCAATCCTTGCGATTTTTAACTCTGGCGGTCGTGTTGCCGCGGGTATTCTTTCGGACAAAATTGGTTGCGTTCGTACTTTGATGCTTGCTTTCATCTTACAAGGCATCAACATGGTGCTGTTTGCTTCATTTGATACAGAGCTAACGTTGATTATTGGTACTGCGCTTGCTGCTGTTGGGTACGGAACATTACTTGCAGTATTCCCATCAATCACTGCTGAATACTACGGTCTGAAAAACTACGGTACAAACTACGGTGTTTTATATACGTCATGGGGTTTAGGCGGTGCAATCGGTGCTGCGATTGTAGGTTATTCAATGACTCAAAGTGATGGTTACACATTAGCGTATACCATTTCAGCAGGCATGATGGCAACCTGTGTGATTTTAGCTTTCGTGACTAAGCCGATGTCTGAAGAGAAAATTGAAGCACTTCAACAAGCTGCTTAATCTGGTTTTAAGATCGAGTTTCAAGGCCTAGCTATCAAGATCTGGCTTGCAAGATTTAGCTTTCCAGACTTGGATTTAAGATCATCGATTCGATAGAAAGGCGTATCACTAAGGGTGGTACGCCTTTTTTTCCCATCTTAGCTCTTTATTCGTCCCCAACCCCAAGCAGATCGTCTTACTCATTGATCGTACTAAATTTGTCGCTAACTTATATATCTGCTTTAATTAGCGCATCACTTGCTAATTTCATAAGACAATGCCACTTCGTCACATTATTCTACTTTGCTTTATTACCGTGTTTTCCGGCTGTGCTGTGTATGCAGGTCTAAACTACGATCAACTATTTGGTCCTCAACAAGTCAGAGATCGTCAAGCACCTCTTCAATCTCCTCAGGCGCACTTCTTTTTAGACGAAGTAAAGCCCATCATAGATAAGCGATGCGTTATTTGTCATGCCTGCTACGATGCCCCTTGCCAACTCAAAATGTCCTCCGTTGAAGGGATTGATCGTGGCGCGTCTAAAGAAAAGATTTATCAAGGCACACGCTTAACGGCTTCAAAGCCGACACGTTTATTTGAAGATGCTCAATTGACGCAAGAGTGGCGTGACAGTGGCTTTCACCCAGTACTAAATGAGAGAGTTCAAAACCCTACAGCCAACCTCGATGCCGGACTAGTGGCTCGTTTACTCAGCCAAAAAGAGAACCACCCTTTACCACAGCAAGTTCAACTCGAAGGCTTTGATTTTTCAACCGACAGAGATCAACAGTGTCCAACCATTGAAGAGTATGCTCAATACGAACAGGATTACCCAACTTGGGGGATGCCTTATGGTATGCCAAACCTCGAAGCATCCGATTATAAAACTCTAATGGCGTGGTTAGAGAACGGAGCTATCATGAATGAGCATATTCCGTTGTCTATGGATGAACAGTCCAAAATTGCCCAATACGAAGATCTCCTCAACAACAACTCACGTAAAAGCCAGTTAACTGCTCGTTACTTATATGAACACCTCTTTTTATTCCATCTCTATTTCTCTGAGTTACCCAGCCATCCACGTTTCTTTACTTTAGTACGTTCAGAAACACCACCCGGAGAGCCTGTAAAAAGAATTGCGACTCGTCGCCCTTATGATGATCCTAACGTCGATCGTGTCTACTACCGTTTGATCCCGGAACAAGGGACAATCGTCGATAAAACACACATGCCATATGCACTGAACAGTGATCGAATCGGGAAATGGAAAGAGTGGTTTATTGATGCTGACTATGACGTAGAGCAATTACCGAGTTATCACGTCGAAGTCGCAGCGAACCCAATGACAAGTTTCCATAGTTTGCCAGTAATCGCGAGATTTAACTTTTTGGTCGACAACGCGCAAAACACCATCATGGCTTTCATTAAAGGTCCGGTATGTCGTGGGCAGCTCGCTCTCAATGTAATTAACGATCGATTTTGGGTATTTTTTGTCGATCCGCAAAAAGCAAATTTACCTGAAATCAACGATTTTTATTACTCCCAAGAGCAAAACCTAAAACTGCCTGGTGAATTAGAAAGTAACACGCTTCCACTCACGAATTGGGTGACATACGCTCGTCAACAAGCCCGTTATCTTGATGGAAAGTCAGAATTTACTAATCAGTGGTTTAAAGGTGCTGATTACCTCAACACCTCTATTCTATGGAATGGTGAACAACGTAACCCTAATGCCGCACTGACAGTATTCCGCCACTTTGATAGCGCCTCTGTTGTCCAAGGCCTTGTTGGCGACAAACCCAAAACAGCATGGGTTCTTGACTATGCCCTACTCGAAAGAATTCACTACTTATTAGTCGCGGGTTTTGATGTTTATGGTAATTTCGGCCACCAGCTGATCACTCGTATGTACATGGATTTCTTACGTCTTGAAGGAGAGAGTAACTTTTTAACCCTGCTGCCTAAAGATGTACGCCATCAAGAACAATCCAGTTGGTATCAGAACCAGAGCGCTCAATTGAGTGATTTTTTGCAGCGTAATATCAGACCATTTGAGCAGGAAAGTAGCGAAATTTACAAAACTGACGATCCAAAATCAGAACTTTACGATAAAATCGTAAACCACTTAAAACCAGTTCTGAATGATCGCTATGATATTGTCGATACAGGGTTTACCTCTAGTAATGAAGCCCAACTTCAATCGATCGACAAAATCAAAGGCGCTGGGCTTCTCCCCTTGCCACAGATCACGATGTTGATGATTACATCCGATGGTGGAGATGATCAATTATTCACTCTGTTACGCAATAATGCTCATCAAAATATTTCTAGCTTATTCGATGAAAAAAGTAACCGCGATCCTAAGCATGACTCTCTTACATTGGTTCGTGGGGTTATTGGGAGTTATCCTGCGGCTTTCTGGTCATTAGAAGAGTCTCAAATCCCTGAGTTAGTCAAAAGACTAAAAAATCTCAAATCTGAGCAAGACTACATTAAGTTATTGGATCGTTTTGCAATTCGAAGAAGCTCAGATAAATTTTGGCCCTTCAGCGACAGAGTCCATGCTTGGTATAAGCAGAATCAACCTACTGAATATGGATTGTTGGACTACAATAGGTTTGAGAATCGGTAGTACTGTCGCTATAGGAGGCTCCTATGAGTATCAGAGATAATATCGAAGCTCTTGAACAGCAAATTTACGTTGCATGTTCAGAAGGCGATTATGATGCGTTAAATATGTTAGAGAATCAGTTAGAGCTGTTACGCGGAAAAGCTGAGCACCCTTTTGATGATGACCCAAATGCATTAGATCTAGGAAGCCGCTTTGAAAACAATTAGTAACAGAACGGATAGCTAACAAACCATCGCATCAATACTAAAAATCCTCTGTTGATACAGAGGATTTTTGTTTTTACCGTCTAGAACTTTTATCTAGCCGATTGTTGTATTTAACGCTTCAATTGATTGCTCAACCAAATTCGCCAGTGTTTCATGATCTTTCCGGTATGCCACCAAAGGCTCACCTGCACTTTCAATCAACATACACGCATGAAATAACCGTTTTAAACCTAAGCTGCCTGCGGACCCTTTTAATTTATGCGCGAGCGACTTCACTTCAAGATAATCATCCGCGTTGTCCGCAACTTGTAGGCTCACTAGTACGTCTCGGCTACTGGTTACAAACAGCCCTACGATTTCACGCATTTTATCTCGGCCTAGAATAGACATGTCCCCTTCAATGACCGTAACATCTATCACTCTTATCTCATTTGGTGTATTTTTTTCATCTGAAGAACTTACACTCTCATGCATAGTGCAATCATCCTTATTTAACGAATCAACACCCTCTTCATCTAGTTGAGGTAATACTAACGATTTCCCATCGAGAGTACTTTGAATGAGGGCTGCCAATGCATCCTTATCAAGTGGTTTAGGTAAGTAGCCATCAAACCCACTTGATAAATAACTCTCAACTTCTTCATTGAAAACATGGGCAGATACCGCCACCATTGGCGTTGGATGAGCCTGTAATGTGATCTCTTTATTTTTCTCAATCGCCTTCAAACTGCCCAGAAGATCAACGCCATTGCAATCGGGTAAGTTAATATCCAACAACGCGATATCAAAATGCTGCGATTCAAAAATTTGCTCAGCTTCGGCTCCGGTTTCCGCAGTCACCACTTCATGCCCTAAGTTCGATAAGAACCCTTCAGCAACCAGGCAGTTCACAGGGTTATCTTCTACCAGTAAGACTTTAGCTTTAATCACCGTGTTCAAGCTCGTCACTGATGGAATATCCACCTTTTCTCCGGGTTGAAGCTCTAAACTAAACCAGAAGCGACTCCCCTCTCCAACGTTTGACTCTAAATGCAACTCCGCATCCATCGCCTCAATAATTCGTTTACTGATGGCTAGGCCTAATCCTGTTCCCCCAGTCGAATTAATCCCACCACTAGCCTGAGTAAATGGGTCGAATAGGTTTCTTTGTTCTTCTGGGCCAATACCAATACCAGAATCGCTCACTTCAAACATCACTCGCTTGTCGTTATCAACATCCATACTCACATAGATATCAACTTCACCGCGTTCCGTAAATTTAATCGCATTACCCACAAGGTTATTGAGAACTTGGCTGATACGAGTTACGTCTCCCCTCCAATATTTTGCAACATCACTTTCAATATGCTGATAGAAAGCAAGATGCTTCTCTTGCGCTCGGCTTTGCATTAGCTGAAAGGCATCATCAACCATATGGTGCAAGTTGAAAGAGGATTCACGAATTTCAAGGTGACCCGCCTCAATTTTTGAGTAGTCCAATATATCATTCAAAATAGCGAGTAAGTTTTTACCGCTACGGTTAATAATATCGACGTACTGCCCCTGCAATGGATCTAAGCCACTGTCTTTAAGTAAGTGGGCCGTCCCGAGTACCCCATTCATTGGTGTTCGGATTTCATGACTCATTGTCGCGAGGAATGCAGATTTGGCGCGACTGGCTTGTTCCGCTAAAGAGCGAGCTTTCGCATGGTTCAAAACTTCTACATTGAGTCGTTGGTTCGTTTTCTGCAGTTGATGAGTTCTGTCAGTAACAAGCTCTTCAAGGTGTTCCTTGTGTTCCTCTAAATCTCGCTTCGCTTGTGCCTCTCCTTCTGCTACTACCTGCAAGGCTTGAGCGGTGTTTCTAGCAGTAACGATGGCTTGTCCCATATGCGCAAGTTCATCATTTCCTTTGACATGGATCGTGACATCTAAATGCCCCTGAGCAATCGAAAGTAGAGCAGATGAGTATTCTGTTAGGCGTTTCACTACCGAGATGTACACCACCTTCCAGACGATGATCACGGCAATGATTAAACCAATGATCGAGATTAAACTCAGAGAAAGCTGCGCGTAATTGAGGGTTTTTGTTAACTCTTCTACCGCTTTTGTGGTGGTCAGGTTCGATTCATCAACTAAGCTGTTTACGGTATTGTTCAACTCACTGAAAAGGCTCAATGTATTTTGCATTAAGAACTGAGACTGCTGCTCGTTCTCATACTTTTCCATTAAGATATCAAATACCACTTGGCGCTTACCCAAATCGACTAATAGTGCAGTCATCTGCTTGGATCGCGTTGGATCTTCCACTGCACGAACGCGGCGCATCATAATTTTTAGGTTATCTTGAAATTCACTCTGAATAATCTGGATACGTTCAATATTCGTAACGGTACGTGCTTCTTCTATCTGATTGAGCATTTTAAAAGCTAACAAATGCAGTTCATGTAAGCGTTCTGATAAATCGAGGTCAACTTCAACTAATGCATCCAGTGCTTGGTATACCTTCTCAGTCTGTTTATTCTCTAATAAGTCATAGATATGAGTGACATTCGCCACCGCAATAGTACTGGTATTCAATACCTGCGTTCGAGTCAACTGTTCTAACTCGGCACTGAGCTTACGCATCTCTTCCACTCGGATATGCAACTCACCACTCAACCACAGCTTCTTCTCTACGGTAATACCGAGTTCTGCTAACGTATTGATGACGCTTTCAACGTTATTTTCGAGTCGAGTCAATAAACCAGAATCAAAAGAATCCGACCCAAGGGCTTTAATATGTGTAAGAAGGGATTCAAGTTGCTCAAACAGCATTTTCCCAGATGCTTTACGCTCCTGTTCATTTTTGGCATTTGACAGAGTTTGAACCGATGAGATGATCCTAGAACTCAGCTCAGAAACTTGCCTCGCTTCTATCATTGCCGGAATGGCAGAGTCCACGACATTTCTTTCCGTTTTCGCCACAAACGAAAAACCTGAAGCGCCAATGAGTGCAGAAAGTAATACCAGCAAAGCCATGATCAAAAATGAGAACAATAACTTACGGCCGATACTCGCGGTTGCTAACAACATAAAATGATAACCTTTGAGAACATGCTTCTTAACCGAACGATAATACGTTATATTTTGCAGTGTTTATCCAATCAATGCCAATGAACTATTATTCCATGCCTAGACCTAAGTCACTTTCAGCAACATTAGTACGTCTCGCAGCCACCATCAGCCTGGTAAGCATGCCAATTTCGACTGTTTTTGCTGAACCGTCAAAGACGCAAAAAGTTAACACTCCAGCACCAAAAATATGCGCGATTTACCCGCACTTAAAAGATTCATATTGGTTATCCGTTAACTACGGAATGGTTTCTGAAGCACGAAAACAGCATGTGGAATTACGAGTTCTAGAAGCAGGTGGTTACCCAAACAAGATTAAGCAACAGCAGCAACTTTCGCTGTGCACTCGCTGGGGTGCAGACGCCATCATTCTTGGAACCGTGTCACCTGATGCTTTTTCTAATAATTTAAGTGAATTTGTTGGCTCAACACCGGTTTTTGCCACGGTGAATAAATTGGTACTCAATGACAAGCAGAGTGATTTACTAAAAGGCGTCGTGGGCGTTGACTGGTACTGGATGGGCTTTGAAGCAGGTCAGTACTTAGCCAATGCGCATCCTAAAGGGAGTGGTGTTACCGATATTGCCTTCTTGCCTGGGCCAAAAACAAGCGGCGGAACAAAACCCGCAACTGTCGGCTTTTATGATGCAATCAAAGGAAGCGATATAAATATCGTGGTGAGCTATTGGGCTGACAACGACAAAGAATTGCAGCGAAACCTTGTTCAAAAAGTCATTGATACCCCAAATGTTCAATACATAGTGGGAAGTGCAGTTGCCATTGAAGCCGCAGTCAGTGAATTACGAGCTGCTGAAAAAACGGATGACATTAAATTAGTCTCCACTTACTTAAGTCATGGCGTTTACCGCGGCTTACTCCGAAATCGTGTAGAGTTTGCACCGACCGATCAAATGGTCCAGCAAGGCCGCTTATCCATGAGACAAGTTATTCACTACCTAAACGATGAAAAGTACGCTTTTGATAGTGCTCCGAGCATTGAACCTCTCACACCAAAAACGTTACAGCGCAAAGTAATTGAAAATTCTTTATCTCCATCAGAATACAGGCCTACTTTTAACATAAAAGAGATTGAATAATTCAAGCGACCTATGTTTTAGTATCAACCGTTTATAATTCTAACAAGACTCAGCACAGACTGTTGATATTACTATATTAGGGAATACTTACATGCAAAAAACGACTCGTACTATGCCTGCGCATAAACATGTCGCTCTTGTGGCTCATGATCACTACAAACCTGAATTATTAAAATGGGTTGTTGAAAATAAAGAAAAGCTTCAAAGCCATTTCTTATACGCGACTGGCACGACGGGTACCATGCTAAGCAAAGAAACCGGTTTAGCCATTAAGAGTATGATGAGCGGGCCAATGGGGGGCGATCAACAATTAGGCGCTCTTATCGCAGAAGGAAAAATCGACATGATGATTTTCTTCTGGGATCCACTCAATGCCGTACCTCATGATCCAGATGTAAAAGCGCTACTGCGCATAGCCAGTGTTTGGAATATCCCCGTCGCTACAAACCGCGCAACGGCAAAATTCTTATTTGAGTCTAAACTGCTCGAAGAGGAAGTGGTCATCGAGATCCCGGACTACGAAAACTACTTAGCAGATAGAACTTAATTAATCTGATTCGTCAGATGGTTAAGTCGTCGTAAAAACGCCTTCTTTTTGATCTTCAATATTTATTCTAATCGTAAAAAGAAAATCATGCAGAAGGCGATATCTTGAACTTAATCTGTGAATTTCGAGCTTTGATTCTGTCTTTAGCTTTTAGCTTTTAGCTTTAAAAATACTGACTCTTCACTTCAAAATTCAGCCCGTTTCGTTATTTCTTTCTTATCACTGGCCAATCACCAGAATTCAACTCTTGAACAAAGCCTGAACCATCACCGCTATGGGTGATCCATACTTTATGTCTAGCACGGGTCATTGCGACATAGAATAACCTTCGCTCTTCGGCATATGGAAAGAGATCATCAGATTGAGACAACGCCCCATCAAGATGTAACTGTTTTTTCTTCGCAGGGAGTTGCCCTTCATCAACACATAGGATAATGACGAAATCCGCCTCTTTTCCCTTACTGCCATGGCAGGTCATAAATTGAATATCAAGCTCTGTAAACTGCTTCTTCCAATCCATGAGTAGTGTCGGGCTGTGGTAATGATTTCGCCCAAGCAGTAAAACACTCGGTCTGTTCTTCGCAGACTTAGCGATACCCTCTAAGATTTTTTCAACACTAGCACTTGGAGCTGTCACCACGGCTTTCTGCTTTTGCTGCTTAAAGCTGTTGAGCTCTTTTGGTATCTGACGTGGGTTAGCTTGTATAAAACGGTTGGCTACCTCACCGATCTTGCTATTAAACCTATAGGTCATATCAAGGTTGTGTACGGTTGAGTTTGGAAAACGTTTCTCAAAATCTGTCGTTAAATCAACATCTGCCCCTGCAAATTGATAAATTGACTGCCAATCATCCCCCACCGCATATAGAGAAGTGCTGTAAGCTTGCTTATCTTGTTCGCACAAGGCTTGAATGAGAGCGAGTCTATCTGGTGAAATATCTTGGTATTCATCAATCATGATAAACTTCCACGCTCCTTGAAAACGTCCTTTTTCAACGTATTTCGTAGCACGGCTGATCATCAATGGAAAATCAATCTGATTCTGTTCTTTTAACATCTGTTGCCACGCTTGCACGCAAGGCCAACAAAGCGCAAGCTCGCTATTGAGCCTTGAATATTCAGGGTGCGCAACCAAGTTCTGCTGAATGTCTTTCTTTGACAGCCCTGATGCGCAGAGCTTTTCTAACTGAGTTTCTAACCAGTTAATTAGTTTAGGATCTTCAACGTGACTGCCTAATTCATCATCCCCGGTCAAATACGCAATAGGCCATTTAGACAGATGCTTTTGCCAGCGTTTAAAGCTCGTTGGAGTCATCCAATGTTTTTTAAGCCAATCAATACACCACGCTTGCTTAAGTTTGCTATCCAATGCAATCGGAGAGATCACGACATTGTTACCTTCAACATGTTTAAGGATGCTTAATCCTAGTTGATGGAAGGTATTGACTTGAACTTGCTCTGCTGACATGCCAATTTTTGAATCCAGACGCTGTTTCATTTCAGCGGCGGCATCTCGCCCAAACGCCAGCATTAAGATTTGATCCGCTTGTGCTTGATGACTCTGCATTAAGTACGCAACGCGAGCCGTTAATACACTCGTTTTACCAGACCCAGCCCCCGCCAAAACAAGGTTATGGTCATCATTGAGAAGCACGGCATGTTGCTGAGAGGCGTTAAGAGGTGAAGATTCACATTGGGAGAATAAAACTTCCCAATTCTTTTTCTCGTTCTCAATCCAACCCTTATTACGGCCAGATAATGTTGATGATGGCTCTTTAAGCCAAGATTGCAGGCGTGATACACGTTTCGGTAAACGCAAAGCCGCTTCATCTATACTCATGCTCATTTGAGAAAAATCATGATTCACTTGAGTAACCCAAGCATTCACTTGAGAATGTTGGAGAAATGCAGGTTGTTTTTCTAATTGATCTAGCGTCGCTTCCCACTGTGGTAGATATTCAGCCAGCTGAGAACATTGATGATTGTGCCACTGCTGATAAGTGGCTACCGCATGGCGGGCAAAGTTGCGGCACAGCGCCCAAGGAAGCCCTTGAACAACCCAACTTTTTGTTTGACCATTTTCTTCATGCGCAAAAAATTGTAACGATCCCCAAATCAAACCTCGATGTAACCCTACTCTACCATCCCAAACGGTGAAGGGTATTCGCTCTTCACTACCAGAAGACGAAAGGAGTAAACGATTATCATCAAGTTCGACCTGATAATATTCGTTTTGAATAAAAAACTGTGCAGTCTTATTTGCGCTTAGCTGCATGAATAAATGCTCATTAAAATTTCATTCAGCGATTTTATACTAATCAGGCATTGTATTGAAAAATTTATGTCAATATTTGATAAGGTGAATTTATAATCGATCAGGAATATTTATTAACTTATATTCTAATTACATCAGAACCTTGCGTGTCTATTCTGCTAGTATAATGTTTTTGGTTTTTATCTGAGTTATTGTGAAGTTACCAGTCAAATTACGCCTATATTGGGCAAATAAAACAATCAATTACAGCATTCTGATTCTTATCACTCTCATGGGGGTGGTTTTACCTGCTTGGTATTATGAGCAGCATACCTTGATCACCCCTCTGATCTTAGGTGTGATTGCCGCAGCACTGGCTGAAAGTGAAGACAATTTCTCTGGTCGAGTAAAAGCCATAACCCTTACCTTTATCTGTTTTGCGATAGCGGCATTCTCAATAGAGATACTCTTTAATACACCTTGGTTATTTGCTATCGGGCTTTTCCTCTCGACGTTCGGCTTTATTATGCTCGGAGCTATTGGCCCCCGTTATGCCAGTATTGCCTTTGGCTCTTTATTGATCGCGATTTATACCATGCTTGGCGCGCATGAAAGCACCAACTTGTGGTTCCAGCCCTTATTACTATTAAGCGGCACGGCATGGTACTTTTTCATGTCGATGATCTGGCATATTTTCTGGCCTATGCAGCCCGTTCAACAAAATTTAGCCAATGTATTTCTTGAAGTGGCTAACTACCTAGAATCCAAGGCTAAATTGTTTCACCCTGTGACCGATTTAACGCCGCAGCCTTTACGCATAAATGAAGCCAGACTCAATGCGAGCACGGTAACCGCCCTAAACAACTGTAAAGCCACTCTATTGGCTCGATCTAAACGTGGGCATATAGACAGCGCCAGTGACCGTTTTTTGAATGTTTACTTCCTAGCGCAAGATATCCATGAGCGAGTGAGTTCAAGCCACTATCGCTATCAAGAACTAGCACAACACTTTGGACGATCGGATGTGCTTTTTCGATTTAAATACCTACTAGAGACACAAGCACAATCTTGTCGAAAGGTGGCGGAATCGATTCGTTTGGGTAATGAATACCAGCATGCCTCGGATTCAACATTGGCGCTAGATGAGCTTCAAAGCTCCCTAAACAACCTAAAAGAGCAGCAACGCCCTGAATGTCGAGCGCTTCTTGCCCAACTTGGCTATCTATTTACTAACCTTTCTACTGTAGAAAAACAACTTTCCAACGTAAGTAACCCCGACGTCACTATCATTGATGACGGCACGCTTGATGACACCGACCCACGCACCATAAAAACAATGTGGCAAAAAGTTAAAGCGAACCTCAATAAAGACTCACTGCTATTTCGACATGCCATCCGCATGGCCCTCGCGCTTACTGCGGGTTACGGCATCATTCAAGGGTTTGATATTGAACGCGGCTATTGGATCCTACTTACCACGCTGTTTGTTTGCCAGCCAAACTACAGTGCGACCAAGCAAAAACTTATTGCTCGTGTAATTGGAACATTGGCAGGTTTGCTTGTTGGTGTCCCACTGTTAACCCTCTTCCCATCTCAAGAGAGTCAGCTATTTTTCATTGTTATCTCAGGCATTATGTTTTTTGCCTTCAGAATGAACAATTACAGCTTTGCCACCGGGTTCATTACGGTTCTCGTACTATTTTGCTTTAACCAACTCGGTGAAGGCTATGCCGTGGTATTGCCTCGTTTAGCCGATACTTTAGTGGGCTGTGCTCTGGCTGTTTTAGCATTGATGTTAATTTTGCCAGACTGGGAATCAAAGCGACTTCATAAAGTGATGGCGGATTCTATACAATCGAACCAACACTATCTTGCTCAGATCATTGGTCAATATAGAATAGGTAAGAAAGACACTCTAAATTACAGGATCTCCCGCCGCTCAGCGCACAACCATGATGCTAACCTAACTTCTGCAATCAGCAATATGCTGGCAGAACCGGGAAAATATCGTGCAGCGGTCAATGAAAGCTTCCGATTCTTAACATTAAACCACGCCTTGCTGAGCTATATTTCAGCGTTAGGCGCTCATAGAACACAACTGGATGACCAAGCTACGCATCAATTGATCTTAGATGCACACCGTGTTATCCATCAGCATCTAGAAGCAATACATCATCAACTTTATGAACATAAAACAGAGTGCGATATTGATAGCATCGGCCAAGGCGACCTTCTTACACGCTTAAGTGAATGGAGAGAAGAAGATGACAGCTCAGTTAGAATGGTGCTTCAACAACTTCATTTGATATATCGAATGCTTCCAGAATTGCACTCACTGGCCAGTAAGTTTGCCGTGCGCACTTTATGATTTTTAGCACTTGATGATCTTTAACGCTTTATGATCTTTAACAGAAGCATTAAGCAAACAAAACCAATCACCTCTCATGCAGCGGCCAATCTATAGTGCCGCTGTTTGCTTGCCCTAAGTCCCCCTGATAAAAAATGTCATCGCTGATTAAAATATCGACGTTTATTTCACACGCCACTCATTATCATCATCTTAAGCTCAAAAAACACATACCATTCGCCGAGATATTAGTCACATTACTTGACGAACAATTGAAGCGAACTTGACACTGCCCGGACAAAAAAACAGCGTTCAAAACTTAAAGTAAATCTATACAAGAGAGACTAAATTGATGCAATTGAAGTAAAGCTCTTCCTTCTCTCAAAATGTGTATTTTTCGGTCATACCACCAGTAGAGGTAACGTTATGAGTTCACGACAATTTGAATTACTAAGAAACCAGCTTCAGCTACTTTCACCCCAACAACTGAAATCGTTGCAAGGTGAAATATCAAATACTCTAGGTGATCAAAATAAAGATTTGCTGACCGATGAAGAAAAAAACTTAATTTTCAACCTCTTCTCTTATGATGAGGCACCCAGTGTTCAATGAGCATAAGTTGCAGGATCTCACTAAGAGGTTTAAGCTGTAGATAGTACGAAGGAGTTTAGCTATGTCTATTTCCGGTATACAGTCAGGCTACCAAATGATCCAGCAGTCATCTGCAATGGCAGAAGACGCTGCGCGTGATATAAATCAGATTAATAAAACCCCTTCTCATGTGGAATCAGAGTTCCAACCAAAAACTGAAACTCCTCCAAAGCAAGACCCTATCATCACCCAAGATGACAGCCTTAGTTTCAACAAAATTGAATTTATGAAAGAGCCGGAACCGTCAGCGCCAATATCCTATGTTGATTCCACGCAGCAATTAACTCAAGCGGCAGGTTATAATCGAATTGGGGCTAATATTGTGGAACGCAGCAATGAGATGATTGGTAGTTTGTTGGATATCCATATTTAGTCACTTCTCCTGCGATGTTTACCAAATATATACGTGTAAAAATCCGCGATAAACGGTTACCTCTTTTAACCAGCCCTTGTTTCTCAATTTGTTGTCGGTAGAATCGACCCAAATCAATTATGTTGTACTCTTATGCCAAAACTTAATCTGCATCGCCGTGACTACGTTTCAATTTTAGGTGGCGATATCTCCGCAGACGAATTAGAGCAAACGCTCCAGCCAAATTTTTCTCCAATCAAAAACAAACTGACTCCTAGCCCTTATTTGACAGACAAGAACATCGAACGTCGCTGGAAAGCCCTCAATCAGGATGACTTAAAAGCCCAACTTCTCGATCCCCATACTCTTGCGAATGCGCAAGCCTATGAAAAAAATATCGAGCACTTCATCGGGACGGTAAAAATCCCAGTAGGCATTGCGGGGCCACTTAGAGTCAATGGGCTATTTGCCAAAGGAGACTTTCTAGTCCCTCTTGCCACAACAGAGGCGGCTTTGGTCGCATCTTATAACCGTGGCGCGAAACTACTGAGCGCATGTGGTGGTGCAAGCGCAATGCTATTGAATGAAGGGGTGACTCGTACTCCGGCTTTCGCTTTTTATGGTATAGCTCAAGCAGGACAGTTCGTTGCTTGGGCGGTCACTCAGTACGACGAATTCAAAAAAATTGCGGAATCTACAACGTCACATGGCAAGCTCACCGATATTAATATCAATATTGAAGGCAATCACGTTTATATCGTTTTTGAATTCTTAACCGGTGATGCTTCAGGGCAAAATATGGTGACCATTGCCACCAATGCGGTTTTCGAATTCATTATGCAGCACAGTCCCATTCAGCCCGAGTATGCGTTCCTTGATGGCAACTTATCCGGTGATAAAAAAGCCAACACCCAGACACTTCGGAGTGTGCGAGGAAAGAAAGTAACGGCAGAAGCTCATATACCAGCAGAGTTAATTCAAAAGTACCTACATACGACGCCCGAAAAAATGATGCAATTTGGTCAAATGACAACAGTGGGTGGTGCACTAAGCGGCACGATAGGCATTAATGCCCACTACGCCAATGCGCTGGCTGCACTGTATATTGCATGTGGCCAAGATGCGGCATGTGTCGCTGAATCCGCAATAGGTATGACAAGGATGGAGGTCGATCGCGAAGGCGGTTTATACGCCAGTGTTACGCTCCCGAATTTAATGATTGGTACGGTTGGAGGTGGTACATCTCTTCCAAGCCAGAAAGCTTGCTTAGACGTCATGGGGTTATTTGGTAATGGTAAATCCCAGGCGCTCGCAGAAGTCTGCGCGGCGTTATGTCTTGCGGGTGAGCTCTCTATTGTTGGAGCATTCTGTGCAGGCCACTTCTCAAGAGCTCATCACAAACTCGCACGCTAATACTAAACTTCCCTCTCAAACTCCCCTCTCAAAACGCTACCTATTCAAACATTTTTGTTATTCAAAAAGCCTTACTTATCCAGTAAGGCTTTTTTCGTCTATGCTTTATTTTGAGTGAACGAGTAAAAAACATGATCTCCATCATATAAAACAATCAAAAAGTAACAAATATGAAAAATAAATGTGTATATTCAACTCACCAAATGAGCGAACGAACACAAAAGGCAGCGATATGACCAAGATAACGAAACAAAGCGAATGTAATGATACAAAATCATCCATCTTAGATCTGATTGTTGTCGGCGGTGGTATTAATGGTGCAGGCATAGCTGCAGATGCTTCGGGCCGTGAACTTACCGTTGGTCTATATGAAGCGAAAGATTTTGCTAGCGCGACCTCATCGGCGAGTTCAAAACTGATCCATGGTGGGCTGCGCTATTTAGAACATTATGAGTTTCGTTTAGTGGGTGAGGCGCTAGCCGAGCGTGAAATTCTACTTAAGAAAGTGCCACATATTGCTAAACCAATGCGTTTTCGTTTACCACATCGCCCATATCTACGCCCTGCTTGGATGTTAAGAGCTGGACTGTTTCTATACGATAACTTAGGAAAACGAACCTCATTAGCCGCGAGCCAAAAAATCAAGCTAAACGCTGGAGTTGTCACTAAACCCGACATGAAAATAGGATTTGAATATTCAGACTGCTGGGTTGATGATGCTCGTTTGGTTATTCTCAATGCCATTCAAGCTCAGCAGAATGGCGCGGAGGTAAAGAATTACTGTAGCGTTGAAAAAGCCGAGCGTGATGGTGATATCTGGGTGGTCACTCTATTTGATCATGTCAGTCAACAACGATTCATTCGTCGCTGTCATACCCTAGTGAATGCGACAGGCCCCTGGGTGAAATCATTTATTACGGACAAAATGAATGAACAATCTCCTTATGGTATCCGATTAATCAAGGGGTCTCACCTTATCGTGCCAAAAATTCATGATGAGGAGCAAGCCTATATTCTGCAAAATGCAGATAAGCGTATTGTGTTTGTTATCCCTTATTTAGACAAATTCTCGATGATTGGTACCACCGACGTTGAATACGATGGAAAACCACGAGATGTCGCGATCAGCGCCGAAGAGACGAAGTATTTGCTTGATGTCGCGAATAAGCACTTTATGACTCAAACTCAAGAGACAGATATTATTTCATCATTCAGCGGTGTGCGACCGTTATGCGATGATGAATCAGACTCCCCACAAGCCATCACACGTGATTACACTATCGCCCTTCAGCAAGAACTTGAACAGGCTCCTTTGCTTTCAATCTTCGGCGGCAAGCTGACCACATATAGAAAACTAGCTGAATCTGCATTAAGCCAATTATCTGAATTCCTCCCACATATGGGACAAGCTTGGACAAAAGATAGCCCATTACCTGGTGGTGAAAGTTTTCATTTTAATACCCAGTTTAGCCATCTCTCTAAGAAACTCCCATTTTTGAATCCCGTAATGATAAAGCGTTGGCTAACCACATACGGGAGTCGAACTGAGAACTTACTTCGCAACGTAGCATCGCAAGATGATCTTGGTCAGCAGTTTTCAGATGAGTGCTATCAAGTCGAAATCGACTACCTTATTGATCATGAGTTTGCTGTCACCGTGGAAGATATACTCTGGCGTAGAACCAAACTAGGGTTACTTTTAACTACCCAAGAAATCGATAACCTATCACTGTATGTAAACAAGCTAAAATCGCCTCAAGAGATGAATATCGAAACTTATTGTAACGAACCGATCAGCGATACTCCCTTAAACGCTCAAGCAAAAGCAGTCAATGGGTAGTTAAGTATGTAAAGAAAAAATTCAAGGCAACGTGACTTCGATATTGCACACAATAACGGTGTGATCACACACTTTTATTGTGTTGCATATAAAAAGCTAACAAATTGAATTATTAACGATTATATTTTATCTAATTTCGGCATTGGAACGGCACTTCTAGGATAATCGTTAATAATTTATGAGCTCAAAAAACAACAACAGCCAAGATATTCAAAAGTTCATGAAACCAGGGATGAAGGTTTCAGTCACTCTTGAATTTGCCCCCACAGATAAACTGATCATTAATACTCACTACATTGGCTGCAAAGACGAGCAATATCTCATTATTGAACTCCCTATCAAAATCTTAGAAGATCTATCCATGCGTCAACTGGCTAATGTAGATACCGTAATCCGCGGCATTTCGGATACCGAACTCGGGCACATTATTGCTTTCAAAACGTCGGTGATAAATACCATTACCAAGCCTTTCCCGTTGCTTTTTTTAAGAGCACCTAAACAGTTCGCTACAAAGGCCGTTAGAGAACATCAACGCTATAAGCTTTCGCTTCCTGTGACAGTGAGTTATCAATCGAATGTCTTTGAAGGAACAATTCTCGACTTCTCAGTTTCAGGCTGCGGCCTTCTATTAGAGACCAGAAATGAATTAGTTTGCGACACAGAGATAAACGTTGAATCACAATTGAAGCGTTTTCTCCCTAGCGATATCAAATATTGTATTGTGAGTGTGAAAAGGCACCAAAAAGGTCAGTTGGTTGGTATTAAGTTTGATAATCCAATCATCATGGGAGACGATCTAAAACAGGAGATACTAGAGCAAGCTTTTATCGCGGGTAGTATTTGATCGTCACATGAACGCAGGGCTTACCTTTAAGCCCTACAAATACGGATACAACTAAAAAACGAATGGGCAATGAGTGAGAAATGAATACATCACCATGGAGCTATTCACTCTTCTGAATTAAGAAAATGCCTTTTAAAATGAACGAACGCAGCATGTAGCACATGTTCCTTAATTGGCTTAACAATCACATAATTAGCCCCAGCGGCGATGAATGCATCATTAGTAGAAGCAAGGCTATCTGCAGTACAAGCGTATATTGGCGTGGATATGTGTAAATCGTTTCGAATCGCCATGGTGGTTTCGATTCCGCCTAAATTCGGCAACTGGTTATCCATCAGAATCAGATCAAAAGACTCTGCCTCAATAATTTTCAGTGCACTCAACCCATCTTTCGTCCACTGCACATCCATCCCATATTTTTTACAAAATGCCTGTGCGATAAATGCGTTGGTACCATTATCCTCTACTAGCAGCACCTTCAGTGTTCTGTCAAAAAGCTCATGAGGAAGAAGTTCTTGTTCTGTTGATTGAAAATCAGAACCGACAGAACCACTCTTCACAGGGACAGTGACTACAAATTCTGTACCTACTCCCTTTTCACTCCCAACTTGAATATCACCCCCTAGCATATCAACCAGGTTCTTTACTATGGTCAGACCTAAACCACTACCACCGTATTCGCGTGTTGTTGTTGATTCCTCTTGTACAAAAGGATCGAACATTGCGTCCAAACGCTTCGGATCAATACCAATTCCAGAGTCCTTAATGTTAATAATCAGCATGTCATTATTTGCAGACTCAAACTGTTCTAAATCGAAGCCAATTTTAATGGTTCCAGAGTGTGTAAATTTCACTGCGTTACTTAAAAGATTAAACAAGATCTGATTCAAACGAACTTGATCTGTGTAAATCAACGTATTCGTTGCCAAATTATTCTTAATAACTAACTGAACATCATTTTCGGCACAGGCAGGCTGATAGATAGTTTCAAGCGTATTCACGAGTTCAGAAAACTTGAACTCATTAAGCTGAATATTAAACTTACCTTGTTCTAATTTTGAAAAATCCAGAATGTCATTGAGAACAGCCAATAGATGTTCACCACTATTGCATAAGACATCAATCTGCTTAAGGTTTTCAGCATCATGAATAGAGCGCTTTAATAGCTGGGATACACCCAAAATACCATTCAATGGCGTTCTGATTTCATGACTCATTTTCGCTAAGAAATCAGCCCTCATTTTTGCCGACTCTTCCGCCTCTTTTCTCGCTAAATCACTCTGTTTTTCAGCTTCAATGAAGGTTGTAACGTCTTGGCCTTGGACAATAATGCTAGAGATATCCCCTTCAATCCTTATCGGGGATAAATTCCAGCGGTAAACTTTATCTCCAATCGGAACGTTAACTCCGGTAAGCGTTGCGCCTTGAGCTGACATTCTAATATGAGGAATTAACTGGGACTTAAATACATCAAAATGAGGTAAAATCTTGTACTGTCCTAACTCGTTTGCTTTCGATAACTCTTTGCGAGCTGCTGGATTCATCTGCAAAACATCACCAGCGCCAGACCAAACAATAGTAGGAGAGAGTGCAAAGTTGAATAGATCTTGAAAAGACTTCTCCTGCTCAGCCAACCGCTCAAATGTGCTTTCGAGGGTGTGACCAATATGATCGAATTCATAGATCGTAGATCCTTCAAACCCTCTTTTGGCGTCTTTTATCCCGGCGAGTTTAGTGTAAGTCATTAATTTTGCCAGTTCGTTAGAGACTTTTTTCTGCACCCATTTCCGTGTGAATGCAAAAACAGCGCAAATAGCGAGCATGGTGAAAATCAGGCCATACTGATGATTTCTTTTCAACGCCATTACACCTTTACTGTACTCGACAGTAAATACCGTCAGAGGTGTCTCCTCATCATTAACCTTCAATGCCGTTGCACTCACCAAAGTCTCTCCAAGCTCGCTATCAACTTGTTTTCTAAAACTAATAATGTCATCGGCAGTATAAGGCTCAGAACCTAGCAAGGTTGTCGCGATTGGTAGATCTTCTAAAGCAAGTACCACATTATCGCTATTACTGCGTCGTTGAAGAGATTCGATCAACATGACGTTGTTATCGAGGATCATCCCAACATAAAGTTGGCCTAATACTTCTCCCGAATTATCATTGATTATCGGAGAACGCCTCACTAATAAGTGTTTAAGCCCTATTGAACTATGAAGTTCAAGTATGTGCCAATTACTATTAAACGCAACTTGCTCTGCAACATCATTAAGCAATTCAAGAGATAAACCGTAGAATTCGGCGTTGCCATCATCCCAGATAATACCCTTTGGTTTTGCAATAAAGCGTACATCAGGAACATGTTTAGGCTCACGTTGATCCAGCCCTAGGAAATAATAATCGAGAAGTTCTTCGTCTCCAGCCACAAAAAAATCCACCAACGTGTCACTTTTCGCATTACTGTCTTGGTGGATTTGCAAAACAGCCAATCGGTAATCAAACAGACTTTGAATCAAACTCGATGTCTGCTGAAGTGTTCGGTTGACTTCTTGTTTAATTATACGATTACTGAATTGAAAACTTTGTACAAGCACGCCCAACGTCAATATGCAGATCACCAAAATGACAATTTGTGAAATTAAGGTAACAAGTGAGCGTTTTTTCGTTGGGCCAAGCTTTATTTTCATGACTTATCTGAATACCTAAAAGCACGTTCTTTTAATTTTTGGATATGTTCAGGCTCATCCTCGGTAGAGACTACTTCAAAGTCTCCAGAATAAACGGTAGGCACCTTCTTACCTTCTAAATCAAGTTTGATCGCTTCTGCCATTGCAACGCCTGTATCATCGTTCATTCGCATAACAGTCACATCGAGCTCACCACGCTCCAAAGCTTCAAGTTCGGCGGAGCCTCCTCCCCATCCGTTAATTTTGATATCCGTACGGTTCAGGTCTTCTAAAGCTTGCACCGCTCCCAGTGCAACGTCCGTCGAACAGGCGTAAATAAAATCGAGATCAGGCGTTTTTTCAATGCTCAACTTGGCAACATCATACCCGCTGGCTTTCGTCGTTTTTGTGTAGAATGATGAGCGCAATTCGTAATCTGAATGGTGACTCATCTCTTGAATAAAAGTATCACCCCTAGCATCACTGATGTAGCCTTCAGAAAAGTACAGTACCGAATAGTTACCTCCAGCCTTAACGTGTTGTTTGAAATAGTCCGCTAACGCTAAGCTTCCTGTTGAGTGGTCAAAGCCCACGTAGAAGAAAGGTTGGCGATTCTTCCATGCGCGAACAGGCGTTGTGATGTTTTGCAATATTAGCTTTGTTTTTTCGGAATTAATCACATGCTCAATAAATTTACGATGACGTGTTGTATCCAATGTAAAGATCAAATAATCCGTTTCATTTTGAATGGCTTTTTTTAAGGAAAGGCTTTGCTGCTTTACATCAATATTAGGGCGAGTAAATACTTGGTTAATTTGATATTGGATACCAAGTTCATCTAACCTTGCTTCAAATGCTCTGATGTTGCGCACCCAATAATCAGATACCTGTTGACCTGGATACACAACCGAAATTGTGACGGGTTCTTTTTGTTTAACCGAAATCTTTTGTGAGTCGTTACGAACGATATCACTGAATATCTGGTTCAATTCATTCTGTTTCGGGAAAGTTTCCAGAAACTCTTTATATTCCCAATACCCTGTGAGAACTTGCGCTGGATGCGCCATTAATGGCATGGAAAAACTAGCCAATGCGGAAAGCAATAGTAAACGTTTCATTTTTATCTCAGCCTAGATGGACTACATTGGCCCATAATTATTAACCTAATCAATGACCATACTCTTACGCATGGTATGAAAATCATTATGAGTTAACCTTATTAAAAATGATAGTTCTATGCCAGATAAAGATGGCGGGAATAGCGTGTAAAAGAGAAGTTAAACCGATAAAAATAACGCGGGGGCTTTATCTATTGATCCCAAGGATGAGTAATGTCAATTGATGTGCAGTGTTTCTAGATCCCAAAGTTTCTGAATTAATTGTTCCTTCTTTATTTTTGGCAACTTTTTCAGCTTAATTTCGTATTTTAAAGCCAAACTTTTCGTTTCGACAGAGTGACTCCAAACGAGATCCAGTGGCCCTTTTCCGCGAAGAAACTTAGCCCCTTTTCCCATTTGGTGTTGTTTGAACCGACGATCTACATCGACCGTTATTCCACAATATAGTGCATCACTTCGTGTCCGAATTAGATAAATGTACCAAGACGGACACGTTTCGCTTACCTTTGTCATGAAAATCAGAGAACAGATTCAACTAACGCTTTGAGCTCAGCCAACTCGTTCTTCAATTCTGCCACTTCTTTCTCTAGTGACTCGATTCTTTGAGATGATGAGTTTTCAGAAGAATGGCTCATTGTTGAACTGACCGGCATTGCCGCCGCGATCGAATCCACGTCAACAGCACCGCTTAAAAGATGCTGATAGCGAGATTCTCTCTTACCCGCTTCGCGTGGCAATTTCACCACCAAAGAACCTTCGGCACGATTCGCTAGCTTTTCAAGTACCGCTTCCACCTCTTTTACATCTGTGAATGACGCCAACCGATTAGTACGAGTGCGCAATTCGCCAGGAGTTTGAGGCCCACGAAGTAACATGCAGCAGATAATGGCGCGTTCTTGTTCACTAAACTGTAAATCGCCAAATTCAGTGTTACAAAAACGATGCTGATACTTACTCACACGGCTATTAAAGCTACTCTCATCACTCACTAAACGACGAGAGATAAGGCTCTCTACGACATCAAGAATATCTGAGTCACTCAAGGCCATGACAGGATCTCGGTTACTCTTCTGATTACATGCAGTGGTTAGACTATTAAGTGTTAGAGGGTAATATTCAGGAGTGGTTACTTCTTTTTCAATCAGACAGCCAATGACTCTTGCTTCAACAGGTGACAGTTCAATGCTCATACTCAATTCCTTGTTTTTATTATTAGCTTTGTTGCATTAGTAAATCTAACGACTCAACCATTTAAAGCGCTGAATTTACGTTGTGAGTGTTAAATTCTGGCTCAAAATTTTTAGCTTTGCATCTCTTGTTATCAGCAGTGTAACTATTGGTATTCAAACATTGATATTCAAACATCGATATTCAAAAACATTAGTAACCAAACATCCGTTTTCACTAATGCTCCGGAATCAGTGGGATGCGTTTCATATTGCCTTTTTCATCAACCAATATGATTTTTGCTCGGTTTAGCTCAATCTCAGTTATCTCTAATTTTGTTCGCTCAGAAATATAGGCCTCACGAAGTTTTTCTTGCTCTACTTCACCTTCAGGTTCTACGTCATGCGACTCGTAATCATCTTGTTCGACTGGCTGTTCCATGTTTTTTTTCATTACACTGTCATACTTAATAACGCATAATATAGCGAACGCACAAGCGAACACAATCGATTAAAGAGAGAGTGCTGATTAATTCACCAACATCGCCAGAGGATTGATCTTAAGGCTGTTCTGTATTCATTTGTTGTGCTTTAATCAAACCAGACATATTTTAGACTAGGAAAAAACTATGAGTAGTGTATTTGAAATCGTAAACCAAGCACGTCGTAAAAATAAGCTAAAACGTGAACTTGTTGATAACGAAAAAAAAGTTCGTGATAACCGTAAACGTGTTGATCTACTTGATAACCTTCTTGACTACATTAAGCCAGAAATGAGCCACGATGAGATTCTGGTTATTGTTAAAAACATGAAAGCCGATTACGAAGATCGCGTTGATGACCACATCATCAAAAGTGCTGAGATCTCTAAATCTCGCCGTGACATCAGCCGTCGCATTCGTGAACTGACTGAAGAAGATAAGCAAACTCAAGGTAAAAAATAACCTTAGCTTATCGATAAGATTCTGGTAGACCTAGCTTGCACACAACCTAGTGTGTTGTTTCATTTCGCAGCTAGAAGTATCTAGGTGACAACAAAAAAGCCGAAGCAATATAATATTGCTTCGGCTTTTCATTAACCTTTATCTATAAACCTTTGTCTATAAACCTTTTTTATATTGCTGGCTGCTCGTTTGCGCTAATGCCTGTTTTATCGCAACTAATGCCGGAGACTCGACCTTATCGCCACGAGTGTCCAAATGGTTCATCGATTCCTGTAGCATTTCTTGGAATAGCACAACCAAGGCTGCGTTATCGATCTCCGCTTTATCTAAACTCACTTTGGTCTGTGTTTTGATATTTCGTAGATCAATCAGAACATCAGAATAGAGCCCTGCACAATCTTTAAGTACGTCTGTATTCAAGAAGTTTTGTTCGCTGTACAAACTGTTGTGATCGCCTTTTTTCTTATCAATCACATAAGGCTTATCTTTCAAGTTAATGATAGAGGTTGTTTTCTCACACCCCTTCAAACAACGATTATCCACACGCTTTTTCTTACAACCTACACTTTGTAAAAATAGGCACTGACGACTAGTTAGCATCGCAATCGGGTGGTAAATGCTATGAAACAGGCGGAAGTTATCTGGACGAACGATCTTACGCATCTGCAGTTTGCTTAACTCATTAGAGATAAAAGCACCGCTGCCTTTGTACTCTTGTTGAATACATTTGAGCGCATACGAATTAGTGATATTCAGTTGCGGCCCTGCAATCCATTGAATGCCTCTTTCATAAGCCAGTTGTGCTACGCCTGTATTATTGGTGACGATCAACGCTGGCTTAACTGTATCTAAAAACGTTCTCGCCGCTTCAAAGTCATCTCCAATTTGAATAGCAGAAAACCAAGGGATCAAAGCTGGATTTTCAGTAAACAGTGTACTCAATTTA
Organism: Vibrio genomosp. F6; assembly: GCF_005146325.1. Lineage (NCBI taxonomy): Bacteria > Pseudomonadati > Pseudomonadota > Gammaproteobacteria > Vibrionales > Vibrionaceae > Vibrio > Vibrio genomosp. F6. Next base: position 36,511 of record NZ_SYUT01000028.1, on the reverse strand, counting down.
GCCAACTGTGTGCTCAGCGCCATCGGTAACTGATAGAAGACATCTAAAGGTGTCGTTGAAGTGTTCATTTCGCACAACGCAACATCTTCTGCCGATGAGATAAGTACAGATAATTTTGGAGCCGAAGTCAAAGGCGTTGATGGTGGTAGCTTTGGTAATTCAACGGCTTTCACGTAATCGGGGTCGCCTTTTACTACCGTTAATGACTTTGAATCATCAATCACTAAATCTTTGGTCTTCTCTTCCACCAGCGCCATGATATCCGTTTTTTCATCAAACAGATCTTTTTTCACTTTATCGATACTGGCTTCGGTAGTACAGCCGTAAATCTTAGTGAAGTGTGTAGACGAATTGTCTCTTGGGTTATCGATATACATATCTTGGGAGATGTTATCTTTCAGATATGAGTTCGAAAAGTCACGATTAAATACCGTGTATAGACCTTTGGTATCGGTTAAAGGTTGGCCACCAGCACAATAAGTGTCTATCTGTTTACGCCAATTGTCGACCACAGTATAAACGTAATGCGCTTTCTTGATTCGACCTTCAACTTTTAATGAGTAAACACCCGCATCAACCAACTCATTCAAATCACCATAAGCAGAGTTGTCTTTCATGTTCAGTGGGTAATTTTTACCTACTTTCGTTGTTTCGTATTGATCACGGCAAGGCTGGCTACAACGACCTCGGTTCCCCGATGCACCATTTTTGACAGAACTGATGTAACAAAGGCCCGAAAAGCCAATACAGTAAGAACCATGCACGAACACTTCCATTAGAACATCATGCTCTAGTCCAAATTGAGCTAAATGTTTAATCTCGCTGATATTTAACTCTCGTGAAAGGTTTACACGGCTTGCACCTAACTTATTTAGTAATAAGATTTGACCTTCATTATGAGTGTTCAGTTGTGTTGAAGCATGCATGTCCAAGCTAGGGAAGTAGTGCTTAAGAATATAGCCTAATCCAAGATCTTGAATGATAACGCCATCGATATGAGTGTTAACCAATTTATTCAATAAGCGGACAACCGTTGGTACTTCACTTTCAAGAATAATGATATTCAAAGTCAGGAAGATTTTACAGTTGTGCTGATGAGCCAAATCAACCAAACCGTTTAAGGTATCTAGGTCGAGGTTTGTTGCTCGATTACGGGCATTAAATTTATCTAAACCACAATAAACGGCATCCGCGCCAGCGGCAATCGCCGCTTTTATCGAATCTATATCGCCACCAGGGGCCAACAACTCAAATTGATCTTTATTCACAGAAAATGTACTCGCCTTACTGTATAGCGTAATAATAAGGCGGGTATTTTACGGGTTTCGGTTACAAATTACCGCATGAGTCACACTTTTTTTTGAAATTAGCTATAGATCAGCACCTTAATTTCCCAAAGTACTCATCGCGTACCCACAATCAGTCGATTACTTAAAACAAGTTTCAGCCCAGCGAGCCAAACCTGCTGTAACCGAACCAAAGTAATTCCCACTCACAATCGGCACATTTGGCAGTTGAGATTCCACCGCTTGACGCAATACAGGAGAACGAGCAGAGCCTCCCGTCATGAAGATCACATCCGGTTTTTTCGCACTTTGCGCGACCGCTTCTTTCACTAAATCAACCATCTTCGCTTTTGGAGTCTCAATCGCGTCTATCATTTGATCTAAGCTAATATCCACTTCAACCAACTCAGACACTAAATCCATCTTGACGCGAAATTCGTTGCAATCTGCAAGTGCTATTTTCGCTTCTTCCGCTTTTCTTACTACGCTGTAGCCTAATGTCTCTTGGTAGATTCTAAGTAAGCGATCCAATTTTTCCGGAGACTGCGCCTCTTTTTTCAGTAGCTTAAGTGCTTTAAGGTTCTCGCGTGAATAAAAGTCGCGTTGCGCTTCTACATTGTTGATCGCAATCGGGTTCCAAAATTGAGTCAGAGGCATATCGATACCAGACAGTGACTTACTTGTGGAGCCAAAAGAGGTCATCAGCTGTTTGAACGCTAGGTAAATATCAAGATCATTTCCCCCAACTCGTTGCCCACTATGAGCTAATAAGCTGGCAGTACGATCACTCATTCCTCGCCACGTTGGTCCCATATCAATCAGCGAACAGTCGGTTGTACCACCGCCAATGTCCACAACTAATACTGTTTTATCTTCTGTTAGTGTGCTCTCGTATTCCAACCCTGCCGCGACAGGCTCAAATTGAAATTCAATATTATGAAACCCTGCGCGCTTGGCTGCTTGTAATAATATTTTTTCCGCTTGTTGGTTCGCGAGTTCGCCACCACGACCGTGAAAGTTAATTGGGCGACCGATCACCGTGTCGCGGATCTCTTGCTCACTTTGAGCTTCCGCTTTTTGTTTAATATTGGCCATCATGGCGCATACAAGATCTTCAAAAAAACTGACCTGAATATCATGCAACCCGCTTGCGCCTAAGAAGGATTTCGGCGATTTCACATAGTAAACATCTCTCGGATCTTCTAAATAAAGATCTAACGCCGCTTGACCAAAGGCTAAGTCACCTTTAATTAGGTCGATACTCTCTTCTCGATTGAAGGCAATCGCTCGGCGCAGTACTTGCTCACCAATCGCATCAGAAGGCGAAATTTTAAAGTGACGAAATAGATACTCAGATACAGATTCACGCGTAGGGGCACAAATGGTGGAAGGGATGTAAAAGTTGTCCCCTTCAAGAGAAAGTAATCTTGGTTGGCCATCAGACATCGAAGCAACAGAGCAGTTCGCTGTACCATAATCAAAACCTATAAACATTTTTACCTCTAGCCAATCCAAAAAGGTCGGCAATGCTACCTCAATTATCCTTTAATTTCGAGCGACAAAACCCCAAGAAAAGCATAAATTTATGCAAGTTTAATCCGGTAAATCCAAAGTACTGCATCTTACATAGATGACTCTCTAATTAGATCAGGGTCACAAATTGATAAGTTACTCAAATAACGTTGGAACTTCATCAATTCTCTTATTAAATTATTTAAATTCAATCAATTAACCCCACAGACTGAAGGCTTGTTTTTGACGCCATTTTCATAGCATCAACCAACTCGTTGATTTTATAAATAAAATAAAAATTTCCATAATTCATCCTTATTGATCGTATCTTATCTATAGAAGATGCTGAATTTGACAGCCTACAACCTCGTTACTAACGTTTTACTGTCGTTTCTAATAACAATGTTTAGGAAGAACAATGAATAAAAATAAATTAGTAATAGCGTTAGGCTTAACAAGCAGTTTAGGCTTAGTTGGCTGTGGTGACGGAGAGACAGGTACAACAGCAAACAGCAACGCCTATTCCGTCACAGCAATTGATGGATATCTAAAAAATGCCCAAGTTTGGCTCGATATTGATGGCGATTTTCAACTCGATCCTGATGAACCGTCTGCCATTAGTGGCGATGGAGGTAAAGCCGTTCTTGATGTCTCCAATACCCCTAATCCCGAGAATTACGCCGTTATTGTTAAAGCAATAAAAGGTCAAACCATCGATGAAACAACCGGACCTGTTTTATCTGATTATGTAATGTCAGCACCTGCGGGACAAACCGATGTAACTCCCCTCTCGACTCTTGTTCACGTAAAACTAGAAAGTGGCACTTTTAGTACCATCGAAGAAGCCGTTACCGATGTAGCAAATGACCTAGGACTTGAAGAAAGTGATGTTCTAGGCGATTACATCGAAGATGGAAAAACAGACGCTGCATACAGTGCTGAAGCTCTTGTGACTTCAGGTGTTATCCCAGAAGATACAACAGAATTATCTGAGAATGCCGATGGTAGTAAAACAGATTTATCAGATAACTCAGAACAGATAGGGACCATTATTAAGGCTCCTGATTTTGATCCTGACAAAACTGCGATCATTCCTGGAGACAACGGAGGGTATGAGTCTGTCGAAAATACAGACACAGATGGTGACGGCGTCATTGATGAGCTTGATGAGTTTGTTGACGACGATACGGAATGGGTTGATTCAGACAAAGATGGAACTGGTGATAACGCCGACACCAATGATGACAACGATGCAGCCCTAGATGTCGATGATGATTTCCCATTTGATAAAGATGAGACAACAGATACTGATGGTGATGGTATCGGTAACAATGCCGATCTCGACGATGATAACGATGACACACCTGATGTAAGTGATGACTTCCCATTAGACGAAAATGAAACAACAGATACCGATGGCGATGGTGTTGGTAATAATGCCGATCTCGATGACGATAATGATGACACACCTGATGCCAGTGACGACTTCCCATTAGATAAAGATGAAACAACAGATACCGATGGCGATGGTATTGGTAACAATGAAGATACTGATGATGACAATGATGGCATCTTAGATGAAGACGACGACTCTCCTCTCACCCCCGATTTAAGTCCTATTCAGCAAGTTATTACCTTCATGCGTGACAGTGGTACTTTCTATTCTCTTTGGGCAGATGAAGAGACACGTAACAACAACGGCGTAGAAACAACCGATGTTGAGGTATTTGTCGAAGAGTTCACAATGAACAATGACATAGGTACTTTATCTAAACTCTACCAAGTCGGTGCCGATGGAAGAACGCATACGATTGATCCCAATGATGATAAAGACATCATTCTAGGTCCACAAGGTTGGGAAATGTTCAATGATGTGTACTCACTTGCGATAGTAGGTGATGCCATATCCGTTTACCCTGCCGATCTACCAACATTAACCAGTACCGCTTCTGGCTATGTGCGAGATTTAAGTGGTAAATCAATTGCTGGTAATGCGGGCGAGTTGTCTGATTATGTCAATGAAACCGCGGTATTCCCACAAGGTTCTCAAGGTGGCTCAGTCAGTTTAACCGCTGATTTTGATGAGTATTACTTATGGAATAAACCTTGGTTCTATCACGGTACCGCGAATAACGAAGAAGACGGAAATAATGCAACATCATTTGCAGATGTTATTGTTAATACAGCGGCGGGAGACGGAGCTCTGGTAAGCACCGTTAAAGGGTTATCCATAGGTTACGATATAGGGATTGAACTGGTTACTGGTGGAGTGATCAACTACTACACTTGGGATTGGAGTTGGACTAATGGTCAAGAAACCATGGTGACTCTCAACGGTTCTGGTCAATGGACACAATCCACCGTCAATGGGGAAGAGGTCATTCGCTTCGATATTCCGCAATCTGTTATCGACCTATGGGGAGATGCTTGGGATCACGATACCAACCAGCGCATTTTATCTGTATATGATGGCTATCTATATGAAGGTGAGTTTATTGCTGCTGGCGATGCTGAAGATGACAACGATGGCTACCTATTGAATGCTGTTGCAAAAGAGGCATTAATTAACGCCATCAATATTGAAGGTTGGTGCTTCATTACCGAAACCGATTCAGGCTCAACTCTTGCCGATTTCGAAGCACAGCTAGCGGACTGTACATTGCCGACCATGATGCCAGAAGACTCAATTTCTTACCGTGTTAGTGGTTCAGGAGAAACAAGGACCGCTGCATTTGGCGACAACAACCAAATGCTACGCTTTAAAAATAGTGCTCCTAGCATGAAATATTGGAACATGAACAGTAAGGGCATTTTAGAAATAGGTGAAAACGCGAATGAAATTTGGGACTACCGCAAACTTATTATTGATGTAAACGATGATAAGCAATATTCAGTGGCACATTTTGATCCAGAAGTAGGCTCAATATGGCTAGCGACGTATTTAGACGTTGATATAAATAAAGATATCCAGACATGTGATGTCGATGAGTCCGGTTGGAATGATGAAACCGACCAACCAGTTAACTTCAAAACTTACGCTCAATATATCGCAGCTCTAGACTCCTGTCGTGAAGACGAAGACTACAAAACACCACTGTTTAGTACTCGCTTCATTGGTGATGAAAGAGTCTTACAAGCTGAAGATGAGCGACTAAGCTTCATGGCTGACGGCTCAGGCACATTCGAAGACCTAAACCTTGATGGAACGGTCATGGAATCCTTTAATTTCACTTGGGCAATGCATGATGTTGATAAAGGTATAATCAAGCTAAGCTTCGCTTACACCGATGATAATAACGTCGCTCAAACCGCCACTGACTACATGACGATAGCCTATAGTAATGGGATTGAATTCAATGTAAAAGTATTCACCGTTTCTAGTGAATGGGGCGGAAACGCAATCACGGAAGAAGGAGAAATATGGTATTCAAACTATAGCAATCCGGATTCAGAATCAGAACTGACAGACTTAGGTTTTATCACCCCAGCAACACCATAAACAAGTCACTTTAACCTAAATTAAAAGCCAAGTTTTTTACTTGGCTTTTTTATTTCTTACATCCAAATAAAAAACTGTTAGATTTACGGTACAAGTTTTATAGAGTAAAGATGAATGAAAACACCTTGTATTGCTGCGTGCAAAAACAGTGATGGGATCTGCTCAGGCTGCCATCGAACCATGGCTGAAATTATCGGTTGGAAAGAGTATTCAGACACTGAGCGTGAAGCCATTATGAAGCAGATAACTAGCGTCTCACACACTCATCAATGTCCATCATGTGGTGAAGGTGCACACTGTGATATCAGCGCAGGAAAAAGCACCTGCTGGTGCTTTGAAGTAGAAGAAAGGAACACAAGTAAAGTGTCGGATAACCAAAGTTGTGTGTGTCGAAAATGTTTAACGGCTCTACCGACAATTTAGCTCTGAGTTAAAGGAAACTAACTCAAATGCCTCACATTCGAGCTTACATTAGAAGCCATAATAAACACTTAAATTAAGACTCATAGCACCATCATCTCCGTCAGGTGCTATTGAACTCTCTTTTACATATTGTCCTTCAATATCAAAAATTAGCGGTGTGTTATTTCTAAAACGCATCCCAGCACCCATACTCGGAGCCCATTCTGTACCGTGGTTTTCAGTTCCAATCGCGCTATAACCCAAAGTCCCGAACAGATTAAAATGATAATCCAATGGGATAAACCACTTACTCACTACACCTGCATGCCACTTAATTCGGTCATCTTTATCCGACACCACGATATATTCCCGCCCTTCTATTGCGAAAAAAGATAATGGACGATAACCAAAAACGACTCCAGCAAGCGTACTATCAAATTTATCATCATCTCGATATTGCGAATCGCTGAAGTTTGCCATGCTAAAACCGGCACCTAGGTACAACTGACTATACTCTTTCTCTTCCTCTTGCTGTGCATAACTCAGTGAGCTTATAACACTCAGCGCAAGAAAGATGGAGGAAACTGGATGCTTCATTATCACTTCCTTTTCTATTTGTCCCATAAAAAGGTTAGCTCATACGCAACCAGTCACTCTATAGCCATTAATATATGTGATTTAGATCTACTATTTGATCTTCAACGTATTTAGCTTTCAATACGTTCTATATCAATATTTAGCTATTAATACGTTTGGTTATCAAGAAGTTCAGTTATCAATATCTTTAGCAATCAATGCAGTTTGTTCAAATTTGATTCCACCCCAACCTGTCTTGATAAAGTTTCGGATATTTTGATGGTCCTTATCATCAGGGTTACCAAGTACATCGACACGGTAAAACTTCCCAAAACAGGAAAGCGCCTCCTCTTCCGTTAACTTGTGAAGCAAACCAAAGGCAAAAATTTTACAAGAACCATTATTTTCTCCAGCTTCATTTCTTAAGTCACCGTTAGTAAATGAAGTAGGAACAAAGTCATAATTTGCATCAATGACATCCATGACCTGCTCAAATTTTATTTCCTTAGGACTATTTAATAAATCAAACAAAAAACCTTTTACTTCCATAATATATCCATATCCTCATGTACTTAATGTTAAATTTTATGCCAAATATGTGAAGAAACAAAGCACCATGAAATGCAACAACAACTATTTTGGTCATATAATGTAAATAGACAAAATACCATACTAAGGACGCCAATGAGCCATCGTGATACATGCTTATCAAATTCAGATCAAAAAATTATCGATCTTCAAAAATGGCAGCATACGGTTGATCTCATGTCTGAACTGTTTGGTGCTAGCAGTGGAACCATCGTTCAATTGAGACAAAATGAGTTCAATGTTGTGGTCGCGAGCCAAAACAAAGAGAATTTCTTAAAAACAGATGTGACTTGGTCGTGGGAGATGAAAAGTTTCTGTCGCACGATTATGGAAACCAAGCAGAACCTGTATGTAAATAATGCAAAGCAAGATGATTATTGGAAAGATGCTCCTCCGGTTACACACGGCCCCGTAGAATCCTACTGTGGGCTTCCTATCTATTGGCCAAATGGCGAACTATTTGGAACCATTTGTGTTATAGATACGAAACCAACCTCCTACCCGACAAAACTACTCAACTTACTTGAGCAATTCAGTAATTTGATCATGTCTGACTTAAAAGTTTATTGTCACTATCAAGAGCTACAAGATCTTGCCCTGACGGATGAATTAACAGGCCTGAACAATCGCAGAGGTTTGCATTTACTTGGTGAACAGCGAGTTAAAGATGCTAAACGGGCAAGACAAACCATTGGTGTAATTTACTTAGATATCGATAAGCTAAAACAAGTCAACGACCAACATGGACATTGTGTTGGTGACGAATGCATTAAAACTGTGGCAAAAGTATTATCCGAAAACTGCCGGGAAAGTGACATTGTGGTGCGAATGGGGGGAGATGAATTTGTCATTATGAGCTTATTTAACGATGAAGATGGATTCAATCATGATGAGCAACTTGAAGCACTCTGCCAACGTTTAATTAAAAACTACCACGTCCAAATCGAAGCTCAACCACAATTCGGTATGACATCTCTTAGCTACGGTCAAAAAACGTTCAATCACAACAGAGAACTTACAATCGAAGAGATGATCGAGCAAACGGATCACCTGATGTATCAAAATAAAAAAAAATGAGCCACAATAATAAGTAGAATAATCAAGGGATGATAATGAGCCGCACTCCACAGTTCGAGAACAGCAAGCAAAGCCCTATATCGAGCCATATCGGACGACGAATCATCCTAATCTTAATTCTGATAAGCAGTGCGGTAACCCTAATTACAACGCTGATACAAACCTATTGGGATTATAATCGTGAGTTGAGTGCCGTAGAAAGCCGCCACTATGAAATTGAGAAAATTCATATCGATTTACTCGCCCCATCACTATGGCGGTTTGACTTAGAGCTTTTACAACAACGAATAGAAGGTCTCGTCAATTTACCTAAAGTCGATTACCTAGAAGTCGAAGCCGATAACTACATATTTAGAGCTGGAACCCCAGTAGAAAAGCAAATCATTTCTAGCCGCTATCCTATCAAATTTTCAATTTCAGAAAACGAGCCAAAAGAGGTCATTGGTAGCTTGTATGTAGAGTCTGACGCCAACACTATCTACAGCTATCTCTTAAAGCAATTCCTTATCACTCTTGGAATTAACGCGCTTAAAACCGCTATTGTCTGCTATCTGATTTTAATGATATTTCACCAGAGCGTTAACCGACGACTGTTCTCCATCGCGCAATATTTACGAAAATTCAACCCTCGCAACCCAAATAAACCACTTACACTCCAATACACGCCTTGGATTATGGAAAAAGAAGACGAACTCAAATGGCTTGGAGATGAAACCAATAAAATAACGTCGAGTGTGTCCTCTCTTTATCGCGATATTAAATATCAACAAGAGCGTTTTGCTGACTTTGCCGATGTCTCTTCTGATTGGCTATGGGAGACTAATGAATCAGGGGTATTAATTTATGCTTCAGATGAAATGGTAAAAAATTTAAACCTCAGCGGCTGCGAATCAGTTCCCCTATTTAACATCCCAACATTCAACAAGACTCACTCTTTACTCGCCCATATTAACGCAAAATTAAGTTTCTCATTATGTGAAGAAAAATTGATAATCGAGGGCCAAGAGCGATTTTTACTCTTTCAAGGAACAGCAAAATATCAAGATGATACCTTTACTGGGTTTCGTGGGACGGCATTGGATATCTCAGCCTTAACTCAAGCTAAGGTAAAGCTAGAGGAGCTCAACCATACTCTTGAGAATAAAGTAAAAGAACGAACTCAAGAACTTGAAAATAATATGGTCACTCTACAAAAGACCCAAGATCAGTTGGTCGAATCTGAAAAGTTAGCCGCATTAGGTGGGCTCGTTGCTGGAGTCGCTCATGAAGTAAACACACCATTAGGAATATCCGTGACCGCCGCGTCTATCATCAAAGAAATCACACAAGAACTTAACCAAGCATTTGCTGATCAGACATTATCCAGCGTTCAATTTGCAGACTTGATGGAGCGCATGAGTGAGAGCACAATTATGCTGGAGGATAACTTAAATCGAGGTTCTAAACTGATACGTGACTTTAAACAAACTGCCGTCAACCAAGTGTCAGAATGCCGGAGCAATTTTGTTATCCATCAAGTATTAGATGCATTAATTACCAGCTTGCACCCTGAGACTCGCAAAATCCCCGTGACCCCAATCATTTCAGGCAGCGACACTCTTTCAATGAGCAGTTTACCTGGAGTACTCACGCAAGTGATCACCAATCTCATTATGAATAGTATCAATCATGCCTTTGCGGATTCATCTGAACCCGCAAAAATTAGCATTTCTTTCTATGAACAAAACAACGAGATTATCTTCGAATATATCGATAATGGTTCTGGAATTGAAGAAGCATTGCATCAAAAGATATTTGAACCTTTTTACACCAGTAAACGCGGAAATGGCGGCTCGGGGCTTGGGCTCAACTTAGTGTTCAACCTTATACACCAGAAGCTAGCGGGAAGCTTAAATTTTGAGTCATCCATTAATCAAGGCGTCCATTTTACATTCAGAACGCCGAAAGAGTTGCCGATATCACCAGAACAAAGCTCATAGCATTGTTCACCCTTCACAATTTATTGAGTATTAGTCAGGAAATCTGTCACGGATCTCAGTAAACGTATCCCAGTTATCCAGCATTAAATCGACTAACACGGGTTCAAAATGCTTTCCTTTCTGAGACAAGATTTCCTTTCTAATCTTCTCATCAGGCCACGGTTTCTTATAACTTCGCTTAGCGCCAAGGGCATCAAACACATCTGCAATTGCCGTAATTCGCCCACTGATTGGAATATCTTCACCGCTCAATTGATTGGGGTACCCTGTACCATCCCATTTCTCATGGTGGTAAGCCGCGATCTCTTTGGCGACTAAAATCAATTTTCGCTTTGAACGACTTAAAATATCAACACCATATTCAACATGCTTTTGCATAATATACCACTCATCTTCAGTGAGCTTTCCAGGTTTATGTAATATGCTGTCTGGGATCGCCACCTTACCCACATCATGCAAAGGCGACGCTTGTTTAATCATAAAAGTATCATATTCTGAAAGACCATATAAAATCGCTAGCTGTTCCGATACCAGAGACACGCGTTGCACGTGCGCCCCCGTCTCTTTGCTCCTTGCTTCCACTGCGTTGGCTAAATTATAAACCAACTCTTTTGAGGTCTCTTTTAAATCCACAAGCAGACTAAGGTTCTCAAACGTCAAGCCTATGTTATGCATATAGATTTCAAGTAACTGCTTATCTAACTCTGAAAGTGCAGTATTAATATTGATATAAAGCAGGTTGTTCACGCCACGCTCATCAGCCATAAAAAATACGTAGGCATCCTCGTAGCTCTGACTTTGCTTTTTCTTGGCCGCGTCATGGCAACGTTTAGAGACAATATCCGGCAAACGGTCATATGCACATTCAGAGTAGGCATTCACATCCCCTCCCGTAGCCGCGAGTGTTAATGCGCTCGATTCCTCCCCTTCAGGCGTAGGCTGAACAACGCCATAAAAAGCAGAAACGTCCAATTTCAATAATGACGTCGCCTGCAACAAAGACGCCGCGGCATAAGCTTTCATCGTCGTGGTATTTTGCACATTAGCAGATGCTTGAATGACTAACCTCAGACCTTCTCTTTGCTTATCAATGGTACAAAGGTCTCGATATGCTCTTAGCATTGAATACAGCAATGTTCGTAGCTTCTGGGTAGTTAGCTCGGTTTTTTCCTTGTAATCATCAATTTCGTACTCTTGAATAACGATATCTTCAGGTGCCTGTCCTGCTTGTCCCGTTCGAAGTACCAAACGAATAAGCTTGTTATTTAATCCTCCGCGAATATGCCGAACCAGATCCAAGCCAGCATGTTCCGTTTCCATCACGACATCAACAAGAGCAATAGCAATATCATCGGCTGAATCTAAGATCTGCTTCGCTTCTTCACCCGACAGCGCTGAAATCAGCTCTAATTTACGATCCTGAAATGTAAATCCACTCAAGGCTAATTTTGTGATTTGATGAACCTGATCATCATCATCTACAATTAATACGCGCCACGGTTTCAGAAGTTTATGGACTTTACTGGCTGATGGTTCAGTTTGTATTTCATTCCGATAATCAGAAAATAACTCCATCAGTAACCTCAATATTTACACAGACTCTTATAGGTTTAGCACACCAACGCCTATCTTGATCACTAATCAATTAATAAAAGGCTCAAGAATACAATTCAACACTAAACTACGCCATCAGCATGTTGCGATAATGTTAACAAAACAGTAAGATAGGAATTAAAACGATTGTTTGATTTTGAGGCCATGTGTGGAAAACCTACTAAAAGAGTACTCTGTTATTACTGAAATTCCTGTCGCCTGGGGAGAGATGGACGCACTCAATCACGTCAACAACGCGGTCTATTTTCGTTATTTTGAAACCGCTCGCATTGCCCATTTTAATAAAGTGGAATTGATGGAAGAGATGGCCATGACCAAAGTTGGGCCAGTACTTGGAGAAACTCAGTGTCGCTACAAACTCCCAGTTACCTACCCTGACACGCTTTTGATTGGCTCCAAAGTCACCGATATACAATCGGATAGGTTCACGATGCAATATGAAATTGTGAGCAAAAAACTTAGAAAAATCACAACGATTGGCAGCGCAACGATTGTTATGTTCGATTTCAAAACCAATCAAAAGGCTGAGTTATCGGAACGCCTTACTCTCGCCATTAAAGCGCTGGATAAAGAGCTAGCGTAAGCAGGTATGCTGTCACTTCACTCAATGTTAAGATAAATATCAATTCCACACTCTGACACTGATGGTAGTTAATGACTCGTTACGAACAGCTTGCTCAAGATATTAAGCGGCAGATTAGCCAAAAGGTTTGGCGATCTGGTGAAAAGATCCCTTCGGTGCGAGTAAGCTGTAAAAGTACGGGTTATAGCATCGCCACCGTTTTACAGGCATATCAGTTACTTGAGAGCCAAGGTTGGGTGACTGCAAAACCACAATCAGGCTATTTCGTCGCACCACAGATTGAAAACCTACTTAGCCCTCAAGCATCATCAAGCTCTACGAAGCCAAAACAGATTAATATCAACGATCAACTGTTTGATGTGTTACAGCGCAATAAACAACAAGACATGGTGCCCTTAGGCTCTGCCTTTCCCGATCCATCCCTCTTTCCCCAACAAGCACTTGCTCGAAACTTGGCTAGCGCGAGTCGCAAAATGCCTGAAAATAGCGCCATAATAAATATGCCTCCAGGGAGTGAAAGCCTACGCCGCAATATTGCCCAACGCTACGCTCAGCAAGGTTTATCAGTCTCACCCGATGATATAGTGATCACCTCTGGGGCAATGGAAGCGCTAAGTTTAAGTTTGCAAGCCGTAACAAAGCCTGGAGACTTGGTGGTGATTGAAAGCCCAACATTCTATGGCGCTTTACAGACGATTGAACGGCTTAATTTGCGAGCCGTCGAGATCCCAACCCACCCTCTTGAAGGGATTGATTTAATCGCGCTTGAAAAGGCATTAACTGAACTCCCAATCAAAGCATGCTGGCTAATGACTAACTTCCAAAACCCACTTGGATTTTGCATGTCAGATCACGCTAAGCAATCTCTTGTTGAACTACTTCATCACCATCAAACGCCTCTGATCGAAGACGATGTTTATGCCGAGCTGTTTTTTAGCCCAGATAAACCCAAACCAGCGAAAGCATTTGATCAACACGACGACGTTTTGCTCTGTGGTTCATTTTCAAAATGTTTATCTCCGGGTTTTCGTATTGGCTGGGTTGTCGCCGGACAGCGAAGCGAAACAATCCAGCGTTTCCAATTAATGTCGACTCTTTCAAGTAGCGTTCCAATTCAACTAGGGATCAGCCACTATCTTCAATTTGGCTCATTTGATGCACATTTAAGAAAGCTAAGACGCAAACTTGAACAGCATAAACACCAAATGCTTGCAGCAATACGAACTTACTTCCCTGACTCCATCAGCGTCACGGACCCAAGTGGTGGCTATTTCATTTGGATTGAATTCGGCGGTCACTTCGACTGTTCCCACTTCTATGAACAAGCACTCCAATCTCAAATAGCCGTGGCACCTGGAACACTCTTTAGTAGTGATAACCAAGGTTCTAAGCACATTCGGATCAACTACTCCTACCCATGCGAAGGCAGGATCTTAAACGCCATCATAGAGTTAGGTAGGCTCGCGCATTTAACCCTCAATAAACCCGAGTGATGTCACCAAACCAACTGTTCTATGTTTTTTCATCATAGCTGTTCTATCTCTAACAGTTAGCATCGTGGTTCAATGCCTGTTCACATACCTACCTTGAGTCAATAGTATGAAAACGACGGCCACAAAACACGAAATTAGATTGATCATCGTCGCCATTATCGGTGCGCTTTTATTAATTTTCGGTCATTTAATTTTAGCGAAAAGTTTCTCTCATTTCCCGTGGGCTGAAATCACGGCGGCGCTGATCCCATTTCTTATGTTTGCCTTATGTGTCGGCTCCATTCACTACGCCGTGAATGCCGATGACAGCGACCACAGCAATAATAGCGACAGCAACAGCAACAGCAACAGCAACAGCAACAGCAACAGCAACGATGATGAATGATTGTGACGCTCGGTTGTCTACACCTACGAAAAAAGCACTTAAGCCACGAGAGGGAGCGACTTAAGTGCTTGGTATATCTATTTTGAATGACCTTTAAACCGTAGCAAAATTATTCATATTTGAATTGAGCCATCTCCTTATTTAGCTCTTGAGCTTGATCAGTCAATGCTCCTAGCACCTCATCCACATCATTTACTTGGGTAGAAACAGAAGATGAAGCATCGGCAATCGAGGTGATGCTGCCACTGATTTCATCGGTCACCGCTTTCTGCTCTTCAGTCGCGGCGGCAATTTGAATATTCATATCATTAATTTCAGTGAGCATTGAGACGATTTGCTCAAGCATTTCTGTATTTCGTTCACAACTTTCAACGCCTTTTATCACGGATGTATTCGCCTCCTCAATTCCGGTAGACACCGACGCGGTCTCTTTCTGAAGGGATTCAATTTTGGATCGTATCTCTTCCGTCGAAGCTTGTGTACGACTGGCAAGAGAGCGTACTTCATCTGCAACGACAGCAAAACCTCGTCCCTGCTCTCCTGCCCTTGCCGCTTCTATCGCTGCATTTAACGCAAGTAAATTAGTCTGCTCTGCAATACCTTGAATGACATCCAACACTTCTGCTATCGAGTTGCTTTCACTGTGCAAACGACCAATCGCTTCCACTGCCGTGCGCATTTGAGCATTCAGTTCCGTCATTTCATTGCCTAAGACTAACCCGACTTGAACACTCTCACTTCCCGTATCATTAGCATTTTTTACAAAATCGGCGGCTCGGTTCGCAAACTGTGCCACTTCAGCAATCGACGCGCTCATTTCATTAACAGCGGTAGCTACAGACTCTGTTCGATGCGACTGCTCATTCACTGCTTCTCTTGTACTGCTCATATTTCCAGACATCGTTCGCGTGTTTCTATCGAGCTCATTAGTGGCGCTTGCAAACTCTTTGATCATATTTTGAAGTTGAGAAAATAGTTTATTCAGCGATACTGCGAGATCAGACATTTCATCTTTACCACGTTCATCCAACCGCTCTGTCAGGTCATTCCCTTTGCTGATTTTTTGAATTTGTAGTGAAGCCATCCTGATTGGGCGAGATATACCGTTTCCGACAAGATAAGAGATCCCAATTGAGATCAGTACAATCACTACAATACTGATGATCACCGTAGTTTGCACCGCTGAATTAAGGGCAGTAACATCCTTAAACGCTTCCGATTCGTCTATCTCGGTTAATATCCCCCAAGAAAGTCCAGCGGCATTGATAGGAGCGTACGCAGAGAGAACCGAGATACCACGATAATCTTGCACTAACTCATACCCACTCTGTCCGCTTAATGCTCGCTTTGCCGTCTCAGATTCAACAGGTTGCAGCCCGATTGCTGAGTTTTTACCTTTAATATTTTTGACTACACTGGCAGAAACGCCAGCCATTGAAAGAGCCGATAAATACTGACTTGGGTCTTCAATTAGAAAGCGAGGTTGGCTTCGTAGTAGCCCATCTTGCCCAATTAAATAGGTTTCTCCGCTCGCTCCTAACCCTGCCGCACTCCAGTTTTGATTAAACGTCATGATCGAATTAATGGCATCAACAGGCATTTGAAAAATGAGGGCTCCGATCCGTTGACCACCTGAAAAAACGGGCGTGCCTATAAATGATGCAGCAGACTCATAAGAGGGATAATAAGGAGAGAAGTCTTCAATATAGAAGTATCTATTGGATGCATTTTTTACCTGATTGTATGTTTTGGCTAGACCAGACTGGCGGTAAGGACCAGTAAGTAGATTGGTGGCAAAATCCAGCTCTTTATAAACGGAATACACCACGTTACCTTGGTTGTCGACCATAAAAATATCGTAATAGCCGAATGAGGTGAGAAAATGACGCAGCGAATCATGATACCGCTCGTGAACTTGATCATATCCTGTGTTTAATGGATCGGAATCTAATAAATGCTTTTCACCTACTTGATTAGAGTTTACACCGATGTATCGAGCTTGCAGTGCTTGCCCCGCAACGGACAGTTGGCTCAGGCGGCTTAATTCATTCGCTGATTTTTGATCATTTTTATCACGATATAGAGCACCAAATTGAGAGGTATAGTAATTGCGCAAGGCTGAGTAATCTTGCTCTGATACTTGCTCAATGGGATAACGTTCAAACTCTCGACTAAATGCAGTCAATGCATCTTGAATCGCCACATCGCTGGCTAACGTCTCTAGTTGGAAATGAATTTGATCGAAATATCGCTCAATTTCACCCTTTTTGATCTCTCTTACCGACAGTAATTGACTTGATGCTCGCTCATGCAGTGCTTGTTTCGATAAAGAGGACGCTTTCCAGCCTACAAATCCCCCACTGACCACAACCCCAATCGCACAAAGTACAGTACAAGCTAAAATAATTTTAGTTGCAATTCTCATCCCAAAACCTCACAGCTAGATTGCTGAAATAATTCATGTATATCCCGAATCGATGTCGAGATCAGACGCACCTAGCCGTAGGTAAGTACCAACTTTATAATATGAATTTGTCTTGATACTCAGACAAAAGTTTAGAAGTGAAAATCGGTTTTATCGAATTTATTAATAGTTTTATTACTAACTCAGAAAGATTCATTGCTAATCACTATCAAAGGGGAAGATAGCCTGATGACTCACCGAGAAGGGGATGGTGAGCCACCAAGCTAAATGGTGGTTAATTGTGGTTATCGCCGCTTGAGCTCATTTCAACGGCATCAACTTAACTAGCATTCAATAGGTCACATTTAGATGCACAGATAAAATCATTTCTATGTAAACCTTTAATTGAGTGACTCCACCATGTCACCGTCACCTTGCCCCACTCTAGTAAGGTTGCTGGATGATGAAATTCTTCTTCAGCGAGTTGCGCGATTTTATTGGAAAACGCCCATGCTAATTTATAGTTTTTAAAAGTATAGACTTTCTCAAGCTGGGGGATTTCATCTCGCTCTACAAGCGCCCAACCATTAAGTTCAGCTAAAAGCTCTTGCTGTTCAAATTTCGTTAGTGATACAGAATCAATGCTGCAAGCTTCGCAGCGTAGTTCGTTAAGCATGGTTCATTTCCTTAGATTTTGCTTTCGGTTCAAACAAAGGCGATAACATTTCTGCTTTCATCGCTTTGTGTACTTGGTCCATCAAGTCCTGCTGACTCAAACGATATAACGCCGCAATATCATCCAGTTCGTAATACAACGGCTGCATAATATCAATTCGATAGGGTGTATTCAGTACAGTTTGGATATCAAATGGTTGACGTTTCGCTTCAGTACTATCCAGCGAATACACCGTTTCACCTGGGGAAGACAAAATTCCGCCACCATAGATTTTGCTTTTCCCGTTCTCTTTCACCAAGCCAAACTCGACGGTAAACCAGTACAATCGGGCAAGATAAACGCGCTCTGCTGGGGTTGCCGCTTTTCCAAGCACACCATAAGCATGGGTAAATGCAGCAAAATCTTGATGCGTTAACATTGCACAATGGCCAAAGATTTCATGGAAAAAATCTGGCTCTTGTAAATAGTCAAAGTCCTCTCTGGTTCGAAGAAACGTTGCCACCGGAAATTTGCGTTCTGCTAACAGCGAAAAGAACCGATCAAAATTAATTAATGCCGCAACAGGCTCGACTTGCCAACCCGTTTCTTGCAGTAAAATTTTATTGATATCATTTAATTGTGGAACACGATCGTGTGTTAATTGAAGCATGTCTAGTCCATCTAGATATGGACGACATGCCCTATCACCTATGACGCTTTGCTGACGAGTAACAAGTTCCGACCATATTTGATCTTCTTCTGCACTCCACTCAACTTTCCCTGCACCGTTTACCGGCTTGGAATGATATTGCACCATCACCCCTCTCCTTTACATTGTGGTTACATAAAGCCTATCTCTCGACGCCGTTCATCGCCAACCCTCTTTCAAAATCAACCAGTTAATCGATGTAACATATTGTTTACAACTTTGTGTTTTTTTCTTATTTTTCATACTTATATTTCTTGTGGGAATGTTTGACTTTGGCTCAATTGAAGTCAAAACTTGTTCGATAATTGATCAAAAATCGACAATGAGGGAACAATGTCAGATTCAGAACCGGTATGGATACCAACTCAACAGCGAGTAAACTCTTCACTTCTGCATGGATTTATTGAACGTCTTAATGCGCAAGACATGGATCTTGATGGCTATCAACCACTCCACCAATGGTCGATAACAGAACCAAGATCGTTTTGGAAAGAAACCTGGGAGTATTGCGGTGTCATCGGCTCTCAAGGAGAATGCATCATTGATACAGGAAGAGCCAAATGGGGCGATTATAGTCCCCCTAGAGATTCCATTTGGTTCCCACAAGCTCAGTTAAACTATGCAGAAAACCTTTTATGTTACGCCCACAAAACCCCAAATGAGATTGTGGTTTGGTTTAAAAACGAACGAGGGCATCAGCACAAGGTTTCTTGGCTGGAGTTATATGAACAAGTATCCGTTACTCAACAATGGCTGAAAAATAATGGCGTAGGCAAGGGAGATGTCGTCGCTGGTTACCTCCCATATTTACCTCAAACTCTCGTGGCAATGCTTGCGACCACAAGCTTAGGCGCTATTTGGACATCCACTTCACCCGACTTCGGTGCAAGCAGCGTTATTGAGCGTTTTGAACAAGTTAAACCGAAAGTTTTATTCTGTTGTAATGGTTATACCTTTAATGGCAAGACTCACCTTATGGGCGATAAAAACAGGGTCATCGTCAATGCCATATCGAGTATTACCCATGTTTGTGAAATTGAATATCTAGAACCCTCCGCAGGTTTTCCTTCTAATCAATCAGAGAACTCAGCATTGACACATTGGGATGATTTACTCTCATGCTTCTCTGCGCGTGAAGTGCAATTCGAGCGTGTTGCTTTTAATGATCCCCTCTTCGTTCTTTATTCCTCAGGCACAACGGGAAAACCCAAATGCATCACTCATTCTGTTGGGGGCACAACGCTCAATCACTTGAAAGAACATCAGCTGCACTGCGATATTAAGCCTAGCGACCGCGTTTTTTACTACACAACTTGCGGCTGGATGATGTGGAACTGGCATGTTTCGACATTAGCAAGTGGAGCAACCTTAGTGATTTATGACGGCAGTCCAATGTACCCAACAGCAGATACGTTATGGGAACTGGCGGAGCATGCTGAAGTCAGTCTTTTTGGTACTTCAGCGAAGTATCTGGAAGCGTTACAAAAACAGAGTATCAGCCCCCAATCGACTTATAATTTACACGCATTACGAACTCTCTGCTCAACAGGATCCGCCTTGTATCCTGAACAATTTGATTTCGTTTATTCTCATATCAAACAGGATATTCATTTAGCCTCCATTTCGGGAGGAACGGATATTTGTGGCTGCTTTGTATTAGGTAACCCAATATCTCCTGTTTATCGTGGAGAATGCCAAAATTCAGCGCTTGGCATGGACGTAAGAGTGTTTTCAGATACTGGATTAGGCATTGAACAACAACGCGGTGAATTAGTGTGTTTGAACAGTTTCCCAAATCAGCCGATTGGCTTTTGGGGAGATGACGGTGAGCGCTACCACCAAGCGTATTGGGATAAATTTCCAAATATCTGGCACCATGGTGACGATGTAGTGCAAACCTCAACGCATGGCATGATTTTCTATGGACGCAGTGACACTACCTTAAATCCAGGAGGCGTGAGAATTGGCAGTGCTGAAATATATCAACAGGTCAATCAGCTTGATGCGATAGAGGATTCCATTGCCATTGGAGAACAGTTTCAAGGCGATGAGCGAATCGTACTTTTTGTAAAACTATGTGATGGATTCAGTCTGAATGATGATTTAAAACAGTTAATCGCTCAAACATTAAGAACCAAATGCTCCCCGCGCCATGTTCCTGCTATCGTTCACTCGATCAGCGACATTCCTAAAACCAAATCTGGGAAGCTGGTGGAATCAGCAGTTAAAAATATTGTGCATGGCATTCAGGTTAAAAATCTCAGCGCCATCGCCAACCCTGACGTTCTCGATGAAATTGCGGAACTGTATCCATCCACTTAACTCTTTCGCTGTATCGCTATAGCCGTATCGCTATAAATAACGTCATTATCTTGAGATTCATTTTATGATGCTCAATGATGACGTTATACTCCCCGAGTTCCCCCCTCTCCTATGAGAAAAATTGATGGATTACGTACACCTATCTCGGATTAGCTTGAAACACTTAACGGCATTACACATTATGCTCAATAGCCATAGTGTGACTCTCACTGCTGAACAACTATGTGTCAGCCCATCAAGCGTCAGTAAAACACTTTCTCAACTCCGATCACTGCTCAATGACGAGCTTTTCTATCGTGATGGGACTCAATTGATCCCAACACCGTTTGCTTTAAAAATTGGTCCAACCGTACATTCTATCTTAGCGAGCATGAACGGTTTGCTTCACCAAGAGCAGTTCAACCCCGCGACGTATAATGGTTCGTTTTGTCTCTCGATGCGTGAGAGTGCTTTCGAAATTTTCGCTCCGACGCTTGCTCAAATTGCAGCCAAAGATGCACCTCTTGCGCGTTTCAATATCCATTCGAAAGAACACTTGGGGTTTGATGCATTACTCAGTGGGCAGGTTGATTTTATTATTCTTCCGCATGATATTAGCCAACCTCCGACCAATGATAAAGATCTGGTGTGGGAACGAATATTAGATGATGAGATGGTTTGCATCATGCACCCAAGCCACCCGCTGAGTGATCAAACGCTCACGATTGAGTCCTATCTTGCGAATAAACATATTGGGATTTTGGATAAGGAACTCTCGATTCCCTACTTTGAGCAAAACCTAACACAGCAGCATCACTCAAGAGAGATTGCGATATCTGTGGCTGATTTTGGCTCAGCAGCCGTACTGTGCCACCACACTGATTTCCTATTTACCAGTTCAAAGTGTTGGGCTGAAAAGGCATTACAAGCCCGAGGTCTAGTGCAAAAATCATTGCCGTTTGATTACGGAAAAGTAGCTTATAGCTTGGTCTGGAATAAGCCAAACATGAACGATCAAGCCATGACTTGGCTGCGTACTCAATTACGTCAGTTTGCGGTGTGAGTATAAAAAAGCGCGACCTTGATGGCCGCGCTTTAACTGTGTTTAAGCTATGTTTGAACTAAATTTAGCTGCATTTATCTACATTTAACCTACGTTTACAACGATGACATTATGCCTCAGCCAACGCGTTTTCTTCTTTGTTTACCGGAGCTTCAACCGGAGCTTCAACTTCTTGTAGTCGAGCAGTGAAGTGGCGCAGAACCGCAGGCTCATAAATAAAATCTAACCCTTTTACATTCTTCGCATTCGCTTTCACTTTCTCAAACGCTTCAATAACAAAGTCCATGTGGGTTTGAGTGTATGTCGCACGAGGAATGGTCAAACGTAACAATTCAGCAGGACACGGATGCTGCTTACCTGTCGCAGGATCACGACCCAATAGCAACGACCCAATCTCAACGGCGCGAATACCAGCCACTTTGTATAACTCACACGCAAGGGCATGGGCAGGGAATTGCTCAGCAGGAATATGAGGTAGAAGTTTACCCGCATCCACAAATGCAGCGTGACCACCAGCTTGCTGACACACAATGCCTAGCGCTTCTAACCCATCGACCAAATATTGCACCTGACCAATGCGGTACTCTAACCAATCTTGGCGCATACCGTCATAAAGACCAACCGCAAGGCGTTCCATAGCTCCGCCTTCAAGTCCACCGTATGTTGGAAAACCTTCTTGAACCACACATAGAGTGCGACATTCAGTGTACACATCCATCAATGATTCATCTTTAAAGCAAAGCAAACCACCCATTTGAACCATGGCGTCTTTCTTCGCTGACATCGCAAGACCATCAGCATATTTGTATGATTCACGAGTGATCTGTTCGATCGTCCAATCTTGATACCCCTCTTCACGCTGCTGGATGAAGAACGCATTTTCTGCGTATCGAGCGGAGTCCATGATCACGGGAATATCGTATTTTTGCGCAATCTCGTAGACCGCTTTAAGGTTTGCAATTGAAACAGGCTGACCACCCGCTGAGTTACAAGTGATAGTACTTACAATGTATGGAACATTCGCTGCACCTGCTTCGATGATCGCCTCTTCTAGTTTGATCAGGTCGAAGTTTCCTTTAAAGTCTGCGCTCACTGCGGTGTCGAATGCATCGTCAAGATAGACGTTTTTCGCCATGCAGCAGTTAATTTGTGTATGTCCTTGAGTGGTATCGAAGAAGTAGTTAGACAGAGCCACCATTTTACTGCGATCTAAGCCCTTTTCCATCTCGCGTTTTTTAATCAACACTGGAATATAGATTTGCTCAGCACCACGACCTTGATGAGTTGGAATGGTCATTTCGTAGCCGAAAATATCTTTCACAGCATTCGACAGAGCGTAGTAACTACGGCTGCCACTGTACGCTTCATCACCCATCAACATTGCCGCTTGCATACGCTGAGTGATGGACCCTGTACCGCTATCGGTTAACAGATCAATAAACACATCATCGCTATCAAGTAAAAACGGATTCATTCCTGCTTTAATAATAGCTTGCTCACGGTATTCACGAGTCGTACGTTTTACAGGCTCAACAACACGGATACGAAATGGTTCTGGTAAGTGCTTAAAGTTTTCCATAATAATGCCTTTTCATTCACTTGATGCTGACACACCAAATTAGTTCATCTATTAACTTCTCTATATAGAGAATTGCGTTCCGACTATTACACGAGCATATTTTGTCTAATTTAAATGAATGACTCGTTTAATAGTTCAAGAGAAAAAGAGTAGAAACACAATATTTAAAGAGGGTTTCGTTTTAGCGAAACGAATAACCAACATCACCACAGATCAATTTAATATAGATCAATCATACGAAAATAGTTTCAAGAAAGTGGTACAAATTGATGAGGTTATACTGCGCACATTGCGCTATATGGCGAGAGACGCCAATGAACACACTCTATTCAGAAGAAAGGTGGAATGAAAGCTGATGATCGAGAGTATACCAAGCTAACATGGTTAGCCATGAGGTAGATTGCCACTTAAGGTACATATTCACTTGATGTTCCTATGTTGAAATCCAGAATGAAACGTTATACTCACTATATTGTAAGCCATGATTTGAGTATGCACACAAATAAAATAACTGTGAACTCTACAACCAATATTTAAGCCTTAAGAATAAAACTTGCCGACACGTTCACAAATACACGACAACACTATGAAACTAATATCTATCAACTATTTTTAATGTCTAAAAATATTCTAATAATTTTTATATGAAGAACAACCACTTGATGAGTAATAGGATGAAGTTTGATTTTATAAATAACAGAACACTTAAGAATAGTGCTTACATATAGACAGAAGGAAGTTGAATGTCGCGCTTAACATACTGAATCAGCTCTTGATGGAACGCCATCATATCCACCTCTCCACACGTTTCCCACTGCAAAGCCTCACCAATTACACCATGGTGTTGAAACGCATTGAGACGCACTTTCACGCTTTCCGGCAGGCGATTTAAATAGTGACCAACACTTTCCACTTCACTTTGCAGATCCGTCTTTCCGGGAATGTGCAGCAGGCGGACTTCATAGAGTTTTTCAACTTCTGCAAGGTAAGCCATCGACTGAAACACTCGATGATTATCTCGCCCAACAAGCCATTGATGAGTCTCATTCTGCCACGCTTTCAAATCGATCATCGCGCCATCGAAGTATGGCTCAACCTTTTGCCATCCAGATAATGAAAGCGAACCATTACTATCAATAAAACAGCTTAAATGGTTTAACTCTGCATCCTGCTTTATCGCTTTAAAGAGATCGACAATAAAGCCTATTTGCAAGGTTGCTTCCCCACCAGAAACCGTAATACCACTTAAGAACACATGGTTTTTGCGGATCAACTCAATCATCTGGCTCACTGAGAAGTGTTGTATTTTGGGGTTGGACTTGTGCTGGCAAACATCAATGCATTTATCACATTGCGTGCATTTTGATGGGTCCCACTTAACTTTTAGATCTGCATCTAAAGACAGCGCATCGGCTGGGCAGTGAGAAACGCAATCACCGCAATGGTTACAGTGATTAATGGTATGAGGGTTATGGCACGATATACAATCGAAATTACACCCTTGCAAAAAAATGACAAGCCGGTTTCCCGGCCCATCGACACAAGAGAAGGTCAGCACACGGCTGACCTTCGCTTGTTTTTCTGTAGTACTTTTTATATTAACCCTAGCCATGAGTTGTTAGTATTTTTACAGAATTATTCGAAGCTTGGCGACATTTCGAAGCTCGCCACTCTTGGTTTACGTTCTAGAATCCCCGTATTTTTCGCCGCTTCTGCACCTAAGAATGTCGTATTGGTTCTGGAGCCTTGCTCTGAGAATTTTGCGATGTCAGAGAGCTTAACCATATAGCCCGTTACGCGGATCAAATCATTCGATTCAACGTTAGCGGTAAACTCCCGATAACCAAGCTGCAGCGCCCCTTTACAAAGGTTAAACATCGCTTCTGGGTTAGATTTCACCGTCTGATCAATCGTTAAAATATCGCTGATTCCAGAAGTATAGTACTGATGGTGTTCTGCCGTCGCGCGTACATAACTCACAGGATCCGGTTCCGTTCCATATGGAATACGAACACCCGGAGTCACGCCATCATCTAAACTGATACCGCCTTGAGCGTGCAATAAAGCTTTTCCTTCCAAGCCATATTTAACCGTAGTCGACTCAACGATCTCCGCCAGTTTTTTAGAAATTCTATGACCAAGTTGATTTGCTTCTTCATCTTGACCATATTGAGCCGTAATTCCCTCTTTCTCCACTAGGATATTGACCGCTTCAGCCATGCCATAAATGCCAAACATTGGCGCGAAGCGAGACTCATCAATTAAGCCTTCAGTGGTTAAGAACCCTTGGAAGAAGTTCGACTCCTCATGCAAAAAGCGACTACGCTCATCAATCAGATCGAACATCACTTTACAGAAGGAAGGTAGCACTTGGTTTAAGAAATCCACACGATCATTCGATTTTAGTGCCACTTCTTTTAAATTCATACGAACCAGTGTGTTCGACCCACCCGCCAGTGGCAGTGAGTTATAGCAGCTTACGATACCGAACTTTTTATCACCATAAACATTCGCGTGGATTGGGTAGTTTGCGATATGAGGTTTACTGCATTCACAGATGTTACTTGCCGCTTGGCGCAATAGTGAATCAGGCGTCACCGCTGGGTCGTACATGAAAGTCAGGTTCGGAGCGATCTGTTTTAGCTCTGCATCCACACGTAAGATAGTACGGCAAATGATGTTATCACTTGGGCCAATATTCACATGCATAAACGCATCTGGCAGAGTGCGATCCAGCATGATCCAAAACAGTTTCAGTTTTTGGTAAATCTGCGCTTCAGTTAAATCACCAACATAAGGCAGCAACACATCATCGAGTTGACCAAGGTAAACAGGGATAGAAGTCACCGAAGGAACATGATGGTAAAGGATCGTGAGCAAATTCAGCGCTTCATCAAAATTGCTTGCCGCTTCAAGTTCTAAATGCTCAGAGCCTTGACGTAAGAATTTTGCGTAATCAGGTAACACGTAACGAGGTTTATAAGGAGCATGCCCTTCAAACATGTCACACAGAACACCGCTATCTAACGCTTCTTTTGCTGCATCTGAAATTGGCATATACGGTAAGCTCGCTTCCGCTTCTAAAGCAAGATATTGAGACTTTTGCTTTGGCGAAAGGTGTGCATCCGTAATGATCTCTTGGAATCTCTGTTGTGTGGCGTTAAATGCTTGCTGGCTCATGCTTAAATCCTATCGACTTAAAACCCTATGTTTAATATGGGAACACTGTAAGTCAGATAGTGAATTTCCACAAATGAAACATATAGAATTATCAATTTCCAAATTGGAAACAGCGACCCCTTTATTTAAGCCTTATATTGAATTCTATAAACACAAAGGCAGACGAAATGATTGTTGATACATCCCCTTCGTCTGCACTGTGCTCAAAGCGCTGTGGTGCAGCATCAAAATTGATTTAATAATTTTAACTCCGATCCCTAGTGAACCACTCTCAGAATCATCTTCTGCTTGATTAATCAATGTGATGTAAAGTGAAGCATCCTTCTTAGCCACATCAACGTTAAGTTCAATAGCTGAACCTTCCGGACTGTGGCGGATAGCATTTTCAAATAAATTTTCAAATAACCTTGAAAGCAATAATTTATCCCCTTCAATCGTTGGGTAAGATTTATCGTCAAACACCAATGTTAAGTGCTTTTTCGTTAACTCAATCTTTGTAGCTTCTACGACGTCTTCCACCAGTGAGGCTAGATTAATTGGCTCTTGATGATAACTCGGCATGAGGCGTTCTTGCTTTGCCATATTGAGTTGAGTTTGCAACTGTTCTGACAATTTAAGAGCATTTTTATAAGCCACATCGATCATAGGA
Source organism: Vibrio genomosp. F6 (assembly GCF_005146325.1). Lineage (NCBI taxonomy): Bacteria > Pseudomonadati > Pseudomonadota > Gammaproteobacteria > Vibrionales > Vibrionaceae > Vibrio > Vibrio genomosp. F6. Next base: position 8,977 of record NZ_SYUT01000028.1, on the reverse strand, counting down.
TCTGGCTGTTGCTGCTGGAGCCTCCAAGTCTCTAAATAACCTAACACGCTCGATAGCGGAGTTTTCAGGTCATGGCTTATTTGCATGAGTTGAGAGTGCTGCGCCGACGATTGAAATTCTAATTGTAAGAACTGCTGCTGAATGCGTTTTGCCGCCAATTGATAATGTTGAGCAATCGGTTTTAGCTCTGGGACTTGGTTGATAAAGTTAGGGCTTAAACGGAAATCTTTGTCTGCTTGTTGTTCTAAATCTTTTGTTACGACCTCAATAGGCTTGAGCAGGCTCATTTTCACTAACCAATAAGCGACAATACTGAACCCGACAATCGTGACAAAACCGAGCATTAACGCCCAAAAAAGTGGGGTTCTGGTTTCAGAGTTAATAAGACTAGTATGCTGCTCACTGCCAATAACCACATAGAGATAACCCACCGTTGAACCGAACTCTTTGATTGGAGCCACTGAAAACACTTTGTTTCCGCTCGGATTTCGAGGGTCATCCCCCAAAATCGGGTAAGGTTCCCCCGCAATAAACGCTTTGATGGGTTCAGTAGAGATTTGCTTGCTCACGAATGCATCTTTAGGCGCAGCATGGCTGGTTACGTTTCCTGACGCATCAAGAAAATAGATCTCAAAATCAGGTCCAATTAGCATGAGGGTATGGAAAATAGATTTCAGTGCGACAGGGTTATAATCCGTTCCAATCATCAAAGGATTATCGTCTCGCATATGAGCAGCCAGATCTTTATGCAAACTCTGCTTGGTACGTAGCTCCACTTTTATCTGCTGATTTTGATACATCACAGTCATCGCAACGGACGATGCAAAAAACCAAATAAAGGTAAGCAACAGTAGACGGATTTTAAAACTCATGGCTCACCTTATCTTACTGGCCGTAAGCGGCACTGTTTATCTTTGAAATAGTACAAACCGTTAGTCCATACCATTTTGGAATTTGTACCCCACACCCCAAACCGTATGAATAAATCGCTGGTTGTTTGAGTGAGTTTCTAATTTGCTACGTAAGCGGTTCACGGTGCTACAAACCGTATGTTGATAGCCTTCATATTGAGTGTTCCAAACATGATCTAACAGTTCGTCCTTGCTATAGACCCGCCCCGGTCGCTTCGCTAAAAAGTGCAGCAGTGAAAATTCAGTCGCCGTTAACGCCACGGTACGTTCAGCCAGTTTGACATGATGCTGTTCAGGACAAATAAACAGTTGCCCAAACTGGAGTTGCGCCGATGGAGGTAGGTTTGCAGCATCCCTTTTTTCACTCAAAGAGGCGTTATTTGTTGGGTGGGGATCTATCGCAGAGTGGTCTACCAAACTGGTATCTGCTGAGGATTGCTCTTCCAAAGCATTATCTATCGGAACATCACCTATGGGCATTTGGTTGGTGAGTTGTCTATCGGAAGTGGCTTCGGGTTTTTGTTGTGATCGTTGACTCATCTGCTCTTGCCTGCGAAGAATGGTTCTCACTCTGGCTTGAAACTCTAGAACACTAAATGGCTTGGTCAGGTAATCATCTGCACCAGACTCTAACCCTTCCACCTTATCCACCTCAGAATCTCGCGCCGTCAGCATTAAGATAGGAATATGGTTTCCCTGTTGCCGCAACTCATAACTCAGCAACAAACCATCACCATCGGGTAAACCTCTATCCAAAATCATCAAAGAAAAAGAGTCCGATTTCATTAATTCTTTGGCTTTAGATAACTGATTCACACGAGTAACGCTGTGCCCTTGAAAACCTAAGTGCATGTGAATCAGCCCAGCTAAATCATCATCATCTTCGACAATTAAGATGTTCACTGGCGTAATCATTTCAGAATTTAGCATTCCCTTCCCTCATTCCTGCAACCCATCAACATGACCGGAATGAAGGAGGAAATATTTCACAAAATGATAATTAAGGTTACTTAACTCGGGTAATGATCAGTTTTGCCCCCGGATTTAAGAAGCGATGTGTCGCATTCAATGCAGATGCAGCCAACCCATCATCTTGGCTTATAACGCCGGAATGAAAGGTAACGATGTCGTTATCATCTCTTGCGCTGTTAAAGCCTTCCCCACCGCCTGCGGGGCCCGGAACCGTCGCCGCAGTTTCGGAATTCGCTTCCGTTCCCGAATCCCAAACATCCATAGACATGGTGTAACGTTGACCAACACTAAACCCTGTTGTTTTAAGATCGGTTTCCCCGACAAAAGCATCATTGGTATTCACCAACATACTCGCTAAAGAGAGATGCGACGATTGATAAGGGTTAAGCGTGATCGACACAGTGTCTGATGCTCCCGGAAGAATTAAACCCGCCCCCGCCTTAGCTTGATACACATCACTGTTGGTATTGACTCTATCAAGCAGCATGCTGTTATCACCAGACTCAGCCAACATCTCCAACGCAACAGAAGAGGCTTGCCCAATATTAAATAAGTGATAATCACTGTTATGCCCAAGAACAACCAAAGGCGACATTGGCTGATTGGCCGTTTGGTTCTCAACCGTGATGGTAAATGTTTGGATTAGGTCTTTATCGGAGTCATCAGGACACCCTGCTAATAGTCCCACCGAAGCCGCAAGTATTAATATACGATATTTCATAGCGAGCTCCTTAGTTAACCGTAATTGTCAGAGTCGCCACAGGATTTAACCAACGATGACTGCTTGAATCTAGGTCGCTCTTACCACCCGTTGCATCGCTGTCCCCAAGGTTCCCAGGATGAATATGAACTTTACTATTAGTCACCGCTGTTTCAACTCCCGTTCCGTTTAAACCAAAAGTGATAAATGGAGGGTTTGGCATACTTGCCGCTAATTCATCATTCGCTTCAGTACCAGCATCATAGCCATTTAAGGAGACTTTATAAGTGCCCGGTTCTGTCGGAATTTTCCAGCTATCTAAACCAACAAAACCATCGTTCGTTGGTAGCAGCATCGCGCCTAATGAAAGATATTGATGAGAGCCAGTATCAATTGAAACAGAAGCAGAGACGCCCGGATTCAAAATCCCTGATGCTGGATTTTCTTCCACAACCCCACCAGCGTTCGTCACAGCAGATGACAATCCTGAAATATCACCACCCTCTGCCATCGCCTCTAACTCAGCACTTGCCGATTCACCTGTTTTAAATAGCGAAATAGTTGAGTCATGCGCGGCAACAAGAATTGGTGTGAAGTAAATACCTTTAGTGGCATTAGTCAGCGTAATGTCCAAATCTGCGGCTTGTGAGCTAACACTTGAAAGCATACCGACAACGGCTAAAGATGCGGTCATCATTGGGGTGAGTTTTTTAGTATTTTCCATGTTCTGTCCATCCTATGTTTCGAAATAAATTGTTTTCGACACAATGATGATGGTTGTGAGATCTAGCAGCACCCTCACATAAATCTCATAAATTTCTCACAAGCGTTATTTTATAGAAGAAAAGCCATTCTCAGCACGAATAACGTTACAAATATAACCATAAAACCATTAGTTATAGAAAAATAGAAAGACTGAAGACTGAAGACTGAAGACTGAAGACTGAAGACTGAAGACTGAAGACTGAAGACTGAAGACTGAAGACTGAAGACTGAAGATAAATTGCCGCAGTCACTTTTAAAAAGCAACTGCGAAACAATTCAATTATAAGGGAAGTATTTTCTTAGGTATTTAGAGCGACGATACTCAACTCGACGATATTGAAATCAAGGTTACTGAAACACACCTCTTCGACCGACACCCATGACCACTTTCTGTGCCCCTTTGCCTGCATCAATTTCAAACGGAACTGACACTTGTACATCATCAAAACCAGCGGCTGATAAGACATTTTCAATTTTTTGTACGCTTAGACCATAGTTAGCATTTTCATCTTCCACTAACCAATCCCAGTGAACAAACAGACCATCATCTTCCAAGAGAGTATAAATTAAGCTCACACTATCTTGGAAATTTGGGAGAAAACCACATACTGATGACGCCACAACCAAATCAAATTGACGTCTAAACGCAGGGTGCTGCGCAGCTAAACCTCGTGACAGCAGGTCCACAACAGGTTCAACATTAGGTAACTCTTTTTTGTCCAACTCTTCTACCATGGCTTCAGACCCGTCTATGGCGACAATGTCTTTAACTAGTGGAGAGAGTTTTTGGCTTAATAAGCCCGTACCACAACCAAAATCTAATACACGAACATCTTCAAGGTTTATGAGCTTTTCCAGCTCATTGAATACAGACTGCGAAAACTGCCCCGTAGCTTGATCTTTTTCCCAGTTAACTGCGTATTCATCCCATTCGTTTGCCATCATGGCCTCCATCGTAACTTCTTGTATTCGGGAACTGCCGATAGAGTAAACCAAAATGATTCCAAGTTCATAGCGTTATTGCCCAATCTTTTGCACAAATCTGTCGTATGCAACATAACGATAATTAAGTATTCTAGGTGAGTCGTATTTATCTAGGTATATTCATGAATCTTTCTCAAGTTCAAGCATTCTGCACCGTTGCCGATCTTGGTTCCGTTTCGGAAGCCGCTCGCCAACTTGAATGCAATCGTACTAAGCTCAGCATGGCGATTAAAGCGTTTGAGAAAGAACTCAATATTCAACTTTTTACTCGTAGTGGCAACAATTTAACTTTATCTGAAGCCGGTAAAGCCATTTATAAAGACTGCGAAGATTTGTTGGTCACTGCGGCAAGAATCAAACAGACTTGTTCTCATGTTTCAGGTGAGTTTAATGCGGAGATTTGGATTGCACGCGATGACTCTTTGCCTGATGAAATGTGGCAAGAGCTGTCGCTGGATCTCAACAAGCGTTACCCCTCAACTTCATTTAATATTGTTTTGGCATCGAGTGGTGATCTCGCCAATTTAGTTGAGACCCAACAGGTAGACTTTGCCTTCGGTGTCGATTACGAACGAAACAATGATCCAAGGATCAGCTATCACCCATTAGGTAAAATTCGCATGATGTCGGTGTGTCGAGCCAGCCACCCTCTCAGTAAAATGCGCCGGGTCTCCGATGCTAACTTACGTAATGCGATGCAAGTCTCTATGAGCTATCTCAACGAAAAAGATAACCCTGAACTTCAACCTTTTTCTCTGCGTTACCTTGGTTTTTCGAGTTTTGATTACATGCTCAATACCATTTTAGCAGAGGATGCATGGGGGGTATTACCTGAGCCACTCATTCGCCATCATCTCCGCCAGCAAGATATTGCGGTCATTAAACACACCTATGGTCTAACGCAAGAGGATTACTGCATGTTAACCGCCGCAGGTATGGCAGAGCACCCAGGGATGACTTGGCTAGCCGATAAATTGAGCGATTATCTCTTCGACTTCTAACTAACGCGGTATAACCATCAGTCAGCGTCAATTTTAATGACAGCCAAAATCCCACCTAAGCATCTGTTTATTAATGGTTAATTAGTTATCTCTTTCAATCCTCTATGATATCAGCCAGATACCAATTGTATATTTAGCCTAAGATGCGAACAATGAAGGCGTGTTCCCAATTAGGATTATTTGTATGTGTGCTAGGACAAACCAAAACGAAAATCGAGTTCTTATCTTTTCAGCCCTTTTAGCATCAGGCTTTGCTATCGGTGGTTTAGTTCTTGGTCTATTGGTTGGCTCCTTAGTAATCGTATTTGACGGTGTTTATTCTCTCGTCAGTTTACTGTTAACATTATTGTCACTCGCCGCATCCAAATACATTCAAAAACCGTCTGACGCCTCTTTTCCACATGGCCGTGCCGTTATTGAGCCCATCGTTATTGCGATCAAAGGAGCGGTAATATTAACAGTCGTTGGCTTTTCTCTTTATTCGGCAATTATTGCGCTCTTTAATGGTGGACGCGAAGTCGATGCGTCGATTGCGACTCTGTTTGGCGTAATCAATGTGGTCGGTTGTGGTTATGCGTGGTGGTATATTGCTCGTAAGAGTCGTACTTTCTCGTCTGGATTGATTGAAGCGGAATCTAAACAGTGGCAAATGGACACGCTACTCAGTGTTGCGGTTACAGCAGGCTTTGTGGCAGCATGGTTAGTGACATTGTCACCTTTCTCAGCTTACTCTGTTTATGCTGATCCCATGATGATGGTGTTGATGTCGTTCTACTTTATCAAGGTACCTTTTGATATGTTGAAAGGTGCAGTCCGTGAATTGCTCAACATGGCACCAAATAGAGAGATTTGCGATAAAGTTGATGAAGAAATTAACGCCGTGAATAGCGACAGCGAAGCTAATGCAAAATTGGAGTTAGCAGGCGTCACTAAAGTGGGACAAGAATTAAGAGTGACGGTTGATGTCCACTCTTGTGCGAGTAATAGCATTGCTGCAACCGAGATTGCACGTACTCGAAAAAATTTGCATCGCCGTTTATCTACTCTTCCTTTTGAGCTTCAGCTAAACCTAAATATTGCGAGCTAATAGATTTCACCGTCTCGCAATGACTCAGCACGCCAACAAGCCAATATCTAATGAAGAGCAGTATCTAGTAAAGTGCAGTATCTAATTACGAGCAATCTCTAGTGAAAAACATACTATAAAAACATAAGCCTCACCTTAGGCTTATGCTTTTATTAAATTTAATGAGTTACGCTTTTATTGACTTATCTTTTGTTACCCAATAGCACACCAGAGATCCCACCGTCACCATTACGACACCTTGCCAGAAGGTAGAGCTTAAAGAGACACCTAAAATCAGCGAAGACAAGAATGTTGACAATATAGGGGTAAAGTAGGACATGGTTGCCAATAGCATCATATTTCCACCAATTATGGCGATATTCCAAAGCGCGTAACCACTTCCCATAACCAAACCAGCCAACAAGAGATCTACCCCGGCACCTAAGCTAAATGTCATGCCTGCCTCGTCACTCAGCCCATATAGGGTCCATAAGACGATTGCCGTTGCCGAGAAAAAAAGAGTAATGGCATTTTGACCATTAGCTAAACGTTTAGTTAAGTTGCAATAGATCGCCCATATGATCGCCCCAAAAAACGCCATAGCATAAGTGGCGGGGTTCGTCGCGACGTTAGCTACGATCTTACTGATCGTCAGTCCATCGTCTCCACTAATGCTCCACGCTACGCCAAAAAAAGCCAATATAATGCTAGGGTAAACAAGCCAACTGGTTTTTTTAGGGCTAGTAAGCACAGCAAATAACACCGTGAATGCGGGCCATAAATAATTGATCACCGCCATTTCCATTGCTTGTAAACGATCATTTGCCATACCAAGCGCTAAGGTTAGGAAAATCTCATAAACAACAAACAAGCCTCCTCCAACTAAAACATAAGAGGCTGATAATCCTTTAAGTTTCGGAGGCCCCATGACCAGTAATAAAAAAATAGCACTGACGGTATATAAGCAAGCAGCACCTCCTACAGGACCTAACTGTTCAGTGACATTACGCGATAGAGCCGTTAAACAGCTCCAAAAGAGAATGGCTGCACAGCCAAAGAGTGTAAAACGATATTTAACAAACAAAAGCATTCCCTTTAAATTATTTCAAACAAACAGTACACATAAGCGTAATGCTTACTGTATGACCTTGTAAATAAGGTGGTTACTTGGATAAATGCTGAAAAGTAATCATCAACATAACGGCTTCTGCATCAAAATATTAACAATTATCGCTTTATTATATTGATCACACTGCATACAATCGTCTGGATCTAGAGAGGACTCTTAAAATGCTCGTGTCATACAACTTTAAACTTTATCTCAATAACAGCTTACAAACTATTATTGATGCACCTTCTTGTCAAAATGCAAAAGAGATATATCAACAAGTTGAGCAATACGCAAAAGCCAATAATGTTGTCATTCCGACCGCTTATGAGCTGTTCTTTTCTGGCTACATTCTTTATCGTCAGGGGCTTTTTAACCGAGCACTTAAAACGCACATTCATGCTCTCGATCTCGCACAGCAATATCGCTATGTCACATTAGAAAACTCTCTACACTTTATTATTGGTTTAGCCCTGTACCGTATCGGTGATAGCAGTAAAGCCATTGCATCACTTTCGAATGCCATCAAATGCAAAGAGCATAACCAGTCCAATCTAGCGTCTCGGGTCTACAATACATTTGGCATGCTCTTTCTAGACGCGGCTGACTACGATCAAGCATGCTCTTATTTCGCTCTTGCGTATCGAGAAATAGAGCATCAGGAATGCATTAGCTATACACCCATTGTGACGAATTTAGCTTACCTCCATGCCATTCTTGGTAACACAGAGAAAAGCGCTCAATTATTTTCACAATTTAAGCAGAACCTTGAAACCTACCCCAATCAATTAGGGCAGCTATTTTATTACAGTGCTTACGCATCCTATTTGGAGATCAAACAGGACTACTCCAGTGCTCTAATCTATTTTTTCAAAACCATAAAATGTGCAGAAGAGATAAATGACGATGTTCAAATGCTAAACGCGATTGAAGAATATTGTCTGTGCTTGCTCCATCATTTCCCTGATAGAGCACTTGAACCCTATTTATCACATGGAATTAGACTTGCGAAACAGTTAGGAAGCACCGCAACCATTCAAAGCTTTTCCAATATCATATTTAGGCAAAGTGAAATGATTGGTTCTGAACATTACAAATACCAATTGATTAAGCGGGCCTACGAGTTACAAACGCTCTCCATTGAATTGCATACGAAAAAAGACAAAAGCTACCTTTCACAACTTTATCAATTAAACTCAGATCGAGTTAAGCTTGAGAGTGCGCAATCTATTGAGTCTAACCTTGAGCTAATTGCCTCTATTGGTGAGTACATCGCCTCACATAAATCGATGGATGATCTCATCATGAGGTTATACGACGACTTAAGTTTAGTGATGCCAATCAGCTCGCTTGCGTTAGCCACTTATCATGCCGATTTACATATCTTGGATTATTCCCATTGCGTGGTAAATGGGCGCTTATTAGACGCCTTCACCATCAATTGCAACAAGACTGTAGTGGTACGCTGAA
>NZ_SYUT01000027.1:0-53534 GCF_005146325.1 Vibrio genomosp. F6 | reverse complement strand
AAATGACGGTTGAGCTAATCGCTCCAATCGCAATGGACGAAGGTCTACGCTTCGCAATCCGTGAAGGTGGCCGTACAGTTGGTGCTGGTGTTGTTGCTAAAATCTTTGCTTAAGATTTGACTAACTACTAGTAAAAAGGGCATCATTTGATGCCCTTTTTTCTGTGCTAACCTTTAAGGTTGTATAAAAGGGTAAGTTTGATGATTTTTTCATCAACACTTGCTTTAAAAGCATAGAAAAAAGGTTAAGTTTATCTTAATCGATAAATAAAGTAGCGGCTCTGAAAATGTTCTGGAGTGGTTACAAGGAAATAGCCCTGCAACAGCGGGGTATTGTCGTCTATATTTATGACTTATCACAGGTTGGTTTTATGAAAGCAAATGCTGAAACTCCTGATAGCTCAAGTGCAGCAGATACTTTTAAGTGGTTTATCGCTTTTGCTCTGTTAGCCGCCGCTGTTGTGGGTAATTACCTGTATGGTGAATTATCGGTAGTAATTCGCGTTGCAGGTGTCGTTGTTCTTATCGCTGGTGCATTAGGTACTGCGGCAACAACAACTAAAGGTAAAGCTGCGATCTCTTTTGCTCAAGAGTCTCGAGTTGAAGTTCGTAAAGTGGTTTGGCCTACTCGCCAAGAAACTATGCAAACTACTTTGATCGTATTAGCTGTATGTATTGTAATGGCATTAGTGCTGTGGGGCATTGACGGCATTATGGTTCGTCTTGTTGCATTCGCAACTGGTGTGTGAGGATTCTAATTCATGAGTGAAGCTCCAAAAAAACGTTGGTATGTAGTTCAAGCCTTTTCTGGTTATGAAGGTCGTGTATCTCAATCGTTACGCGAACATATTAAAATGCATGACATGGAAGAATTCTTTGGTGACGTACTTGTACCGACTGAAGAAGTGGTAGAAATGCGTGCAGGACAACGTCGTAAAAGCGAACGTAAGTTCTTCCCTGGTTACGTACTTGTGCAAATGATCATGAATGATGAATCATGGCACTTAGTTCGTAGCATTCCACGTGTTATGGGCTTCATTGGTGGTACCTCTGATCGTCCGGCACCAATCACCGACAAAGAAGCTGATGCTATCTTGAATCGTTTAGAGAAAGCGAGCGAAGCTCCACGTCCTAAAACGATGTTTGAAGCTGGTGAAGTGGTTCGAGTTAATGATGGTCCATTTGCAGATTTCAACGGTACAGTTGAATCAGTAGATTACGAGAAAAGCCGCATTAAAGTGTCAGTATCGATCTTTGGTCGTGCGACACCAGTTGAGCTTGAATTTGGTCAAGTGGAAAAACTTGATTAAAAACTGGCCTTTTAGGCTTGTTATAGGCGTGAAATGTGATTATAATTTCGCGCCTTTTTCCGCTATTGCGAAAAAGATTTTTACAAACGGGGAGCTTACCAATAGGTTGGCGTTAGTACCCAAAATTTAGGAAATATCATGGCTAAGAAAGTTGAAGCTTATATCAAACTGCAAGTAGCAGCTGGTATGGCAAACCCAAGTCCACCGGTTGGTCCTGCTCTAGGTCAACACGGCGTTAACATCATGGAATTCTGTAAAGCGTTCAACGCAAAAACAGAATCAGTAGAGAAAGGTCTACCGACTCCAGTTGTTATCACAGTATACAGCGATCGTTCTTTCACGTTCGTAACTAAGACTCCACCTGCTGCAGTTCTTCTTCTGAAAGCTGCTGGTGTTAAGTCTGGTTCAGGTCGTCCGAACACTGAGAAAGTTGGTACTGTTACTGACGCTCAAGTTCAAGAGATCGCAGAAACTAAAGCTGCAGACATGACTGGCGCAGACATCGAAGCGATGAAGCGTTCTATCGCAGGTACTGCTCGTTCAATGGGCCTAGTGGTAGAGGGTTAATAAAATGACAAAACTTACTAAGCGTATGCGCGTTATCCGCGACAAAGTTGAAGTGACTAAAGAATACGAAATCAACGAAGCAGTAGCTCTTCTTAAAGAACTAGCAACAGCTAAATTCGTAGAAAGCGTTGATGTAGCAGTTAATCTTGGTATTGACGCTCGTAAATCTGACCAAAACGTTCGTGGCGCAACTGTGCTACCACACGGTACTGGTCGTGATATCCGTGTTGCTGTGTTCACTCAAGGTGCAAACGCAGAAGCAGCTAAAGCAGCTGGCGCAGATATCGTAGGCATGGAAGATCTTGCTGAGCAAGTTAAGAAAGGCGAAATGAACTTCGACGTAGTTGTTGCATCTCCAGATGCGATGCGTGTTGTTGGTCAACTAGGTACAATCCTAGGTCCTCGCGGTCTTATGCCAAACCCTAAAGTTGGTACTGTAACTCCTAACGTTGCTGAAGCAGTTAAAAATGCTAAAGCGGGTCAGGTTCGTTACCGTAACGACAAAAACGGTATCATCCACACTACTATCGGCAAAGCTACTTTCGAAGCTGCACAGCTTCAAGAGAACCTAGAAGCTCTTCTAGTTGCTCTTAAGAAAGCTAAGCCTTCTTCAGCGAAAGGTACTTTCCTGAAGAAAGTAAGCATCTCTACTACTATGGGTGCTGGTGTTACTGTTGATCAAGCAAGCTTGAACACTGCAGTAAACTAATTTGCATAGGCGATGAGTTAGTGTATAATTCGTCGCCTAATAAATTGTGGTTGGGTGAAATTTGAAGCAATTCAATTCTCATCTATCTCCAAGACCGTAGGCGCTGTTATTTATCGAATGGTATTTGATGGCTTAATGCAACCTACGTAGGCGATTTAGGATTGTAGGTCATTTTTGGCTTTCATGAATATATCGTAAACGCTCTCTACATAACGTAGTGAGTGCTGTAATCACAACCAGAGGTTAATCCAAATGGCTTTAAATCTTCAAGACAAAAAAGCAATTGTTGCTGAAGTCAACGAAGCAGCCAGTGGTGCACTTTCTGCAGTTGTAGCTGACTCTCGTGGCGTTACTGTTGGCGCGATGACTTCTCTACGTAAACAAGCGCGTGAAGCGGGTGTTTACATGAGAGTTGTTCGTAACACACTAGCACGTCGTGCAGTAGAAGGTACTGAGTATGAGTGTCTACAAGACACATTTACTGGTCCATCTCTACTTGCATTCTCTAACGAGCACCCAGGTGCTGCAGCACGTCTTTTCAAAGACTTTGCTAAAGAGAATAAAGACTTCGAGATCAAAGCTGCTGCATTTGAAGGCGCAGTTACTGATGCTGATGTACTAGCGACACTACCAACTTACGACGAAGCAATTGCACGCCTAATGATGTGCATGAAAGAAGCTTCTGCTGGCAAGCTGGTACGTACTATCGCTGCTGTTCGCGACCAAAAAGAAGAAGCTGCGGCATAAGCCCTGCTTTAAACTGGTTGCTATTTAAACTTATTGTTGACTTAAAAGAGAATTGTTATGTCTATTACTAACGAGCAAATCCTAGACGCAGTTGCAGAAATGTCTGTAATGCAAGTTGTTGAGCTTATCGAAGCTATGGAAGAGAAATTTGGTGTATCAGCTGCAGCTGCAGTTGTTGCAGGTGGCGCAGCTGGCGGTGACGCTGCTGAAGAGCAAACTGAATTTGACGTAATCCTAACTGCAGTTGGCGGAAACAAAGTTTCTGTAATCAAAGCAGTACGTGGCGCTACAGGTCTTGGCCTGAAAGAAGCTAAAGGTCTAGTTGACTCAGCTCCTGCATCTCTAAAAGAAGGCGTTGAAAAAGCTGAAGCTGAAGCGCTTAAAGCGACTTTAGAAGAAGCTGGTGCAACTGTTGAAATCAAGTAATTATTACTTAATTTCTTAGCCTAACGGCTAATGGCTGGTGGTTTATTAACCACCGGCCTTTTTGCGCTGTAGGGTATAGGTGAATTTTCCGCTGTTTTAGCACCTTTATCTGAGCAAAAGTATTTCGCATAAACTTTGTTGAAATACCACTACTGGAAAACAGTTGTTAGTCACTACCCCCCTCCTTAGCACAAGATTAGGGAGCAGAGATTGGGTAGTTTGGGTCACTTATCAGCGAGCTGAGGAACCCCATGGTTTACTCTTATACCGAGAAAAAGCGCATCCGTAAGGATTTTGGTACTCGTCCACAAGTTTTGGACATTCCATACCTGCTATCGATCCAGCTTGATTCTTTCGATAAATTTATTGAACAGGATCCAGAAGGACAATACGGTCTTGAGGCTGCTTTTCGTTCTGTATTTCCAATTCAGAGCTATAACGGCAATTCCGAGCTGCAATACGTTAGCTATCGTCTTGGTGAGCCAGTTTTTGATGTTAAAGAATGTCAAATCCGTGGTGTAACTTATTCAAAACCACTACGCGTAAAATTACGTTTAGTTATTTTTGATCGAGATGCACCGGCAGGTACCGTAAAAGACATTAAAGAACAAGAAGTCTACATGGGCGAAATTCCGCTTATGACAGACAATGGTACCTTCGTAATTAATGGTACCGAGAGGGTTATCGTATCCCAGCTGCACCGAAGCCCAGGCGTGTTCTTCGACAGCGATAAGGGTAAGACCCACTCTTCTGGTAAAGTTCTATATAACGCACGTGTAATTCCTTACCGCGGCTCATGGTTAGACTTTGAGTTCGATCCTAAGGATAACTTATACGTACGTATTGACCGTCGCCGTAAATTACCTGCGTCGATCATTCTTCGTGCACTTGGTAAAACGACAGAAGAGATCCTAGATCTGTTCTTCGACAAAGTGAACTTCGAAGTTAAAGATCAAACGCTACTTATGGAACTTGTTCCAGAGCGTTTACGTGGTGAAACTGCATCATTTGACATTGAAGCAAATGGTAAAGTTTATGTAGAAACTGGCCGTCGCGTAACTGCGCGTCATATCCGCCAACTTGAAAAAGATGGCGTTGATTTCATCGAAGTACCTGTTGAGTACATCGTTGGCAAAGTTGCGGCTAAAGACTACATTGATGAAGCGACTGGCGAAGTTATTGTTGGTGCAAACCAAGAAATCAGCTTAGAAGCTCTTGCTAACTTGTCACAGGCAAGTCATAAGCAACTAGAAGTATTATTTACTAACGACCTAGACAATGGTTCGTTCATGTCTGACACATTGCGTGTTGACAGCACAGTAGATCGTATTTCAGCTCTAGTTGAAATCTACCGCATGATGCGTCCTGGCGAGCCACCAACGAAAGAAGCAGCTGAATCTTTGTTTGAAAGCTTATTCTTCTCAGAAGAACGTTATGACTTATCGACTGTTGGTCGTATGAAGTTTAACAGTTCAATTGAGCGTGAAGATGCTGGTGAGCAAGGTACGCTAGACGAAACTGACATCATCGCAGTAATGCGTAAACTGATCGGCATTCGTAACGGTAAAGGCGAAGTGGACGATATCGACCACCTTGGCAACCGTCGTATCCGTTCTGTTGGTGAGATGGCAGAAAACCAATTCCGTGTTGGTTTAGTTCGTGTAGAACGTGCAGTTAAAGAGCGTTTGAGCCTTGGTGACCTTGATGCAATCATGCCTCAAGACCTGATCAATGCTAAGCCTATTTCTGCCGCTGTTAAAGAATTCTTTGGCTCTTCACAGCTTTCACAGTTTATGGACCAAAACAACCCATTGTCAGAAGTAACGCATAAGCGTCGTATTTCTGCTTTAGGTCCTGGTGGTCTTACTCGTGAACGCGCAGGCTTTGAAGTACGTGATGTACACGTAACTCACTACGGTCGTCTATGTCCGATCGAAACGCCTGAAGGTCCAAACATCGGTTTGATTAACTCACTTTCAGCATTTGCACGTTGTAACGATTTCGGTTTCTTAGAAACGCCTTATCGTCGTGTTGTTGATGGTGTAGTTACTGACGAAGTTGATTACCTGTCTGCTATTCAAGAAGGCCAGTTTGTTATCGCTCAGGCGAACGCTGCTCTTACTGAATCTGGATCTTTTGCTGATGAGTTGATTACTGCTCGTCAAAAAGGTGAATCAGGTCTTCACCCTCGCGACCATGTAAACTACATGGACGTTGCAACAAACCAAGTAGTATCTATCGCTGCTTCGCTTATCCCGTTCCTAGAACACGATGATGCGAACCGTGCATTGATGGGTGCGAACATGCAACGTCAAGCTGTACCAACACTAAAAGCTGATAAGCCGTTAGTAGGTACAGGTATCGAACGTAACGTAGCGGTTGACTCAGGTGTAACTGCAGTCGCTAAACGTGGCGGTATGATTCAGTCTGTTGACGCGTCTCGTATCGTAGTTAAGGTTAATGAAGACGAGTTAGTACCTGGCGAAGCGGGTATCGACATCTACAACCTAACTAAGTACACACGTTCGAACCAAAATACATGTATTAACCAACGCCCAACCGTGCTTCCTGGTGAACCAGTATCTCGCGGTGATGTAATTGCTGATGGTCCTTCAACAGACCTTGGTGAGCTAGCGCTTGGTCAAAACATGCGTATCGCATTTATGCCTTGGAATGGTTACAACTTCGAAGACTCGATCTTAGTATCTGAGCGCGTAGTTCAAGAAGACCGTTTCACGACAATTCACATTCAAGAACTATCTTGTGTGGCTCGTGATACTAAGCTGGGTTCTGAAGAGATCACTGCTGATATTCCAAACGTAGGTGAATCTGCTCTGTCTAAACTAGACGAGTCAGGTATCGTTTACATTGGTGCTGAAGTTAAGGGTGGCGACATCCTAGTTGGTAAAGTAACCCCTAAAGGTGAAACACAACTGACTCCTGAAGAGAAGCTACTACGTGCTATCTTCGGTGAGAAAGCATCAGATGTTAAAGATACATCACTACGTGTACCTAACTCTATCTCAGGTACGATCATTGATGTTCAAGTTTTCACTCGCGATGGCGTAGAGAAAGACAAGCGTGCGCTTGAAATTGAACAAATGCAGCTGAAAGATGCTAAGAAAGACTTAACTGAAGAATTCCAGATTCTTGAAGGTGGTCTACTAGCTCGTGTTCGTACTGCACTACTCAATGGTGGTTACTCTGAAGCTAAGCTTGATGCGATTGATCGTAAGAAGTGGCTAGAACTAACGTTAGATGACGAAGCACAACAATCACAGCTTGAGCAACTTGCTGAGCAGTGGGATGAGCTTAAAGCAGACTTCGATAAGAAGTTTGAGACTAAACGTCGTAAAATCACTCAAGGTGATGATCTAGCGCCTGGCGTTCTTAAGATTGTTAAAGTTTACCTAGCGGTGAAACGTCGTATCCAGCCTGGTGATAAGATGGCGGGTCGTCATGGTAACAAAGGTGTAATCTCTAAGATTAACCCTGTTGAAGACATGCCATACGATGAGAAAGGTCAACCTGTAGACATCGTGTTGAACCCACTGGGTGTACCATCACGTATGAACATCGGTCAGATCCTAGAAGTACACTTAGGTTTGGCTGCGAAAGGTATCGGTGACAAGATCAACCAAATGCTGAAGGAACAACAAGAACTGCATAAGTTCCGTAACTTCCTACAGACGGTTTATGATCTCGGCAACACTCGTCAGAAAGTTGATATTGCTGAACTGTCTGATGATCAAGTGCGTACCTTGGTTCAGAACCTACGTGGTGGTCTACCAATCGCTACGCCTGTGTTCGACGGTGCTTCTGAAACGTTGATCAAAGAGCTATTGAAATTAGGTGACCTTCCTGAATCTGGTCAACTAAAATTATTTGATGGCCGTACAGGTGATCAGTTCGAGCGTCCTGTAACTGTTGGTTACATGTACATGCTAAAACTGAACCACTTGGTTGATGACAAGATGCACGCGCGTTCGACTGGCTCTTACAGCCTAGTAACTCAGCAACCACTTGGTGGTAAAGCTCAGTTCGGTGGCCAGCGTTTCGGTGAGATGGAAGTATGGGCACTAGAAGCATACGGTGCTGCATATACTCTACAAGAAATGTTGACTGTGAAGTCGGATGATGTGAATGGCCGTACTAAGATGTATAAGAACATCGTAGATGGCGATCACAGCATGGAACCAGGCATGCCAGAATCGTTCAACGTATTGTTGAAAGAGATTCGCTCGCTAGGTATCAACATCGAGTTAGAAGATAAAGAGTAATCCTTAGGGATTATTTGTTAGAAAGGCGCTCGCCGAGCGCCTTTTCACTCCTTACAGGGGCTGATCGTGAAAGACTTATTAAACTTTCTAAAAGCACAGCATAAGACCGAAGAATTTGATGCAATCAAAATCGGTCTTTCTTCACCAGACATGATTCGTTCATGGTCTTTTGGTGAAGTTAAAAAACCAGAAACAATTAACTATCGTACGTTCAAGCCTGAGCGTGATGGTCTGTTCTGTGCGCGTATTTTTGGTCCAGTAAAAGACTACGAATGTCTTTGTGGCAAATATAAGCGTCTGAAGCACCGCGGTGTTATCTGTGAGAAGTGTGGCGTAGAAGTTACACAAACTAAAGTTCGTCGTGACCGTATGGGCCACATTGAACTCGCTTCACCAGTTGCTCACATCTGGTTCTTAAAATCACTACCGTCTCGTATCGGTCTACTAATGGATATTCCATTACGTGATATCGAACGTGTTCTTTACTTCGAAATGTACGTAGTAACAGAACCGGGTATGACGGATCTAGAAAAATCTCAGATGCTTACTGAAGAAGAGTATCTAGATCGCCTAGAAGAGTGGGGTGACGAGTTCACTGCTAAGATGGGTGCAGAAGCGATCAAAGATCTGCTGTCTACTATGGATATGCACCAAGAAGCTGAACAAATGCGCGAAGAGTTAGAAACAACTAACTCTGAAACTAAGCGTAAGAAACTGACTAAGCGTCTTAAGTTAGTTGAAGCATTTATTCAGTCTGGCAATGATCCACAATGGATGATCCTTACGGTTCTTCCAGTACTTCCGCCAGATCTACGTCCTCTAGTACCACTAGATGGCGGTCGTTTTGCGACTTCTGATCTGAACGATCTATACCGTCGTGTGATCAACCGTAACAACCGTTTGAAGCGTCTTCTAGAGCTAGCTGCTCCGGACATCATCGTACGTAACGAAAAGCGTATGCTGCAAGAGTCTGTTGATGCACTTCTTGATAACGGTCGTCGTGGTCGTGCGATTACAGGTTCTAACAAGCGTCCTCTGAAATCTCTTGCTGATATGATCAAGGGTAAACAGGGTCGTTTCCGTCAGAACTTGCTTGGTAAACGTGTAGATTACTCTGGTCGTTCTGTAATCACAGTAGGTCCAACTCTACGTTTGCACCAGTGTGGTCTTCCTAAGAAGATGGCACTTGAGCTATTCAAACCATTCATCTACAGCAAGCTAGAAACTCGTGGCATGGCGACGACAATCAAAGCAGCTAAGAAAATGGTAGAGCGCGAAGAAGCGATCGTTTGGGATATCCTAGACGAAGTAATTCGTGAACACCCAGTACTATTGAACCGTGCACCAACACTTCACCGTCTTGGTATTCAAGCGTTCGAACCAGTACTAATCGAAGGTAAAGCGATTCAGCTTCACCCACTAGTGTGTGCGGCATATAACGCCGACTTCGATGGTGACCAAATGGCGGTACACGTACCACTGACTTTGGAAGCTCAACTAGAAGCTCGTACCCTAATGATGTCGACGAATAACATTCTGTCGCCAGCATCAGGTGATCCGATCATCGTACCTTCTCAGGACGTTGTATTGGGTCTTTACTACATGACACGTGACAAGATCAACGTGAAAGGTGAAGGTATGTACCTTGCTGGCCCTGAAGAGGCTGAGAAGGCATACCGTACTAAGACTGCTGAGCTACATGCTCGCGTTAAAGTACGTATCACTGAAACAGTAGTAGACGAAGACGGTAACAGCACAACAAACACTGGCTTAGTTGATACAACTGTTGGTCGTGCAATGCTATGGCAAATCGTACCGAAAGGTCTTCCATACAGCATCGTTAACCAAAAGCTTGGTAAAAAACAGATCTCTAACCTGCTTAACGAGGCATATCGTAAGCTTGGTCTGAAAGATACCGTTGTTTTTGCTGACCAAATCATGTACGCAGGTTTCGCATACGCAGCACTATCTGGTGTTTCTGTTGGTATCGACGATATGGTTGTACCTCAAGCGAAGTACGACGAAATCGACGCAGCTGAAGAAGAAGTTCGTGAAATCCAAGATCAGTTCCAATCTGGTCTAGTTACTGCTGGTGAACGTTACAACAAAGTTATCGATATCTGGGCGTCTACCAACGACCGTGTTGCGAAAGCGATGATGGATAACCTATCGTTCGAAACAGTAGTTAACCGTGATGGTGATGAAGAACAGCAAGAGTCGTTTAACAGCATCTACATGATGGCTGACTCGGGCGCTCGTGGTTCTGCTGCACAGATTCGTCAGTTGGCGGGTATGCGTGGTCTGATGGCGCGTCCAGATGGTTCAATCATCGAAACGCCAATCACAGCGAACTTTAAAGAAGGTCTAAACGTACTTCAATACTTCATCTCAACGCACGGTGCGCGTAAAGGTCTTGCCGATACAGCACTGAAAACGGCGAACTCGGGTTACCTAACTCGTCGTCTAGTAGACGTTGCACAAGATGTTGTAGTACATGAGCACGATTGTGGCACTCACGAAGGTATCGACATGATGCCTCACATTGAAGGTGGTGACGTTAAAGTTGCACTTTCTGAGCTTGCTCTTGGTCGTGTTGTTGCTGAAGATGTTCTTAAGCCTGGTACTGAAGATGTACTGATCCCACGTAATACTCTAATTAATGAGAAGTGGTGTCAGATCATGGAAGATAACTCAGTAGATAGCATGAAAGTGCGCTCAGTAGTTACCTGTGATGCAGACTTCGGTTGTTGTGCACAGTGTTACGGTCGTGACCTAGCACGTGGTCACCTAGTGAACCAAGGTGAGGCAGTTGGTGTTATTGCTGCTCAATCTATCGGTGAACCGGGTACACAGCTAACGATGCGTACGTTCCACATCGGTGGTGCGGCATCTACTGCAGCAGCAGAGAACAGCATCCAAGCGAAAACAACTGGTACTGTGAAGCTTCACAACGCTAAGTTTGTAATCAACAAAGACAAGAAACTGGTTATCACCTCTCGTGCATCTGAGATGACGATTGTTGATGAGTTCGGTCGTACTAAAGAGAAGCACAAACTTCCTTACGGTTCGGTTCTGAGCAAAGCAGACAACGATTCAGTAGAATCTGGTGAAGTTGTTGCTAACTGGGAAGCGCACACCATGCCAATCATCACTGAAGTGGCAGGTCGCATCCAATTTGTTGACATGATCGATGGTGTTACTGTTACTCGCCAAACAGATGACCTAACGGGTCTATCTTCAAGTGAAGTAACTGATGCAGCCGCTCGTCCAGCAGCAGGTAAAGATATGCGTCCAGCTATCAAACTTGTTGATGCAGCAGGCAACGATGTAATGATTCCTGGTACTGATATGCCAGCTCACTACTTCCTACCTGGTAAAGCGATTGTTAACATCGAAGATGGCGCAGAAGTTGGCATCGGTGACACATTATCCCGTATCCCTCAGAAATCTGGCGGAAACAAAGATATCACCGGTGGTCTACCACGCGTAGCTGACCTATTCGAAGCTCGTAAGCCGAAAGAGCCTGCGATCCTTGCTGAGCACACAGGTACTGTGTCGTTTGGTAAAGAAACGAAAGGTAAGCGCCGTTTAGTTATTACTCGTGATGGCGGTGACGCTTACGAAGAGATGATTCCTAAGCACCGTCAGCTAAACGTATTTGAAGGTGAGAAGATTGAACGTGGTGATGTAATCGCCGACGGTCCTGAAACTCCACATGATATTCTACGTTTACGTGGTATCCGCGCAGTAACTCAGTACATCGCAAACGAAGTACAAGAAGTATACCGTCTACAAGGCGTTAAGATTAACGATAAGCACATTGAAACTATCGTTCGTCAAATGCTTCGTAAGTGTACTATCACTAAAGCGGGTGACTCTGAGTTCCTGCCTGGTGAGCAAGTTGAATACTCACAAGTTAAGATCGCTAACCGTGTACTAGAAGCAGAAGGCAAGGAGCTAGTGAGCTTCGAGCGTGAACTACTAGGTATCACTAAAGCATCTCTTGCAACTGAGTCATTCATCTCAGCAGCGTCGTTCCAAGAAACGACTCGCGTACTAACAGAAGCTGCGGTTTCTGGTAAACGTGATGAGTTACGCGGCCTGAAAGAGAACGTTATTGTTGGTCGATTGATTCCAGCTGGTACTGGTTTCGCTTACCACCAAGAGCGTCAAAAACAGCGTGAAGAAGAGCAAGAAGGTCCATCTGCTGAACAAGCAACAGATAACCTAGCGGCACTTCTAAATGCAGGTTTCTCTTCTAACGAGTAAGCTAGTGTAGAGATAAAGGCAGCGTAATGTTGCCTTGATAGATAAATCCTCGGGCCATGCTCGGGGATTTTTTTTATCTTTAGAAAATGAGCCATTTAATGCTGGTTGCTTTCTATCTGTAGGGAACAACTCAAGTAGTAAAGAAGAAAGAAGAAAGAAGAAAGTTAAGGAAAGGAGCTAAATCGCTGATGAGAAGCGATAGTTCGACCTCCTAAGCTGATTAGAGCTCTTAGGCTAGCATTGCGGTGCACAAAACCCTCTTACCATCGTAAGAAGGTTTCGGTATCTAATATTATCTTAGATATCGTGTTATCAAGCGCCTGGTGGAACGGCTAAGCTGTCAGCGATGAGTCGAATGAGCTGATCTTCAACTTCAAAGCGAGCTTCCGTTACTTCGCCAATAAATGAGAGATCGCTGTCTAGATTCTCAAGTAAATCTTCGCTCTGTATCGCTGCGTATTTGTCCGTAAAATTCAGTAGGGGCTCTGTGGTTAACACAATCTTGCCATAAGCTTGATTGATCTCTTCTGTCACTTCGAAACCTGTAGAACGCCACTTATCCATGACCATATCGTAAATTTTGAAATGTCCTTCAGAAATATAATCAACGAGATGTTGGCAAAATACCTGAAGCTCTTTTGGTGAAGGGAGCTCTGAGACAGCGCTGTTTGTTGTACAGGGCTGTAAAGTTGCGAGTTTACAGTATTCAACAATCAGTGATTGTCTGGTCTCGAGCCAATGGTCGATGACCTCACTTGAGCCACCCCACTGTTCTTGTACTTGTTTGAATTTATTTAGCATGACCATGTCCTCATGATCGGACCACAAGAGTGGTGATCGTCATCCGTGAAAAGCAAAGTATCCATAACACAATTTAAATTCTTATCTACCTGAGTTTTCGTTGATATTTCAATCTAAATTCTGGTATGAATTTAGATTGCCAGTAAAATGGAATAACTGCAAGTGGAGAGGAACAGAGATGTTAAAAAAAAGTGACAAAACAACCAGCGACGTTTATTGGTGCATCGTTCTTGGCAGTGACTTATGGGTTGTAGATGGCACGCTTCCTTTAGGGAGTGCAAGTGAACTCGGCTTACCTTATGAAAAAGCCGTAAACATTGGAACCTATCAGGGGATTCCAGTGATGTGGTTAAACGATGCTGATGTAGATTGTCGCTATCCATTGACCTCTTTGCGCGAGTTACTATTATTACCTGAAGCACTTTTTCTTCTCGCAAGCAAAGCTGTGCAGTATGGACACATGACACAAACTATGCGTTTCTGCGCTCAGTGCGGAGGACGCAATCACCTAAACCATAATCAGGTGGCGATGCAGTGTGGTGATTGTCGGACATTGCATTATCCGCGTATTTTTCCATGCATTATTGTTGGGGTAAGAAATAGTAAGCAGATACTGTTAGCGCAACATCCAAGGCACCGTAATGGTATGTACACAGTTATTGCAGGCTTCTTAGAAGTGGGCGAGACGTTAGAGCAATGTGTAGCGAGAGAAGTAAAAGAAGAAACTGGAATTGATGTGAAAAATATTCAATATTTCGGTAGCCAACCATGGGCATTTCCATCCAGTATGATGATGGCTTATATCGCAGAATATGAGTCAGGGGAGTTAAAACCAGATTATAGCGAGCTGACCGATGCGCAGTGGTTCTTGCCGAGTGAGATGCCAGCTGTTGCGCCTGAAGGGACGATTGCTCGTGCGTTGATTGAACATACGCTCGATCTGCTACATGAACCGACCACGTGAAAACGATAGTAATTCAACAAAATAGCTTTCAAATGATAAAAAAAACCCTCCGGTCAAGGAGGGGGTAAGTAAGATGTCGTTATGAGATGCTGAGTACTCTCATACTCAGTATTTATTATTTTAATTTTCGCTAGCGAGCAAATTTTTATCACGCTCTATAAACAGGTGCAAATTAAGCATTGATTTAAAAGTTAATAACTTGATCTAGGTTGCAAAGCACACAGCTTTTACAGTTAAATCAGTGTTAGAATAATGGCAAATAAATAGATATAGCTTTAATTGGAAGAACGGAATGACAGAATTAAAAAATGATCGCTATCTACGCGCCTTACTTAAGCAACCTGTAGATTGCACTCCGGTTTGGATGATGCGCCAAGCAGGCCGTTACCTACCAGAATATAAAGCTACGCGTGCACAAGCAGGCGATTTCATGTCTTTGTGTAAAAACGCAGAGCTAGCATCAGAAGTGACGCTTCAGCCTTTGCGTCGTTTCCCTCTTGATGCTGCGATCTTATTCTCAGACATTTTAACCATCCCTGACGCTATGGGACTTGGCCTATACTTTGAAACTGGCGAAGGTCCGAAATTCGAGCGACCAATTACTTGCAAAGCAGATGTAGAAAAAATCGGTGTGCCAGATCCTGAAGGTGAACTTCAGTACGTAATGAATGCAGTACGCCAAATTCGTAAAGATCTAAAAGGCGAAGTGCCTTTGATTGGTTTTTCTGGTAGCCCTTGGACACTAGCGACATACATGGTTGAAGGTAGCAGCTCTAAAGCCTTCACAAAGATCAAAAAAATGATGTATGCAGAGCCAGCAACCTTGCACCTGCTGCTAGATAAACTGGCTGACACGGTTATTGAATACTTAAATGCACAGATTAAAGCTGGCGCTCAGTCGGTGATGGTATTTGATACGTGGGGTGGAGTATTAACGCCTCGTGATTACAATGAGTTCTCACTTCGTTACATGCATAAAATTGTTGATGGACTGATTCGTGAAAACGAAGGTCGCCGTGTTCCAGTTACTTTGTTTACCAAAAATGGTGGCATGTGGTTAGAATCAATTGCGGCAACAGGTTGTGATGCGGTTGGCCTAGATTGGACGATTAACATAGCTGATGCAAAAGCTCGCATTGGTGACAAAGTCGCTCTACAAGGCAATATGGATCCATCGATTCTTTACGCTCAGCCTGAACGTATTCGCCAAGAAGTTAGCTCTATTCTTGAAGGGTTTGGTGATGCAGGAACAGGACATGTTTTCAACTTAGGTCACGGTATCCACCTAGATGTTCCACCTGAGAATGCAGGTGTGTTTGTTGAAGCGGTGCATGACTTGTCTAAGCCATACCATAAATAA
The DNA here is from genome assembly GCF_005146325.1 of Vibrio genomosp. F6. Lineage (NCBI taxonomy): Bacteria > Pseudomonadati > Pseudomonadota > Gammaproteobacteria > Vibrionales > Vibrionaceae > Vibrio > Vibrio genomosp. F6. Next base: position 38,102 of record NZ_SYUT01000027.1, on the reverse strand, counting down.
CGAATTGGTTATTTAATTGATTTAAAACGCCGACTTATCACAAGTCGGCGTTTTTATTTATCAGTTCCAAGGGTGGCTAAATGAGTGCGAACATAAGGAAGAACGCTCTGCTCGAACCAGTTATTTTTCTTGAGCCAAATATTAATAGCCCTTATCAAAATCAATTATATTATTGAGTTGGAAGCCATCTCGCCAAAGCTGGTAGTTGTGCGCGAGTATATTGACCACCTGACGAGGTTCACTCAAGGCCGCGATATGTGGAGTCACTGTTATCTGATTAAGCTTCCAGAAAGGGTGCGTAGGAGACAGCGGCTCATTTTCAAACACATCCAGAAAAGCATGTTCAATCCAACCGTTTTTTAGTGCCAATAAAAGAGATTTATTATCTAAAGTCTCACCTCGCCCAACATTAAATAGCAACGCTCGTTTGCAGTAACTCAATGTCTCTTCATTTAAGAGTGAACGGGTATTTTCAGTTGCAGGTAACGTATTTACAATAATATCCGCTTGCTGAAAGGCGGCTTTTATTTCATTGATATGGAAAGTGTCTTTAAAGCTAAACTTTTCATTCACACTTAGGTTTTTGGTTGGGATCCCTGTTCGATTTATTCCAATAGTATGTAACCCGAGAGCTGACGCAGTTTGAGCAAGGTGGCTACCAATGGATCCCGTGCCCAGAATAACCATCACTTTTCCGGTCAGTGACTGATAGAAGTGGGGTTGCCATTGCTGTTTGGCTTGTTGCTGGTGGTAGAGCGCAAAATGGCGGTAGTGGCTCATTGAGTAGCCCAATACATATTCTGCTATCGCTGGTCCAAAAATGCCTTTGATGTTCGTTAGCGTATAGTCTTGACGCAAATCACCCGACACTAAAGCATTAATTCCTGCATAAGTGGATTGGAGCCAATCGAGTTGCGTGAACTCATTGAGTTTCGCCGCTGCAAGTGGGGGAGAAGCGAGTACAATGTCAGCTTGAGCAGGATCCTCACAGATCTCTAAATCGGGTAGAGACTGATTTTGAATGAGTTGTTTATAGGTGTCATCGTGTTCTGTGAGAATATACAGCTTATTCGAGAAATTGTTCATAGGCTTGTCTTTTTTCCCTAAGGTTTATCAAGTACACTTCTGCTGTCCTTTTCTGCAACTATTGAGTCACTATGCTACAGAATCCACTTCAGGTTCGTCTTGAAAAATTTGAACCTTGGCAACAAATTACTTTTATGGCTTGCCTGTGCGAGCGTATGTACCCTAACTATGCCATGTTTTGTGATAATACGAAATTTGCAGAAGCTCGCGTATATCGTGACGTGCTTGATAGTATCTGGGAAATTTTGACGGTCAAAACGGCTAAAGTTAATTTTGAACGTCAATTAGAAAAATTAGAAGAGTTATTTCCAAGCGCTGATGATTTTGATATCTACGCTGTCTATCCTGCAATGGATGCGTGCCAAGGGCTATCTACGTTATTGCATGGATTACTGGATCGTGAACAGCTATTTGACTGCATGATTAAGCTGAGCCAACAATCAGTACTGACGGTTGCTCATTTAGAGCAAGCTCAAGGCGAAGATGAAATCACAAACGACAATCAAAAAGATAATGAAGCAGTTTGTGAGGAGTGGGACGTTCAATGGGCTATTTTCAGACCATTACGTGAAGCGGAAACTCGTGACATTGAATTAATCAAAGATTTGCGTCAAGAATTGCGCGATGAACCGTTAAGTAATATCGGTATCACGATCGATTACTAATCACGGAAACCATGTCTAAAACAAAAAAAGCTCCTCGTAGGAGCTTTTTTTATACCGATGTTATTCGTGATTTTTAGTCTGTTCGTACTCATTTGAGATGGTGTCGTCGTCATCTCGACTTTCAATCACACCATGCTTGGTTTTCCACACTTCCCAGCGCTGAAACGCGAGTTCCTGCATATCCGTATTTTTATCCGCTTCATCGATAATCTCTTCCCCTAGTAGGTATTCAAAAATATCTTCTAAGGTGATTAAGCCTTGAATTGTTCCGTACTCATCCACGACGAGAGAGAGTTGCAGTCGATTAGCCATCATTTGGTCGAATGCTTTCGGGAGTGCTAGGTTATTGAGCATGACGTGAATCGGGCGCATGACCGCACCGAGCCGCTTCTCACCTTGGCCTAACTGCTGGAGCCTGAATAACTCAAGTCGGTGCACAAACCCGATGATATTGTCTTTCTGCTCGCTGTATATTAAAGGGCGAGAGAATGGTGTGTCTTTATGATGATTAAGAAAATCATTGATGCTTATCTCTGCATCGACCCGAAAAACGACCGTTCTTGGCGTCATGACTTGGGTGACCGGTACTTCTTGGATACCCAGTAAATTACTTAGAATTTTAGATTCACCTTCTGCAAATTCGCCGCTTTCTTTGGCGAGAATTGCCATTGCGGATAATTCATCACGCATTTTGGGCGCTACATGCCCTCGCGCCAAACGTTTGGTGATTTGTTCTGAGAACCATACAAAAGGAGTCAATGCCCATACCATCCAGCGCAGTGTGGTTGCCGTCATTGGAGAGAGTTGACGCCAATAAGTGGCACCGATTGTTTTCGGAACAATTTCAGAAAAAACTAAAATCCCCAGAGTTAACACAGCTGAAAAAACACCAAGCCATTGACTGCCGAAAACTACAGAAGCTTGAGCACCTGCCGTCGCGGCACCAATAGTGTGTGCGATGGTATTTAAAGTTAAGATCGACGCTAATGGTCGGTCAATGTCTGATTTCAGTTTAGATAACGCTTCAGCCGCAGGGTGTTCTTGTTGGCGCAGTTGTGCGATGTAACTAGGGCTGATACTCAGTAATACCGCTTCGAGAACTGAACAGATGAATGACACTCCAATTGCGATGGAGATGTAGATAATTAACAGCAGCATAATGCCTCTATATAAAAATAATTAAGGTCTCAATTGCACACGTTTTCAACGGTTTTACTGCAACTGAGACTCTATAAATTGGTTCTCAAAGCAGTAAAAACAAGGCATGGAGAAGGTTAATAGGTAACAAATTGTGAGTTATTACTCATATTATGGTTAAAAGTACGGCATTGGGACTAAAGATCGATGACAAACCTTTGCCAGATGGGGCATTTATGTTTTAGAGTGAGTTGAATTCGATAACCTATGAGAAGGGAAACCTAATGAACAAGACCCAATTAATCGACTTTATTGCTGAAAAAGCAGACCTTTCTAAAGCACAAGCAAAAGCGGCACTTGAAGCAACTCTTGGTGGCGTAACTGACGCTCTTAAAGAAGGTGACCAAGTCCAACTAATTGGTTTTGGTACATTCAAAGTGAACCATCGCAATGCACGTACTGGCCGTAATCCTAAGACTGGTGATGAGATCCAAATTGCTGCTGCAAATGTTCCTGCGTTTGTTGCTGGTAAAGCACTGAAAGATTCAGTGAAATAATTTAGACTACGCCGAGGTACTTTTATCTCGGCGTGATTCCTTAATGAAAAAACTTCTTTTAGCTTCTGTACTCACTTCTTTCCTACTTGGATGTTCCACGACATCACCACGCCCTAATTTAGATCAGTTTTCAGAGTATTCTGGCGGCCTGTCTATGGGTGATGCAACAAGCTTCTATTGGTACACCGAAAAGTTAACCAAACCAAACACCGCCGCTGATTATGTGAGTGCCGGGGATTACGGTTGGTATAAATCTGATTACCGATGGGATGAAAATCAACTGCGTGAATTCATTCGAGAAGGTCAACAGCTCAGCTTTTCTGACAACGGCTTGGTGCCATATCGCATTCATGTTCGTTTTAATAAAGAAGGTGACGCGATTTATCAGCAATACCGTTTGAATGGAAAAGTATTGCCTTTGCAACGTGAACAATTGCAGCGTTATCAACAAGAGTCGCTCGCTATTATTGATACAACAAAACAGCAGAATAGAGATGGTGTAGAGCTCATTCAAGGTTATTGGGACGGCAGCGAGTTTGAAACGTGCTCTGGACGCGAGTTTAATAAATTTGAATTTAATCAAACGTTACCGAGCTTTGTGATAAACCGTTTAGCCTCCATTGATAGCTATGTGGCGTTTTTAGGTAGGCAATCAAATCGTAAGCTTGAAGTGACAGAGTTGTTGATGCTTGCCGATGACGATCACGACTGTATTGAAAGAACATCGTTGCTTGACTAGCAAGAAGATGATTAAGAATTAAAAAAAGGCGCTCATTGAGCGCCTTTTTTGTGTCACATTAACGGGCCGGATTATTTTAGCTCGTTTTCGCGCTCAATCGCACGGTAACCAATGTCATTGCGGTGGAACATGCCATTCCAGCTTACTTGCTTTGTTAACGCGTAAGCACGTTCCTGAGCTTCAGATACGCTATTTCCCAGAGCGGTAGCACATAGTACTCGTCCCCCGTCGGTGATCACGTCACCAGCAGTGTTATTCGCAGTACCAGCGTGGAAAACCTTTTGGCCTTCAACTTCGCTTGTTGGTAGTGAAATTACATCACCTTTTGCGTAGTCAGCAGGGTAACCGCCAGCCGCAAGAACCACACCGATAGACGCTCGTGGATCCCATTTAGACTCTGCTTCATCGAGTTTCTCGTCGATAGCCATTAGGCAAAGCTCAACAAGATCCGATTCCATACGCATCATGATAGGTTGCGTTTCTGGATCGCCGAAGCGGCAGTTGTATTCGATAACCTTAGGTGTGCCGTCAGCATCGATCATTAGGCCTGCGTAAAGGAAACCGGTGTAAGGTGCACCTTCTGCATCCATGCCACGTACCGTTGGGTAGATAACTTCCTCAAGGATACGGTTGTGGATTTCAGGAGTTACCACTGGAGCAGGAGAGTAAGCACCCATGCCGCCAGTATTAGGACCCGTGTCTTTGTCGCCAACACGTTTGTGGTCTTGGCTGGTGGCCATAGGCAGAACGCTAGAACCATCAACCATTACGATGAAGCTTGCTTCTTCGCCTTCAAGGAACTCTTCGATAACCACGCGGCTGCCTGCTTCGCCAAATGCGTTGCCCGCTAGCATATCTTTGATTGCGTCTTCAGCTTCTTCAAGCGTCATCGCAACGATAACGCCTTTACCCGCCGCAAGACCGTCAGCTTTTACGACGATTGGTGCACCTTGCTCACGTACGTAAGCGATAGCTGGGTCAATCTCAGTGAAGTTTGCGTAATAACCCGTTGGGATGTCATGACGAGCTAGGAAGTCTTTAGTGAATGCTTTAGAGCCTTCAAGCTGCGCTGCTGCTTGAGTTGGGCCAAAGATCGGCAGACCGACTTCGCGGAATGCGTCAACCACACCAATAACCAGTGGCGCTTCAGGGCCAACAATAGTCAGTTCGATTTTTTTCTCTTGAGCAAACGCGACTAAACCTGCGATGTCTTCAACACCGATGTTTACGTTCTCAAGTTTCGGCTCAAGCGCAGTGCCTGCGTTACCTGGAGCGATGAATACCGTTTCAACGTTTGGGTTTTGTGCTGCTTTCCAACCTAGTGCGTGCTCACGACCGCCGGCACCAATAATCAATACATTCATTTATTTATCCCTTGATAGCTGCGCCATATTGCTAATCTCTGTGTCGAGCTTGCTCATTTATACTTATAAACTCCGCGAGCTCTCCTTGACCTTATCAATATGGCTTTGCTCTAAAATGAAAATTTCTAAATTAAGAGTATTTCAAATTAGCTAAATTAAATAAGTTTTGCTCAAAGTAGTTGGTGCTTGCGTCATTCAACTATTCGAGGTCTCTTTAAATCAGTGGGAGCGCTAACAAGGCGACAAGCGAGCTTATCCCTATGAGCATAGCTCGCTATGTGATTAGGGTAAGCGAGCGTAGTCAACGCAGTTACCGCCCCAATGATGACAAGAGAATTAGTGGCGGAAGTGACGCATACCAGTAAAGATCATCGCCATGCCATGTTCGTCTGCTGCTGCGATAACTTCATCATCACGCATAGAGCCGCCTGGCTGGATAACGCACTTGATGCCTGCTTCTGCTGCCGCGTCGATACCGTCACGGAATGGGAAGAACGCGTCAGATGCCATCACACAACCTTCAACTTGTAGACCTTCGTCAGCCGCTTTGATGCCTGCTATTTTCGCAGAGTAAACGCGGCTCATTTGGCCAGCGCCGACACCAATCGTCATGTCACCTTTCGAGTAAACGATAGCGTTAGACTTAACGTACTTCGCTACTTTCCAGCAGAATAGTGCATCTTTTAGCTCTTCAGCTGTAGGTTGGCGCTTAGAAACGACTTTTAGGTCGTCTTCAGACACCATGCCTTGGTCGCGATCTTGTACTAGTAAGCCACCGTTAACGCGTTTCACGTCAAAACCAGTCGTCTTCGTTGTCCACTCACCACACTCAAGCAGGCGAAGGTTTTTCTTAGCCGCTACGATTTCTACTGCCTCAGCAGAAACAGAAGGTGCAATGATAACTTCAACGAATTGGCGCTCAGTGATAGCCGTTGCTGTAGCTGCGTCTAGTTCACGGTTGAATGCGATGATGCCGCCAAATGCAGACGTTGGGTCTGTTTTGAATGCACGGTCGTAAGCTTCTAGGATGTCTTCACCTAGTGCTACACCACATGGGTTAGCGTGCTTAACGATCACACATGCTGGCTGGTCGAACTCTTTCACACACTCAAGTGCTGCGTCGGTGTCAGCGATGTTGTTGTAAGAAAGGGCTTTACCTTGAATTTGGCGAGCAGTAGAAACAGATGCTTCTTCAGGGTTCGCTTCAACATAGAATGCAGCAGCTTGGTGGCTGTTCTCACCGTAGCGCATGTCTTGTTTTTTCTCGAACTGTTGGTTGAACGTGCGAGGGAATTTCGATTCAGTATCGCCTTCCTTGTTCTCGCCGTAGCTAGGAACCATAGTACCGAAGTAGTTAGCTATCATGCCGTCGTAAGAAGCTGTGTGCTCGAATGCTGCGATAGCGAGGTCGAAGCGAGTCTCTAGCGTTAGAGATTTCTCGTTCGCGTCCATTTCAGCAACAACGCGCTCGTAGTCGTGTGCGTTAACCACGATAGTTACATCTTTGTGGTTTTTCGCTGCAGAGCGAACCATTGTAGGGCCACCGATGTCGATGTTTTCAACAGCGTCAGCGAGGGTACAACCTTCTTTAGCAACGGTTTCTGCGAATGGGTATAGGTTTACCACAACCATATCGATAGGGTTGATACCGTGAGTGGCCATTACGTCATCATCTTGGCCACGACGGCCAAGCACGCCACCGTGAACTTTCGGGTGCAGAGTCTTAACACGGCCATCCATCATTTCAGGGAAACCAGTGTAGTCAGATACTTCTGTCACAGAGATGCCTTTTTCAGCAAGCAGGCGAGCGGTACCGCCTGTCGATAATATATCTACACCACGGTTAGTTAGAGCTTGTGCAAACTCAACGATACCAGTTTTGTCTGATACGCTGATAAGAGCGCGGCGAATAGGGCGAGCGTTATTCATGCTTCCATCTTCCTCAAATTCACGGAGTTAAAGTTAAACTAAAGATATTTGCCAAAAAATGAACCTGTTCTTATTGCATTTTAAAGTCATACATTAAAAACTGGGTTTATTTTGGTAAAGACCTTTTGCGTTAATGGAGTGTATCTGTAACTCAAATTTGATGGCGCACATTCTAACCAATTAATGACATAAAAGCTCGCGCAATCGATTGGCATCTCAAAAATAATTATAAAAAAGTGCATTTAGGCGCTTAAAAGTAACGAAATGGTTAATAGAGGACATTATGTTTCAGATAGGAGAATTGGCAAAACGTTGTGGTGTAAGTACTGATACGCTACGTTTCTATGAGAAAAACCAGTTGCTTCATCCTGCTGGGCGAAGTGAATCTGGGTATCGTCTATATAATGAAAAAAATCAGCAACAAGTTACCTTCATCTTAAAAGCAAAATCTCTAGGGTTAAGTTTGGACGAGATAAAAGAGCTATTAGAGATTAAGTTGGAAGCAACACAGCATAGTTGTGCGGAAGTAAAATCGATCACGTCTTCTAAGCTCGATATGATTGATGAGAAGATTGCAGAATTGACGAAGATCAGAAGTGCATTGAAAAAGATTAATGACGCCTGTTGTGGGCATGTTGACGATGATGCGAGCCACTGTTCTATCTTGGCTGCATTAGAATAATGAGGGTTTTGTCTAGGCTCTTTCGATATTTGACGGCGAGATCAACTACACTGCTATAGTGTGTTTTATTTGGAGCAAAGAATGGCAGATCAAAATGTAGCGCAAATTTTAACGGCGTTTAGCAAAATTGAAGCTCAGCTGACGGCTCAGAATCGCACCTTGTCTGAATTGGCTGGAAAAGTCGATAAGCTTGAAAAGCAAAATATACAGCTGGTTAAGATGATTCAAGAAAAAACACACCTTGATAAATCAATGCAACAGTTAGATGGTGAGGGTAAAGTTGAAGTTACTCGACGCTTAAAGGTGTTGGAAGATAAATCAAAGAAAATTATCGATATGCTACAAGCGGGTGGTATTGGTGGTAAGAAAAGAGCTTGGCCTTAATGAATTCTATTTAGTCTTTGATACTTCAGATAGAATACGTGCCCATTTGTTGTTCAGTTAGTAGACGTGAAAATGAAATTAACGAAAGGTTTTACATTAATCGAGTTGGTTGTTGTGATTGTTGTTTTGGCTATTTTAACCGTTGTCGCTGCGCCAAGGTTTTTATCTATTAATGAAGATGCCGACGTATCCGTGGTTAAAGGTCTTAAAGGTGCATTATCATCATCGTTTGGGATCGCCTATGGAAAGTTGATTGTTGATGAGCATGATGTGACAAATCGCGTAATACTATTGGACCCACGAGATCCGGAAGATGCTTGGTGTAAGCCAATAGCACCAGAGGTTCAATGTTCATTTGCTTATGGCTACCCTTCAAGCCGTGGCACGATTAAATCGGTAACTGAACTTGGTGATGATTGGAATATTAACCAGAGTGGTGGGGATCAAAAAGTATTTAAAATATATCTTAAAAAAGATGCCGATACGACGAGCACCGAAGGTACTTATAGTGATTTTTCACCATTAGCAGGCTCTTGCTATGTTGAATATATCGTGGATTACACACTAGGTTTAGAACTCGATGACCGGATCCGAATAGCAAATAAAAACTGCGGCTAATGTTATACCGTTGATGGTTATTTTTCGCAGTTAGTCTAGTTCACTTTCATTGTTTCATTTACAAAAAAAGCCAAACTACGAATAGCTTGGCTTCAAAGTAAAATCACAGACGAACTGTATTAGTTCATGCCGTATTTTTTAAGTTTCTTACGAAGAGTACCACGGTTGATACCCATCATAGTTGCTGCGCGAGTTTGGTTGCCGCGAGTGTATTGCATGATAGTGTCTAGTAGTGGCTGTTCAACTTCTGCCAAAACTAACTCATATAATTCGCTGACTTCCTGACCATTTAATTGAGCAAGATAGTTTTTCAACGATGCTTTAACAGAGTCACGTAGTGGCTTCTGAGTGATTTGATCTTGTGATGTAACTGTAGTCACTGTTAATGCTTCTGAAGTCAGATTTTGTTCGAACATATTTGGTCTAGCTCTTCTCGTAATTATGATGCAACGTTATCAAAATAACCTTCTAACGCTTCAAGTTGCAGCGGTGCTGCTTCTATCGCATTGAAGGTACGGCGAAACTCACTGGCTTGCTCATGCTCTTTTAGATACCAACCCACATGCTTGCGAGCAATGCGAGGGCCTAAGTACTCCCCATAAAACTGGTGAAGTGCGTCAACATGACCAAGTAAAATGCTTTTTACCTCCTCAAGAGGAAGTGCAGGCATCGTGGTACCGTTTACCAAGTAGTGTTGGATTTCCTGAAAAATCCAAGGTCGGCCCTGGGCGGGACGTCCTATCATTAAAGCGTCTGCGCCAGTGTACTCCAGCACATACTTCGCTTTCTCAGGACTGTCGATATCACCATTGGCGATAACCGGAATCGAGATAGCTTGTTTAACCGCTTTAATATTGTCGTATTCGGCCTCTCCTTTGTACATACAAGCTTTTGTGCGCCCATGTAGCGCTAAAGCTTGGATGCCGCAGTCTTCGGCTAATTTCGCAATATGGACACAGTTTCTGTTTTCTGTGTCCCAGCCAGTACGGGTTTTCAATGTCACAGGAACATCGACTGCATTGACTACCGCCTTAAGAATATCTTCGATAATCTCTGGATACTGTAGCAAAGCAGAACCGGCCAGCTTTTTATTTACTTTTTTTGCTGGGCAACCCATGTTGATATCGATGATTTGCGCACCGTTTTCAACACTAAATTGAGCTGCCTCGGCCATAAGCTGTGGGTCAGCACCTGCAATCTGTACAGAGCGAATGCCCGATTCGCCCTCATGTACCATGCGTTGTTGCGACTTCGATGTTTTCCATACTTTGGGGTTAGAGGACATCATTTCACTGACAGCCATCCCCGCACCATAGCGAAGACATAACTCACGGAACGGTCTATCCGTTACTCCAGCCATAGGGGCCACGATTAGATTGTTCTTAAGTTTATAATTTCCGATTTTCAAAACATCATCACAGTTCTGTACCAGCAAGGGCGCGCATTTTACGCATTTTTTCGCTCCGTGAAAAGACTAATATTTGAGCATTTACAATTTGTTTATGTAATTTGTATAAATTTCAGTCAATTAGGGCGTAAAGTCTTATCTAGCCTTGCTTGTAACCAGATATACGACACCACTCTTGCTGCTCTACTATCGGATCTATGTGAAGCTCATCACGATAATAATTGGCAACATCTTCAGCTTGTGTATCTAAAACACCCGACATGGCAAGTTGACCATTTGGCTTAATTAAGCCTTTGATGATGCCTGAAAGTTCACGCAGTGGACCAGCAAGAATGTTGGCAACGACCACATCAGCAGTGAAATTTTCAGGTTGGTCTTGAGGTAGGAATAGCTCAAGTTGATCGGCAACACCATTGCGTTGTGCATTATCTTTAGAGGCCGTTAATGCTTGAGGATCGATATCGATCCCAACCACTTTTGCCGCACCAAGCTTGATCGCCGCGATCGCAAGGATCCCTGAACCACAACCGAAATCAAGAACCGTTTTTCCTTTTAGGTCTAGGCCCTCTAGCCACTCTAAGCAAAGTGATGTTGTTGGGTGAGTACCTGTACCGAACGCTAAGCCAGGATCAAGCATCACGTTAATCGCATCAGGTTCTGGAACGTCACGCCAGCTAGGGCAGATCCATAAACGCTCACCAAATTTCATTGGGTGGAAGTTGTCCATCCATTCGCGTTCCCAGTCCTTGTCTTCAAGCTGCTCAACTTTGTACGCGAAACCAGTCTCAAGCATGTTGCTGTTCTTGATTAGAGTGATGACTAGCTCAGTATCGGCTTCTGCGTCATATAACGCGACGATATCGGTGTCTCCCCAGAGTCGGGTTTCCCCCGGCAGAGGTTCAAATACAGGCGTATCGTGTGCGTCTAAAAAGGTGACGGATAATGCACCCGTCTCTTCCATTAGCATGTCGCCAATTTGCTCTGCGTTGGCGTTAGTCGCATTAAGTTTGATTTGAATCCAAGGCATGATATTTGCTCTTTCGTTTCACGATGATTGAAAATTTGCTGCAGAGTCTACCAGAGTTCTACACAATTCAGAAAATAGAATAAAAAATGCCCACCGAAGTGAGCATTTTATGCGTTTTATGTTTCAATATTTCTGTACTTGATACGTCAATATCGAACACTTAAGCTTTTGTGTACAAGCTAAAAGTGATTATTGAAGGCCAAGTTTTTTCTCAAGGTAGTGGATATTTGCACCACCGTGTTGGAAATTCTCGTCATTCATAATGGCTTGCTGTAGCGGTACGTTCACGTGAATACCTTCCACAATCATTTCTGAAAGGGCGTTCTTCATGCGAGCGATTGCAACGTCGCGGTTCTCACCGTAAGTGATGAGCTTACCGATCATTGAATCGTAATGTGGCGGTACTGTGTAGCCCGTGTAGATATGAGATTCCCAACGAACGCCCATACCACCTGGAGCGTGGAAGCGTTGAATTTTGCCTGGAGAAGGCAGGAATCGCACAGGATCTTCAGCGTTAATACGACACTCAATTGAGTGACCACGCAGTTTGATATCATCTTGTGTAAATGATAACGGCTGACCAGCAGCAATGCGCAGTTGCTCTTTCACTAAATCGATACCAGTAACCATTTCAGTGATAGTGTGCTCAACTTGAATACGAGTATTCATTTCGATGAAGTAGAATTCGCCATTTTCGTATAGGAATTCAAATGTACCAGCGCCACGGTAACCAATTTCGATACAGGCACGAGTACAACGCTCACCGATGTATTTACGCATCTCTTCAGTGATGCCTGGTGCCGGAGCTTCTTCCACTACTTTTTGGTGGCGACGCTGCATTGAACAGTCACGCTCACCTAGGTGGATTGCATTACCTTGGCCATCTGCTAGCACTTGTACTTCAATGTGACGTGGGTTTTCTAGGAATTTCTCCATGTAAACCATGTCGTTGTTGAAACATGCTTTTGCTTCAGCACGCGTCATCGCGATAGCTTCTGTTAGCTCTGATTCAGAACGAACCACACGCATACCACGACCACCGCCGCCGCCAGAGGCTTTAATGATTACTGGGAAGCCGATACGTTTCGCGTGAGCTTTATTCTTTGCATCATCATCGTTAAGAGGGCCGTCTGAACCAGGTACACAAGGTACGCCCGCTTTTTTCATTGATGTGATAGCCGATACTTTGTCGCCCATCATGCGGATGGTTTCGGCTTTAGGGCCAACAAAGATAAAGCCAGAGCGTTCTACTTGCTCAGCAAAATCTGCGTTTTCAGATAGGAAGCCGTAGCCTGGGTGAACAGCAACGGCACCTGTTACTTCCGCTGCGCTGATAATGCGAGGAATGTTCAGGTAGCTGTCGATACCACGAGCAGGACCAATACAGATGGTCTCGTCAGCAAGGAGTACGTGTTTTAAATCACGGTCAGCAGTAGAGTGAACTGCAACGGTTTTAATGCCAAGCTCTTTACATGCACGCAAAATACGTAGCGCAATTTCGCCACGGTTTGCGATAACTAATTTATCTAACATATCGAGTGACCTCTATTATTCGATCACAACAAGTGGTTGATCAAACTCAACGGGTTGGCCATCTTCAACAAGAATGGCAACCACAACACCAGATTTATCGGCTTCGATTTGGTTCATCATTTTCATCGCTTCAACGATGCAAAGAGTTTCGCCAGCAGTCACTTGTTGGCCTACTTTAACAAATGGTTTTGCATCTGGGCTTGACGCTCCGTAGAAAGTACCAACCATTGGCGAAAGAACTTGGTGTCCTGCTGGTGCTGCTGGTGCAGATTCTTCAGCTGTTGCTGCCACTGCAACTGGTGCCGCGGCTACTGGTGCTGCTGCAGGAGCGGCCATCGGTGCTGCTGCGTATTGGACTGGAGCTGGTGCGCCTGTGTGGTTACGACTGATTCGTACCGACTCTTCACCTTCAGAGATTTCAAGTTCAGCAATACCAGACTCTTCTACTAGTTCGATAAGTTTTTTGATTTTACGAATATCCATCTTTTCTTTCTCTTTGTCTTGTTAAGTGACCTAAACTCTATGACCGAGTAGGTAAGTATTAGTTCTATCTATCTATTCTTATGTAATAAATAGACTACTTCGACTGGAGCTTGTTCAGTGCCGCAGCCAAAGCAAATTGGTAACCTTGCGCGCCTAATCCACAAATAACGCCTTCTGCTTTATCGGATAGATATGAGTGATGGCGGAATGGTTCACGTGCATGAACATTGGATAAGTGCACTTCAATAAATGGGATCGCAACCCCGAGCAATGCATCACGTAGTGCTACGCTCGTATGAGTAAAAGCGGCAGGGTTGATGATGATAAAATCAACCTTTTGGTATGCAGCATGGATTGCTTCGATCAGTTCATATTCACGATTTGATTGCAGGTGGGTTAACTCCACCTCGGCTTCCTTAGCTTGTTCTGACAGGGCCGTCACTATTTGATCTAACGTTTGAGAACCGTAATGTGCGGGCTCTCTTAAACCGAGTAGATTAAGATTTGGGCCATTCAGAAGTAGAATGCTTAACTTTGCAGGCATCTTGGGCTTATCTTCCTTTATCGTGAAACGAATACCAATATTCCCATATTATTTACAAATCAGCGTTAATTTCTAGTGAAAAAAACACTGATTTTTAAATTTAGAACCAGATTATAGCTAATTCAGCGCAAATGGCAGCAATTTACTGGTCTTATCTCTCTGTTAGGGGGATGGTTTTTGTAACCAAGTTAACAAAAATGGTCGTTATCCTGCCATTTAATACGGATATTTGTGAGCTGGAATGGATCAAAAAAGCCGCCAATACGCTGGCGGCTTGTGATTAATTAAATGTCTTAGGCAAGTTCTGCTTTTTCAGCAATCAGCTTATCAACAACACTCGGGTCGGCAAGGGTGGATGTATCTCCGAGGTTACTGGTGTCTCCGGTAGCGATTTTACGCAGAATACGACGCATGATTTTACCTGAACGTGTTTTTGGTAAGGAGTCAGTCCAATGCAGTACGTCTGGCGTAGCTATCGGGCCAATCTCCTTACGAACCCAATCTTTGACTTCTTTATGCAGCTCTGCACTTGGGAATTCACCATCATTAAGAGTGATGTAAGCGTAGATGGCTTGGCCTTTAATGTCATGTGGCACACCAACAATCGCAGCTTCAGCAATTTTATCGAATGCGACGAGCGCGGATTCGACTTCTGCGGTTCCCATTCGGTGACCTGATACGTTGAGAACATCATCCACACGACCGGTGATCCAGTAGTAACCGTCTTCATCTCGTTTTGCACCGTCACTGGTGAAGTACATGCCCTTGAACGTTGAGAAGTAGGTCTGTTCGAAGCGCTCGTGATCGCCATAAACGGTACGCATTTGGCCTGGCCATGAATCGAGAATAACCAGGTTACCTTCAGCGGCGCCATCAATGATATTCCCCATATTATCGACTAACGCCGGTTGTACACCGAAGAATGGGCGAGTGGCTGACCCCGGTTTTAGGTCGGTTGCTCCTGGTAGTGGGGCAATGAGGATCCCGCCTGTTTCTGTTTGCCACCAAGTATCAACAATCGGTGAATTTTCATTACCTATGGTTTTGTAGTACCACTCCCATGCTTCAGGGTTAATCGGTTCACCAACCGATCCCATGATGCGTAAGCTACTACGTGAGGTATCTTCAACCGCTTCGTTACCTTTCGCCATTAATGCTCGGATAGCCGTCGGCGCAGTATAAAGAATATTTACTTGGTGTTTATCGACCACTTTACTCATGCGATTGGTGTTCGGGTAATTAGGAACGCCTTCAAACAGAATGGTTTTCGCACCGTTGGCAAGTGGCCCATAAATGAGATAAGTGTGTCCTGTGATCCAACCTACATCGGCGGTACACCAGAACACTTCGCCTGGTTGGTAGTCAAAGACATATTTGAATGTCATGGTGGCATAGACGAGGTATCCACCTGTGGTATGCAGCACGCCTTTAGGTTTACCTGTTGAGCCAGATGTGTAGAGGATGAATAGTGGATCTTCCGCCTTCATCTCTTCTGGGGGGCAAATTTCAGAAACCGTTGATGTTGCTTCATGCCACCATATATCACGATGATCGTGCCATTCCACATCACCGCCAGTACGTTTGAATACGATGACCTTATCAATGGTTTTTACATCAGAGTTAGTCAGCGCTTCATCGACGTTTTTCTTCAGAGGTACTGCTCGTCCACCACGAACACCTTCATCCGCAGTGACGACAATTTTTGAATTAGAGTCAATGATACGACCTGAAAGCGCTTCAGGTGAGAACCCGCCAAATACAACAGTATGGACTGCGCCGATACGAGTACAAGCTAACATGGCGACAGCCGCTTCAGGCACCATTGGCATGTAAAGACAAACGACGTCACCTTTACGAACGCCTTGCTCTTTGAGAGCGTTTGAGAACAGGCACACTTCTTTGTGAAGTTGATTAAAGGTTAGGGTTTTATCATCTGCTGGGTCATCGCCTTCCCAAATAATCGCCACTTCATCACCGCGTTCCGCTAGGTGGCGATCAATACAGTTGGCTGACACATTGAGTGTACCGTCATCAAACCAGCGAATATCAACATGACCCGTATCGAAAGACGTACTTTTTACGTGAGTAAAGGGTTTAATCCAGTCTACTATTTTCCCGTGTTCGCCCCAGAATCCTTCTGGATCTGAAACGGATTGTTGGTACATCGCTAGGTAGGTATCTTCATCTGCGTGGGTTTGCGCTTTGATGTTCTCTTTTACTGGATAAATATGGGCTTCACTCATTGCATCTCTCCTTGTGCCTTGATCTTTTATCTTCTGGGCAAATTCCGTTTAGGCGTTGTTGTGATTGTTTGATATTGAATACCGCTATGCCTATAACTCTCTGCCAGTAGGCGAGTTTCTACAATTAGACTTTAGGATGAGTGTGAGATTTATGCTTAATTATCGGGAGGTTAACTAGGTTATAAATGAGAGGTTGATCGGCTCCTGCGGGTTTTAGTTGGCAGATAGGGTTAATGTTTAAAGTAAGCGGATGTGAATTCGGGTAAGTCACCTTTGGTCAGGCGAACAAAAACCAGTGCGGCAGATATCGCATCTTGCAGTGCGTCATGTTTGTCTTGAATGGGTAACTGAAGGTGATTACAGATCGCATCTAAGCTTAAGTCGATATAGGCATTTGGCAGCCGCTTTTCGAGCTGATCATGATAGATTTGACTGACTTCAATCAACTGATTGGGGAGGGGGAAGCCGAGTTGTTTTTTACACGCGATATCGAGAATCGTTTTATCGTAGCGGATGTGATAACCGACAAGCGGTCGATTGCCGATAAAGGCGAGTAGTTTCTCTAAGGCTTGTTTTTCACTGACGCCATCGAGAAGATCTTGATGGCGTATTTTGTGAATCTTTACTGAGCCAGAATCTAGCGATTGTGGGGCTCTTAAACGAACTTCAAAAGGTTGACTGGTGATGATCCGGTTATCGATAATTTTAGTGGCGGCAATGGTGACGAGTTCGGCTCGCTTGGGATCTAAGCTGGTCGTTTCACAATCTAAAGAGACAAACTCGCCTTGTTGTGGCGCAGCGAATAGTGACTGATAAGCGGAGCCTTGCAGTTTATAGTGCCACCATTTTCGAGAGAGCCAGTTCATTGGTTTAATCTCTCACTTGGTAGTGATAGCCAAGCCATTGCTTAAACTTTTTGACCACATGCAAGCTGTGGCGAAGCAAATCACGTTCGGTTCGCTCTAATAGCTTAATGTCGATTTTATTGCCGCTATGTTGTTCTGAAAGTTGCTGAGCCAGACGTAGCTTAAAGAACTGTTTGAGAGCTTCACTGAGATTGTCCGCGGTCTCTTGCTCCAATACTTTTTGTTGGACTAAAGCGTCGATACGTTCAAATGTGTTATTCACCCTGATTCTGTGCTCTAAACTCAAAGCCCGAACACCATGAACAATCGGAAAAATACCCCCTTGCTTGATATCGACGCCTGATTTTGATTTTTTCACATTGCCAAAGAGGGTGAGTGGCACGGAGAAATTCAGGGCAGGGCGAATAAACTCCATGAGGATTAGCTCTTGATCCGCCATGAGTTCACTTAAATGCGTTTTAATCGGTGCTAAGAGCTCTCTATTTCCCGCCACGGCATGAGCGTCGGCGACAATTGCAATATCCATCACTTGCTCTGAACGCGCCTTTTTTACCCATTTTGACAGTGTCGCCTTCCATTCTGTTTGGCTCTTCACCCACTTTTCGTTATTCACCATGACATTACCGGGGCAGAGTGGGTAACCAAGCTGTTGCAGCGTGTGGGTTAAAGTATTCATGACCGATTCACACTGTTGCCACTGTAATCCATCTTTAAGGATGAGCGCATTGTCTTGGTCGGTTTTGATGATCTGCTCACCGCGACCTTCGGAACCAAGCACGATAAGGCAGCACTGATCATGCAGAGCTGGTGGAACCACGAGTTCGAATGCTTTCTCTATGATCTGCTCATTGACCGCCGAGATGAGTTGCATGATGAAGCGAGTACGTATGCCATTGCCCAATAAACTTTCAACCAATTGTCGTTGTTTATTGGAAGCCAGTGCAAGCTCTTCAACGCTGGATGCTCGTGCAATCGTCAGGCTTAGCACGTGCGAATGGGTAGAGAATGAACTCAATATTTGAGTCATATCGAGCATGCCGACCGCTTCATTTCCATCGCATACCATCACGCGTTTCATGCGGTTACGAGTCATGGTGATCATGGCGTTAAATAAGAAATCACCATCATCGACATGAAAGACAGGGAAGGTGGCGATTTGACTGACGGGTGTATCGAGTGGATGTTGATCTAGCATGACCGCATGCAACATATTGGTCCGAGTCACGATCGCATAAGGGTGAAGGGTTGGGTTCTCTATGCGTCGAGGGTCGTCTTCAGACAGTTGAACAAGTGCTGAATCTAAAGCGTGTTCTTTTAGCTGCTTGGTGACGTCATTGATCGGCTGATCTGGTTGCAAAATCATTGGGGGGTGATAAATGCTGGCATCCACTTTGGTTAGAATGAATTCGGCAAGATTTTGCTGTTGCTGAGCCGATTCAATTAATGCTTGTCGCTTGGCTAAGTTGTTATCGAAATAGGCGGAAAACTGGCCGTTTTGATTATAGAGATCAATGAATACCTCTTTGGATAGTAAATAGCACAGCGTATCTTCTAGAGTGATGTATTGGTGTTTGGTGTGAGAATCAAATAGCGCACGAACATCAAACATATCGTCGTTAGCGTAGTGAGCGAAAACCTCTTTGCCATCTGCAGATCGCTCTTCTACGGCCCCTTTAATTAACATATAAAGGTAATGGGACGGCTGCTCGGCGGCGATGATGGTCTCTTTATCTCGGTAGTAAGCGACATCTAATGAAGCGCGTAGCGTTCGCTGCTGCTTTTCTGTGAGTCGGTCAAAAGGAGGCGCTTGCATATTGAATTTTTCAGGCATAGCAGAGTTCACTTACATTAAGAGGCTGACTCTAGTGTGGCAAAATACCGTTTAACCTCCAGACGACTTTGGTCTAATAACGAAATTTGTTTCTCTTCTGAGAGAAAAATATCGCCCTTATTGTTTGATTTATAGAATGCGGAAATACGCTTACGATTTTATTCCCTTTTTTCATGTTGTCTGACAGTGCATAATTGCGCGGATCTTTCTTCCCATGTGACTTTTTGTAGGACACGCCAATGTTTAACCCTTCTCCTTATGGCTGGATTTCTCAGTATTTTCTTGGTTTCTTCTTTGCGTATGGGGTGTATCTGCCTTTTTGGGCGCTATGGTTTGAGGGGCAAGGTGTATCGCCGACCGATATCGGTATTTTAATGGGGATTGGTTTTGCAACCCGTTGTGTGGCGAATTTAGTGTTAACGCCACGGATTCATAAAGTGGAACATTTGATGCCCGCCCTTCGGTGGTTAAGCTTCGCAGCGTTAATTTTTGTTGGTTTTCACTTTTTCACTGGTGGCAGTTTCTTGCTCATGGTGGCTGCGACGATCTTATTCAACCTATGTTGTGGTCCCATTATTCCGTTGTCCGATGCCATGGCAAACTATTACAGTCGCTTAAAGATGCTTGATTATGGGCGCACTCGTTTGTGGGGCTCAATTGCGTTTATTGCTGGTTCAACTGCGGTTGGTTTTTTAGTCGCGCAGTATGGTTCGGATATGATTTTGTATACCGCAATGGCAGGGGTGTTGTTCTCTATGCTAGTCGCAATGCGTAACCCTAATGTGATGCCTGTGACGGAACATGAAAAGCATGCAGAAAGACCGAAACTGACAGAGTTACTCAAAGAGTGGCCGATTATCCGCTTTCTGACTTTGATTGCTTTGATTCAAGGGAGCCATGCCGCCTACTACAGTTTTAGTGCTATTTATTGGAAAGAAGCAGGGCATTCCGAAGTCATCATCGGCTATCTATGGAGCCTTGGGGTGGTAGCCGAAGTCGCAGTATTCGCGTTCAGTAAACGCTTATTTTCTGGCTGGTCATTACGAACGCTATTTTTGGTTGCTTCTTTTGGTGTGATTGCTCGTTGGGGGTTAACGGCTTCAACGACGATGCTGGTGGCTCTGGTTGTTATCCAGCTGCTGCACGGTGTGACTTTTGCGCTTGCTCATATCGCGGCCATTCAATATATCCAATCGGCACCACAGCATAAAATGGTGGCACTACAGGCATTGTATAATGCACTTCCATTAGGGGCGGTAATTGCACTGATGACGACATTAAGTGGCTGGGGTTATGAACAGTGGGGTGCCAATGTATTCTGGGGGATGGCATTGATGGGTGTATTGGCTCTATTTGTGCGAGTAGATGCAACGGATACACAAGATGATGCAATTTTAGCCACAAAATCTGAGCCTAAACCACAGAATTAGAGCCAGTTGATTGAGTTCAAAAACTATCCTTAGTTAAATGAAAAGCCAGAGCATGATGATTGCTTTGGCTTTTTTGTTACATGGACTGTAACGCCACTTGATGTAACGGCTGACGCGCGGTTAATTGGGCGGTGTGAAAACAAGGATATACTGGATGCAAGGTTGGATTGTCGTTCCTGTTTCTCTCGCCTATTTGGGTGTGCTGTTTTTGATCGCTTGGTATGGTGATCGGCAAACCAAGTGGCTAGCACGTTGGCGACCTTGGATTTATAGCCTGTCGATTGCGGTGTATTGTACCTCATGGACCTTTTACGGCACCGTAGGCCAAGCCAGTAATAACCCGTGGTCATTCTTGCCCATCTATATCGCGCCAATTCTTGTCTTCACCTTAGGGTGGCGACTCCTCGCTCGGTTGATTCTAATTGCCAAGCGTGAACATATTACGTCGATAGCGGATTTTATTGCTGCCCGTTATGGTAAATCTCAAGGCTTAGCGGTGGCGGTGACGTTAATTGCGGTGGTGGGCATTTTGCCTTATATCGCGTTGCAACTTCGTGGAATTACCATGGGGCTGGATATTGTTGCCCCTCAGTTAGCCGAACAGTTCGGATATGGTAATTATCATGTCTCTTGGTTTGTTGTCGGGGCACTTGCCATCTTTACCATGCTGTTTGGCACCCGCCATATTGATAATACCGAGCATCATAGAGGCATGATGATGGCGGTGGCATTTGAGTCCATCATCAAACTGGTTGCTTTTCTGACGGTCGGTTGCTTTATCATCTATTTAGCGTGGAATCGGGACAGTATTGATCTGTTTGAAATTGCGTCGCTGACCTATCAATCCCCTAATATACCGACACTAATCATCCATACTATTTTAACCATGCTGGCGATTGTCTGCTTACCACGCCAATTTCATACGATGGTGGTTGAAAATGAACGCGCGCAAGATCTGCACACCGCGCGTTGGTTATTTCCGATTTATCTGATTTTGATGGGGCTGTTTGTGCTGCCTATCGCTTGGGTCGGACAAGGTTTACTCGGCTCAAGTCCTGCTGATACTTTCGTAATCAGTATTCCGATGGCGGTCGGAGCCAGTGATATTGCTCTTCTGGCATTTTTAGGTGGGACTTCGGCGGCCAGCGGTATGGTGATTGTATCGACCATCGCCTTGGCAATCATGGTTTCCAATGACTTGGTGATGCCTCTTTTGCTGAGAAGAATGCGTTTAACTCAGCGTACTCACCAACACTTTTCTGGCCTGTTACTGATGATCCGTCGGGCGCTCATTTTGTTACTGCTTCTTGGTGCTTGGGGCTTCTATCAAGTTCTCGACAGCATTCACTCTTTATCCGCTATCGGCTTCCTATCATTTGCCGCAATTGCACAATTTTCACCGGCACTCATTGGTGGATTGTATTGGCGACAGGGGAACCGAAAAGGTGCGTATGTCGGGTTGCTTGTGGGTTTCATTATTTGGTTGATGACCTTAATGAGCCAGACCGACATGCTCGCTGGAGACGCTGGAAGTAATGTGCTGCTGTGGGTGATCACACCGCCTGAGTTTCTGGCTCAATTTAACCTTCAAGCATCAGATTGGGGCATCGTTCTGAGTGTGACGTTAAATGCACTCTGTTACGTGTTGATCTCCATGGTCACTCGTCCAAGCCTAAGTGAGCGCTTACAATCGGCTTCCTTTGTTGGCACACCGATGCCAGAAAACGAAAACATCAGCTTGTATCAAAGCCGTGTTACGGTCGCGGAACTAGAAATGTTGGCATCTCGTTTTGTTGGACGAAAGCGAGTGAAAACTGCCTTCAAGCACTACTGGACACAGCACAGCAAGGTACTATTGCCCAATCAGCAAGCCCCTTCCGGTTTGATTCGGCATACCGAAAGAGTGTTGGCTGGTGTGTTTGGAGCCTCGTCTGCAAAGTTAGTGCTTACTTCGGCATTGCAGGGTAAAAACATGCAGCTAGAGGAAGTGGCGACCATTGTCGATGAGGCGTCTGAACTGTATGACTTTAGCCGAGGGCTACTGCAAGGGGCGATTGAACACATAGGCCAAGGCATCGCCGTGGTGGATAAACAGTTGCGGCTGGTGGCTTGGAATCAGCGTTATTTAGAGTTGTTTGAGTTTCCGGCTGGGCTCATTCAAGTTGGGCGACCGATTTCAGATGTCATTCGCCATAATGCAGAGCAAGGTTTATGTGGACCCGGAGATCCAGAAGAGCATGTTAAGCGTCGGGTTTATCATTTAGAGCAAGGTTCTCGGCACACCTCTTCTCGAACCCGAGCGGATGGACGAGTGATTGAAGTGCAAGGTAACCCCATGCCGGGCGGTGGGTTTGTGATGAGCTTTACCGATATCACCGTATTTAGAGAGGCCGAAAAGGCACTTAAAGATGCCAATGAGACGTTGGAGTTTCGAGTGCATGAAAGGACTCAAGAGTTAGAAACCCTGAACCGAAAATTAGTCTCAGCGACTCAAAAATCCGAACTGGAGTCGCAGTCTAAATCACGATTTTTGGCGGCGGTGAGCCATGATCTTATGCAGCCGTTGAATGCGGCTCGTCTGTTTTCATCTTCATTAACGGAAGTCGCGCAAGATAAAGAAGTGAAGCGCTTGGCCAGTTACATTGAAAGTGCATTGGAAGCAGGGGAAGATTTGATTGGCGACTTGCTTGATATTTCGCGGTTAGAATCTGGAAAGATGGACGTAAATGTACACAGTTTTGCTATTAATGATGTCTTAGCCAATTTA
The DNA here is from genome assembly GCF_005146325.1 of Vibrio genomosp. F6. Classification (NCBI taxonomy): domain Bacteria; kingdom Pseudomonadati; phylum Pseudomonadota; class Gammaproteobacteria; order Vibrionales; family Vibrionaceae; genus Vibrio; species Vibrio genomosp. F6. Next base: position 14,809 of record NZ_SYUT01000027.1, on the reverse strand, counting down.
AATGCTGATTTCAGTGCTCTCGCCAAGCAACAAGGGATCGATTTCCACATGATGCCCTCTTCGTTGTATGTCATGTCTGACCCTAAATTACTGAGACGGGTAGTGCAAAACTTTCTGACCAACGCCTTTCGATACAACCCTAAAGGCAAAGTGGTTCTTGGGGTAAGGCGAGTGAAAGGTCAAGTTCGTATTGATGTGTGGGATAACGGCATTGGAATCGAGCAAGATAAACAGCAAGAAATATTCGAAGAGTTTAACCGAGGTAGCCAAGTTCGTTCCGATCAAGGGTTAGGGCTTGGTCTTGCGATTTCAAAAGGGATTGCTCATGTTCTGGATCATCAAATATCAATGCGTTCATGGCCAGATAAAGGCAGCGTCTTCTCTCTGACGCTAGAGAAGTCACAGTATGTGGAACCCGAGCAGCAAGCTTTGAAACAGGAAACGAATTCAGACCTTAATCATATTCGAGTGTTGTGTGTCGATAATGAAACGGAGATTTTATTGGGGATGGAGGATTTATTGGCTCGTTGGGGATGTGAAGTGAAAACCGCGACCGATTTAATGCAAAGTCTTAAAACGTTAGAGAATGGCTGGGTGCCCGATGTCATTTTCTCTGATTATCGACTCGACAATGGCAGAACCGGGCTTGAGGTATTGCAACAGTGTCGTCTGCGTTTGGGTGATAGTTTTGAAGGCGTGATCATTAGCGCAGATCGTACCGATGACATGATGGACGGAATTAAAGGTAACGGCTTTAGTTTCATTGCCAAGCCAGTCAAGCCATTGAAGTTAAGGACGATATTGAATCGAGTCGATAAAGGGTAAATCATAACATTAAGCATAGCCCATATTATTTCAATAAATGAAAAAGCCGATGCAATGGCATCGGCTTTGGTTTCCGTGAGGGGCTGAGCTCCCTACAAGCTCAGTCCTTATTGGATTAATGGTCGTGAGCTTCACCCGCACCTTTAGGGAAACGGATAGACTCAACCATCTCTTGTACATCTTCAGGAACTTCAGCCGTTACTTTGTTTACCGCAATAGAGATAATAAAGTTTAGACACATACCTAGCGTACCGATGCCTTCTGGGCTGATACCAAACCACCAGTTTTCAGGTGAGCTTGCTGCTGGGTTGATGAACTTGAAGTAGATAATGTAGCTTGCTGTGAAGGCGATACCTGCCAACATACCTGCAATCGCACCTTCCTTGTTCATCTTCTTATAGAAGATACCTAGGATAATTGCAGGGAAGAAGGACGCCGCAGCAAGACCGAATGCGAACGCTACCACCTGTGCAACAAAGCCTGGAGGGTTAATACCTAAGTAGCCCGCACCAACAATCGCAACCATTGCAGCCAATCGAGCGGCGAGCAACTCTTGTTTGTCGGTCATGTTAGGTCTAAAGCCTTTCTTCAGTAAATCATGTGAGATAGACGTCGAGATAACCAGTAATAGACCCGCAGCGGTTGATAGTGCAGCCGCTAAGCCACCTGCCGCCAGTAAGCCAACAACCCAGTTTGGTAGTTTTGCAAGTTCTGGAGACGCTAGTACGATAATGTCACGATTGATTTTCATCTCGTTACGCTCATCGCCCGAGTAGAACATCTTGCCATCGCCGTTCTTATCTTCCCAGCCAACAAGACCTGTGCTTTCCCAGTTTTTATACCAGCTTGGTGCTTCTTCACCAGAGACACCTTGCATGTCCGGGCCATTAATTGTTTCAATCATATTTACACGAGCAAAGGCAGCAACACCTGGTGCGGTTGTGTAAAGCAATGAGATGAACAGTAGTGCCCAACCTGCTGAGATACGCGCATCACGAACACGAGGAACTGTGAAGAAACGAATGATTACGTGTGGCAGACCCGCAGTACCAACCATTAGAGCAGCACAGATGAAGAAGACATCGACCATGCTCTTATTACCTTCGGTATAAGCGGTAAAGCCGAGCTCTTCCGTTAAGCCATCCAGTTTGTCGAGTAGGTAAACATCGCTACCCGTAATTGTAGAACCCATACCGACTTGTGGTAGTGGATTGCCCGTCATCATAATTGAGGTAAAGATCGCAGGGACAAGGAAAGCGAAAATGAGAACACAGAATTGAGCAACCTGCGTATAAGTGATGCCTTTCATGCCACCAAGTACGGCGTAGAAGAACACAATACCCATGCCGATGATGATGCCGAGGTTAATATCAACTTCGAGGAAACGAGAGAATACAACGCCCACACCACGCATCTGACCTGCAACGTACGTAAACGATACGAAGATTGCACAGAATACCGCTACCATACGAGCTGTTTTCGAGTAGTAACGCTCACCAATGAAATCAGGCACCGTAAACTGGCCGAATTTACGCAGGTAAGGGGCCAAACATAGCGCAAGTAGTACGTAACCACCTGTCCAACCCATAAGGTAAACCGCACCGTCGTAACCAACGAATGAGATGATACCTGCCATAGAGATGAATGATGCTGCTGACATCCAGTCGGCTGCAGTTGCCATGCCGTTTGCTACAGGGTGTACACCACCGCCTGCAACGTAGAACTCACTGGTTGATCCAGCACGAGCCCAGATAGCAATACCGATATATACCGCAAAGGTAATACCGACCAATATAAACGTCCAAGTTTGAATATCCATGTTCTAGCCTCTAGTCTTCCTGTACGTTGTATTTTTTGTCGAGCGCATTCATGCGAACAACGTAAATAAAGATTAAGGCGACAAAGGTATATATTGAACCTTGTTGTGCGAACCAAAACCCTAGCTTAAAGCCACCAAACTGAATGACATTCAAAGCATCGACAAATAAGATGCCTGCTCCATATGACACGACAAACCATATGGCAAGTAGTGACCCCATTATCCCCAAGTTTTCCTTCCAGTAGGCTTGAGCATGTTCTGTTGATTCGAACGACATGACCTTCTCCTTGATTCCATTTCGTAGAAACTGTTTTTGTAGATAATTACCGTGTTAACGTAATGTTACGATTTAGAAGATAGCAGCCTAAAATCAAGAGATCTGTGCAACTTTAGTCGGGAGGAATAAAACAAAAAACGCCCGAAAAATGGGCGCTTAATCAGATAGGAGGGGTAAAGTGTGATGTTAATTTGTTGTTAAATTAGCCTAAGGTCTAACGTTCAATAGGAATCAGAGAAGATTTATCTTAAGACGATCGTCTAGAGCTCACTTTCCATTTGTTGTAAAACAATGACCGCTTGAGTTCGGTTTTTAACATCGAGTTTTCTAAATATTGCGGTCATATGCGCTTTGATGGTGGCTTCGGAGACATGTAACTCATAAGCGATTTGCTTGTTGAGCAGGCCATCAGACAGCATGCCGAGCACTTTGTATTGCTGAGGGGTAAGAGTGGCGATCTTCTCTGCAAGGTCATTGCAGGCCGCATTGTTGGTAATTAATCCTTCAGGGAAGAAAGGGTCGCCTGCGAGGACTTGATTGAGCGCGCTAATCAGTGATCGCATATCGCTCGATTTAGGGATGAAGCCAAATGCACCATGACTTTTCACTTGTGCGACAACACTTGCATCTTCACTTGCAGAGATCACCACAATGGGTAGATCGGGATGTTCTGCACGTAATTGAATTAACCCTGACATCCCGTTTGCTCCTGGCATTTTTAAATCCAGCAGTAGCAGATCAGGTTCTTCACCTTTAGCAAGAAGATCAAGCAGCGCACTGAGTGAATCTGCTTCTAAGAGATTTGCGCCACTGATCGCCATATGTACAGACTGGAATAGGGCGTTACGGAATAAGGGGTGATCATCGGCAATGATAATGGTGTAGGTCGAATCCATGACGTTATACACTTTTTATAATTTAGTTAAATTTATTATTATCGCTAAACCTGTTTTGAACAATATTTATGCACTAAAAGTCTGAAGCATATCGACTTTTATTCATATGCACCCATGATCTTGCATTGGATTCAAAAAAAAGCCGTTCACGCAGAGGTAAACGGCTTAATTACGGGTATCAATCAACTCTGAAAAGTTGATTCTGTTTTATAAGTTATGAGCTTGAATGTGGTGAAGAAAAGGTTTTGCTTGCATAAAACCGGTAATTCGAGCATTTGGAACATAGTTACCCTTACCGTCCCAGAACTCGATAGTTGGTAAGCCAAGAACATTCAATTGCTTTAATAATTCAATGTCTTGTGGCTGGTTCTTAGTCACATCGGCCTGGAGTAATACGAACTCTTTTAGCTTCTGTTCAACCTCTTGCTGGTGGAAGGTGTATTTCTCAAACTCTTTACAAGCGACACACCAATCTGCATAGAAATCGAGCATGACTGGCTTGCCTGACTTTTTCGCTTCCACTAGTTGTTGTTCTAGCTCTGTAACATTGTTCACGCGGATAAAACTGCTCGTCGTTTCTGTTCTAGTTTGTGGTGAGCTACTGTCTGAGAACCAATAGTTGAGTGCTGGCTGCGCCGAGGCAAACAGACCTAAAACCGCAATTATACCGATCAAGCTCTGTTTCCATCCTCCAAATGGTAAGGCGTTTTTGGTGTGATACAGCCAACCAAATGCCGCAAAACCTAGTGTTGACCAAAGCACGGTTGACCAAAACTCAGGAAGAATACGTTCAAGCAAAAATATTGGAGCCGCGAGTAAGATAAAACCGAAAACAGTTTTCACTTTATCCATCCAACCACCGGCTTTAGGCAGTAACTTATTTCCGAATACGGCAACTAATATGAGAGGTATCCCCATCCCCATTGCGAGCGCATAAAGGGCGATACCACCCGTAAGTAGATCACCACTTTGCGCGACATAAAGCAGTGCGCCAGATAAGGGAGCTGTCGTACACGGAGAGCAGACTAGCCCTGAAATTGCCCCCATGACAAATACACCGAAACTATTGCCGCCTTGCTGCTTATTACTTTGAGTATTCAACCATGTCTGCACGCTGCTTGGGAGTTGTAAGTTATAAACGCCAAACATCGACATCGCTAACCCAACAAATAGCACGCTCAAACCTATTAATACGTAAGGATGTTGCATTGCGGCTTGAAATTGCATTCCAGCGGAAGCAACCACTAGCCCGAGTAAGGTATAAGTGAGAGCCATTCCTTGCACATAAATAAAAGATAGCCCTAATGCTCGTCGATGATTGAGCTTGCCGCTCCCTAATACGATACCCGTTAAAATAGGGTACATAGGTAAAACGCACGGAGTGAAAGCAAGGCCAACACCTAGCGCGAGAAATAGGAAAGGTGTCCACCAATTATTGCCAAGTTTATCGGCTAAGCTTGAATCGTTTGAAGCCGGAGTGACATTCGCAGAATTAGGATTCAAAGTAGTCGATGGCACTACGGCAACAGGAGTCTCGGACTGAGTTATTGCTGAGGTTGCCTTTTGAGGTGGGCGTGGATCAGTCGCCGTTTTATCGCCATTAGTATTGAATGGGCTGAGGTCTATCACTCGGGTTTCTGGTGGGTAACAAAATCCCGCTTTTGCACAGCCTTGATATTGCACAATCAAGCGTGCGCCAGTTTGGTATTCGCTCAGCGGAACGTCAACAAACAGTGGCTGAGTGTAGATGTTTACCTTGCCAAAAAACTCATCTTGGTAAGGTTTCCCATCGCGCATTTGAATATCGCCTAAAGTGACGTTTTCTGCACTGATTGAAATACGATCTTGGTAGAGGTAGTAATCTTCTTTGACTTGCCAATCCAAAGATATTTGGTTGCCTTGTTGATAAAAGTTCAATGGGAAGGCTTGATCAACAGGCACAAAACTATTGTCTGTTGGAGCAAAAGCAGCGGATTTATCGCTGTTACCAAATAGAGCAAGGGCAGGGCTAGATACGGTCATTAACCCAATGAAAAACAGAGTGACGAGTGCGCGCATAATGAAATTTACTAGAATTAAGTTAAAAGTATATTAACTCAATGAGACCCGATTTTATGGGGATAAGTTTCATTATTAAAAAATAAATATGATTTATGTGGTGGGGGGGGGAACACAGAGATGCGAGTTGCAGAAGAGCAATGGCCTAATGATTAGGCCATTGTATAGAATGAAAGCTTATAGTACGCCAAGACGCTCTTTTACGACGCGCTCACATGCTTCAATATTGCTGACATCTTTTGGTGCGACGATCACGGTGTCATTACCACCGACAGTCCCTAAGATCTCTCCGTGTGGATCGATATCAATTAAGCGCGCAACAAGCTGTGCACTGCCAGGGTGAGTTTTAATCACAACCATTAATTGGTTATGTGTAATAAATTCAATTTGAGAAGAGATCGACGAGCCAACACGAACTGGCGCACTTTCCACTGTCATGCAGTACACTTTCTTACCGCAAGCGTTTTGCACTTTAACGACACCCAATTGGGATAATAAGCGTGATACTGTTGATTGACTTATCCCTTCATACCCAAGTTCAATTAAACGCAAACGTAGGTCATTTTGCGTCGCAAAACTTTGTTGTTGAAGTAAACGCTTACATGCAGCGGTTAATGTTTTATCGTCGGCAGTTAGCGCCGTAGCCTGTATGTTTTCAGTATTCACGGACAACTCCTTATTAGTCTGCTTTTAGTCACAAGCTTAGGTTCAGTGTTGAACGAAAAGGCTAAAGGCGATGAGAGAGGCAAATATTATTAACTAGTATGCCGATGTTATCAGTATCTTTATATTGGTTTATTGAGCTTAATCACCAAATAAAAAACTATAATTAAGCTTTTTGATGGGTTCTTTGTTCTGAATTTTAACATCTAAAGTGCGCTAAAATAGTTGAAGTTATTGCAAAGGTGTTAAATATAAAAAACGGCCCATACTGACTATAATATCAGTATGGGCCGAGTTAGCATGTTTGTCTTTAAATCGACTTAAATTAGCGTTTTTCTGTCATGATTCCACGTGAGAATACTTTCTCACAGTATTTACATTTAAGCTGTACACGCTCTTTTTTCAGTAGAACTTTGAAGCCACTTTCCACTGGTTCGCCATGAGAAATACAGTTGCTGTTTGGGCACTCAAAAATCGCGTTGATTTGCTCTGGTAACGATAGTGTGAGCTTATCGACAACTTTGTAATTTTCGATTTGGTTTACTGTTGCTGCTGGGGCGTAAAGCGCCAATTGGTTCGCTTGTTCATTAGTAATGAACACATTCTCAATTTTGATTAAATCTTTATGACCTAGTGCTGATGACGGTAGGTTTAAGCCAATCGTAACGCGCTCGTTGGTTTTATGCATATTAAAAAGCTTCAGAACTTTTATGCCAACGTGAGCAGGGATGTGGTCAATTACTGAACCATTACAGATTGCTTCTACTTGTAGTTGAGTCTCTTTTACCATGATAAATTCCCCCTGCTTAAAGTTCTTTGTTTAGGACTAGTGCTAACAATGCTTCACGAGCATAAACGCCATTTTCGGCTTGCTCAAAATAGTATGCGTGTTTGGTCTTATCGACATCTGTTGTGATTTCATCCACACGAGGTAGCGGGTGAAGAATCTTCAGATTATCTTTTGCGGGCTCTAGCATTGATGCCGTTAAGATATAAGCCGCTTTCATGTGCGCGTATTCAGATTCATCAAAGCGTTCTTTCTGTACGCGAGTCATGTACAGAACATCCAATTCAGGTACTACTTCTTCGATGTTTTTGTGCATGCTGTATTTAATGCCAGCATCATCCAACTCTTCACAGATGTAATCAGGCATAGATAGAACTTCAGGAGCAATAAAGAAGAAGCGAACGTTGTTGAATTTTGCAAGCGCTTGGGTCAGTGAGTGAACCGTACGTCCGTATTTCAAGTCACCAACAAAAGCTACATTCAAGTTATCCAGTGTTCCTTGAGTCTCATAGATTGAGAACAAATCTAACAGTGTTTGAGTTGGATGTTGGTTCGCACCGTCGCCGCCATTCACAATTGGCACGCCATTTGAGAATTCAGACGCTAAACGTGCAGCCCCTTCTTGTGGGTGACGCATAACAAAGGCATCCACATAAGATGAGATAACTTGCACTGAATCGGCAAGAGTTTCGCCTTTCTTCGCTAGTGATGTATTGCCACCGTTATCAAAACCAATGACAGTTCCACCTAAGCGTTGAACGGCGGTTTCAAAAGAGAGGCGAGTACGAGTTGAAGGTTCGAAGAAGCAACTTGCTACCACTTTGTTTTTTAATAACTCAGGGTTTGGTTCTGCTTTAAGTTGCCCAGCGGTCTCTACGATCAACTCTAGCTCACTACGAGATAGCTCTGGAATTGAAATGATATGTTTATTAAATAACGAATGCGCCATAACGTTTTTCCTTTAACAACGAAACAAACTGATGAATCAAAGCTGCCCTATAGCGGGCCGCACCAAATTTAAGACAAAAAAAAGCCTCCAATAATAGGAGGCTTTTAATAGGATCTTTTCAATAACAACCAAAATTCGAAAAAATATGAAATAGATAACGACGCCATTTTCAGGCTCGGTGCAATCAAATATTGTAGATTGGTCGTCTTCATTTCTTTCTCTATTTTGGCAAATTGCGAAGGATTATACGTAGAATTCTATACAGTGCAAACGTTTTCGTAAACTAATTTTCAGGTGAAAGTTTATGCGGGAAGTATGCGAATTACTTGTCAGGAGGGTTGGCGTTAAGATTTTGAATTTTATTAATTTTGTTGGGCTTTAACTTTTATCGGTGCAAAAAAATATGCGAGTAATATCCAAGATATTACTCGCAATATGACAGTTAAGAACAATAGGAGAGCCTAATAATATGCGCTTAACTATGGTTCATGCATCAAACTATAATCAATTACTGACCTAGTGTCGCAACCATGATTGCTTTGATTGTGTGCATGCGGTTTTCAGCTTCATCGAATACGATAGAGTGCTTAGATTCAACCACTTCATCTGTTACTTCAACGCCGTCTTTAAGCATTGGGTATTCTTGAGCAAGTTCTTTACCAACTACTGTATCTTCACCGTGGAATGCAGGTAGGCAGTGCATGAATTTAACATGTGGGTTGCCAGTTGCTTTTAGCATTTCCATGTTTACTTGGTAAGGCATCATTAGGTCGATACGTGCAGCCCAAGCTTCTTTCGCTTCGCCCATTGATACCCAAACGTCAGTGTAAAGGAAGTCACAACCTTCAACACCTTCTTGAACGTTTTCAGTAACAGTGATTTTCGCACCAGTTTCTTCAGCGATTTCACGACATTGAGCTACTAGCTCTTCTTCAGGCCAGAATGCTTTAGGAGCAACTAGACGAATGTCCATACCCATTTTCGCAGCACCAACCATTAGAGAGTTACCCATGTTGTTGCGAGCATCACCTAGGTAAGCAAAAGTCATTTCGTGTAGCTGTTTGCCACGGCCGTGCTCTTGCATAGTTAGGAAGTCAGCAAGAATTTGAGTTGGGTGGAACTCATCTGTTAGACCATTCCATACTGGAACACCAGCGTATGCGCCAAGATCTTCAACGATTTCTTGACCGAAGCCACGGTATTCAATGCCATCGTACATGCGGCCAAGAACGCGTGCTGTATCTTTCATTGACTCTTTGTAACCGATTTGAGAACCAGAAGGGCCTAAGTAAGTTACGTTAGCGCCTTGGTCATATGCAGCAACTTCAAATGCACAACGAGTACGAGTAGATGCTTTTTCAAAGATAAGCGCGATGTTTTTACCCGTTAGGCGAGGCTGCTCGTAACCGTTGTACTTCGCTTTTTTCAACTCAGCTGCTAGTTCTAGCATGTGTTGGATTTCACGTGGAGTGAAGTCTAGAAGTTTTAGGAAGTTACGGTTGCGTAGGTTAAAAGCCATGATGTATTCCTTCTTGTATTATGACTCCCTACGACAATAGGTGTAGGGAGCATGTCTAAATTAAGTATGGGGTTTAAGTATTTTTATCTTTCTAAACTATTAAGCGTCGCGTTTGATGTTAGTTCCCGCTTCGCCCTTCAAGATGCGTAGGCCATCTTCAAGTGCGCCGATACCAACTAACTTGCCGCCTTGTTTGATGAATTCACATGAAGCTTCAATCTTAGGCCCCATTGATCCTGCATCGAATTCGTACTGAGATAATTCGCTTGGTGTGGTTGCGCTTAGAGCATGTTGCGTTGGTTTGCCCCAGTCTAGGTATACCGCGTCAGCGTCAGTTAAAATAAGTAGTGCATCTGCGTCTAGCTGTTTCGCAAGGAAAGCTGCTGACATGTCTTTGTCGATAACTGCTTCAACACCGACTAATTTACCGTTCTCTTCTTTTACTGGGATGCCGCCACCGCCAGTACAGATTACTAAGTGGCCTTGATCGATAAGCGTAGTGATAGCGTCGCTTTCGATGATGCCTGTCGGTTGTGGGCTAGGCACAACACGACGGAAATGTTTGCCGTCTGGCTTAATTGACCAGCGGTATTTCTCAGCCAATTCTTTCGCTTCCGCTTCTTCGTAAATTGGACCGATTGGTTTTGTTGGGTCTGCAAACGCTGGATCTTTTGGATCAACAGTCATTTGAGTCAACATGCAAGAGATATGCGTTTGAGGAAGGTAGTTTCTAAATTCCTGCATTAACATGTAGCCGATCATGCCTTGAGTTTCTGCTCCCAGAACGTCTAATGGGTATGGACTTACTTTTTTGTATTCCAAACCTTGTAGTGCTAATAGACCAACTTGCGGGCCGTTTCCGTGCACTAGAACTACGTTGTACTCTTCGGCGATCTTAGAGATAGTTTTAACTGCGGTTTCAATATTTTCACGTTGGATATCAGCTTCAAGTGGCTGACCACGGCGTAGTAGTGCATTACCACCCAACGCTACGACAACAGTTTGCTTAGTCATAATCGATTCTCTTTGAATTCTGACTAAGGTCGAAATCGTTATTCCGACCTTAGTATTTAGCTTAGTTTTTGTTGCTTTAACACGAATTGCTTAGTTGAAGGTGGCGATTAGATACCGTCACGTTCGATTGGGCAGCTCATGCAGCGTGCGCCGCCACGGCCACGACCAAGTTCGTCACCTGGGATAGGTAGAACTGTGATGCCCGCTTTGTCGTATTTTTCGTTAGTGTAAGTGTTACCTTCGTAACCAATTACAACACCTGGTTTAACAGTTAGTACGTTGTTAGCATCGTTCCATTGCTCACGTTCTGCAGTGAAGTTGTCACCACCAGTTGTGATTAGGTTTAGCTTGTCTACGCCTAGTGCTTTTTCGATAGCAGTAACGAAGTAACCTTCTTCTTTAACGTTAACAGCGCCAGTTTCGTCGCCAGTTAAGCTCCAGCATTGAACGTCTTTACGAACCACTTCTGGGTAAACAGAGAATGTATCTTCGTTCATGTGCGTCATTACTGTATCTAAGTGCATGCAAGAACGGTGTTTAGGAAGTTCCATTGCAATAACTTGTTTCGCTTGGCCATGTTTGAATAGGCTAGAAGCTAACTGCTCAACACCTTGTGGCGTTGTACGCTCAGACATACCGATAAGTACAGAACCTTTACCAATTACAAGAACGTCGCCGCCTTCAATTGTAGAGTGGTCGTACATTTTTTCTTCGTCGCCGTAGTACTTAACAAAGTCTGCACCAGCGAACGTTGGGTGCCAGCGGTAAATTGCACGAACGTGGTTAGTTTCACGTTGACGAGCTTCTTTAGCCATTGGGTTGATAGAAACACCGCCGTATACCCAGCAAGAAGTATCGCGAGTAAATAGGTGGTTTGGTAGAGGCTCGATGATGAAGTCTGTCGGAGCGTGCATGCTTTGCATCATAGAAGATGATTTCATTGGCATTTCAGCGTAAGACAAACCACCCGTTAGGATTTTAGCAAGTTCAACGTTTGGTAGGTCAGCTAGGTAGCAACGTACGTCATTTGCAAATGTTTTACCTAAACGGTAATCAGAAACTTGACGAGTCAGCAACCATTCTTTCGCTTCAGCTACTGCTAGAGTGTCAGCAAGAAGGTCTGTTAGAAGTAAAACTTCAACGCCTTGGTCACGTAACGTTTTAGTAAATGCATCATGCTCTTTACCTGCACGTTCTACTGCTAACACATCATCAAATAATAAGTCGTGGCAGTTAGATGGTGTTAGGTGGCTAAGTGAACGTCTTGGACGGTGAACTAGAACGCGACGTAGTTGGCCAACTTCAGAACCTACATAGAACTTACTCATAATCTTATCTCTCTATTTGAATGCTTTTATATTTAAAAGCACATTATTATTTCGTAGGGAATAAAGGATTAATTTAAATATCCAGTTTTTCTTTCTGGAGCCCATATTACTCCAGAGTGAATAGGATTCTTAGAGGTTAGTCACAAATAGATTATTCACGTGAAACCCTTGTGTGGCGGGGCTTGTAACAAATTTTATGCAGCAATTTACTTTAAATTGACATGGGTTTTTAGTGGTTTTTTCGCGTAATTATTCGCTATTTATGCCGTTGTGGGTTGAATGCTGGATTTTTATGGGAAATTTATTCAATAATAATTTCTGTGGTAATGCGGATATGCAATTTTCTTATTCACTATAACTGTGTATCTATATGCATTTAGATTGGATTGTGTGTTTTTTTAACAAAACTTTTTTACGTAAAGTGCTTGTAGGTCACATTTTATATTTTGGGTTAATTGTGTTTTTTTTAGCGAATCAGAGTCGTTTTTATTATTCAAAATGAGTCGGCGATAATATTGTAATATTTCTTTTTTTATAGTTATTCAAAAATACTCATTAATTATGTTCCAACCATTTAATTAGCCATAAATGTTATGGATGAATGGCCGTGATATATATAAATCTATCAAAATCAATTAATAAACACGCATAGATAATAGGGGTTTACTTACACTGTTGGTCTACTTCTACTTCTACTTCTACTTCTACTGTTGATGTTGATGCGACCATGGCTTGATGGTACGTCTCCGTGTGTATGCTTGATTTGAAGATTTGAAGATTTGAAGATTTGAAGATTTGAAGGAGAGGCCTATGGGCTGAATAGGCTGGGCAGTTTAATGGCCCACGCCGATCTAGCGGCTCGCATGTCGATACCTGTAGATTGATGGCCAGGCATCACTGGCGATAAGAAAAGAGAAAAGGGTCAGCATGACGACTCATGGGTCAGCATGCGGTAGAAGAGGTAATGCCCATGAGTAAGAGCTGGGGCATGTGATGGACGATAGGAAAGGACGTTGAGCAAGACAAATACAGAGCGAAAAAAAACCGCCCGTAGGCGGTTTTTACAGTCAAGACTGTGATTACATGATAGCGCCGATACTTAGCGTAACCATGATTACAACCAATAGGATTGCAAGTAGCGGAGCGACCCATTTAACCCAGCGAACGTATGGTACACGAGCGATAGCAAGACCACCCATAACCACTGCAGACGTTGGTGTCATTAAGTTCACTAGACCAGATGCAGATTGGTAAGCCGTTACAACGAGTTCACGTCCTACGCCAGCAAAGTCAGCTAGAGGTGCCATGATAGGCATTGTTAGTACCGCTAGACCTGAAGATGAAGGAACTAGGAATGATAGTAGAATTTCTAATAGGAACATCACGTTGATGAACACGATAGATGACAAGCCAGTTACTGCGTTTTCTGCAGCAAACAGGATAGTATCAGTGATCATACCGCGGTCCATTACTACCACGATACCACGTGCGATACCGATGATTAGCGCAACACCTAATAGGTCACGAGCACCATCAATGAAGCTAGTGGTGAACTCTTCTTCACTCATGCGAGCGATAAGGCCGATAAGGATAGTTGAACCTAGGAACATCGCAGAGATTTCTGCCATCCACCAGCCAGCAACCGATACACCGTAAATCATTACACCGAATGAAGCTGCGAAGATAGTTAGAATGATTTTACGAGTGGTTGTGAAATCAAGAAGCTCACCAGTTTGGTTTCCAAGGAAGTGCGCTTTGTTTTCTTCGTATTTGTCGTAAACGATTGATTTAGTTTGGTCTGCACGCACCATTTTTGCATAGCGCATAACGTAACCAACACAGATAACCCAACCGATAACAAGCATAAGAACACGTAGCACGATACCGTCAGTGAACGGGATACCTGCTGCGTTTGCTGCGATAACAGTAGCGAACGGGTTAATCGTTGAACCTAGAGTACCGATACCAGCACCTAGTAGAACCGTTGCTGCTGCCACTAATGGGTCAAAGCGAGCGGCCATCATTACTGGAACAAGTAGCGTGTAGAATGGTAGAGACTCTTCCGCCATACCATAAACCGTACCACCAGCAGCAAAGAGCGCCATGAGTATCGGAATCATTAACTCTTCTCGCCCCTCAAGACGAGCGGTTACACGTTCGATACCTGCATCGATAGCACCTGTTTTAGTTACTAGGCCAAGGAAGCCACCGATAACTAGAATGAAAAGTGATACATCAATCGCAGCCGCTTCATAGCTGTTGTGATCGTAGAAACCATCGATTGGAGCCATTAGTACATCAACAACGCCTTGCGGGTTACCGTCAGTCGCTTTATAGGTACCAGTAATTGGCACTTCACGGCCTAGGTCTTCGTTCATAGCACGGTCGTATTGACCTGCTGGAACGATCCAAGTTAGAAGTGCAACAGTTGCAATCAGTAGGAATAAAATAGTGTAAGCAGAAGGGAATTTAAAGTTAGCAAAAAAGCCGCCTTTTTCTTCCTTTTGAACAGTTTCGGTAGTCATAGCAATCTCCTTTCACGTCATTGCTCTAAAGGCAGTTCAGTGTGAATTCGCGAGTCAAAAATAAATAGCTGATCCAAAATTGGGTAAATAAAGAATTTTAATCAAAATGCGAAATGATTAGTTAATTAAATAATGCATTAAACCAATAA